>JAUVYB010000016.1 GCA_030603275.1 Deltaproteobacteria bacterium | reverse complement strand
TGATAAGCAATCGATCCCTGAGGTTGGCAGCTGACTCCTCTAGGCGTGCTATCTCATCGGGTTCCAGGTAGGCTCGGCTCGCTCTGATAGCTCTTCCAACATTCTGTAAGGGTTTTATGGATTCCCTTCGTCGCATACCGTCTCTCCTAATCGTAATGCTTGCACACCGGTTTCTCACTAAGACTAATCGGCAATAATGGTCCGTCCTGACTATGTAGCCAAGCATGGATAAGTAACGCACTCAGCCGGATCACTTTCGCTACGAATAATGAGAAAAAAGTGTTAACCACTCCCTTTGCCAGTTCTTTTAGGACTCGACCGTCCCTTTTTTGGGGGATTTGACCGCGAGAGTCTCACCAGTTAAAAGCTTGTCCAGTTGCGCTTTCGGCACCAGTAGGCGTTTCCCGACTCTGATTACCGGGATCTCGCCCCTGGCTACAGCCTCGTAAGCTGAATTACGCCCGATCCCAAGCCGTTTCGCACACTCTTCTACAGACAAAGTTAATCTGTCGTCCACCATTTCTATGCCTCCCTGTTGACTTTACCCCTTCTTAGTATTATGCTATCATATGTGTACATATAATATTGGCTAATGAGCGCATTTGATATAGCTAAGAATGTATAAATGCGCATTAATCATAACGAAGTTTAGTTACAAGAAAGTGCGCATTAATTAGTATTGAGAGGTGCGAATATGCCAAGGGGACATTCTAGGAATATAGAAGATGACGTTAAAGATGCAATTTTGAAGGTGAAGAAAGACAACCGGGATTTCTCTGCCAATCAAATCCGTAATTATCTACTTAGGGAGCACAACAAATATGGTCTGGAGAAAGAAGAAATACCTCAAAAAAGGTCAATTCAAAAAATAGTAGCCGACAAACTTTCTAACTTGCGGGAAATGTGGACTAGCCCTCAAGAAAAACCCTGGACTTTAGGGAGCTTAGAACATTTCCCGCTTTCCCCAGGCTCTTTAACAATGCTGTTAAAAATGCAAATATATTGGATGGAGCAAAGACTTACGCCTATGAGCAGACGCGAAGCAATATGGGTATCAAGGTTATACCCCACAATATTAAATTTGAATGAGGGCAAAGAGCCTCCCAACATCACTTGGTGGCTTCATTGGTGGGTTTACGAATATAGTACGATGGAGCAAATATACCAAATCAAACATGGTAATCTAAAAGATTTTGAAACGTTCGAATTAGACTTAGATTTATTTCAATCAAAAGGCGAACCCGAGAAGTCGAAAATGTTGGTTATAACGCCTATTAATTTAACGCAGCCTAAGGACGCACAGAGAGACTACTCAAATTATTTGAATTCGTGTATGAAGTACCTTCCTTCTTTCAAGGGTCCAGTTCTAAAAGTAAAAACACCGGAAGAAAAAAAGAGGGTAATGGAAGCAATCGGAAAGCTGCTGATGATATTATTGAAGTTAAACCCGAGGAGGTACAAAAATGAGAGGACATATAACCAAGCGGTCTGAGGGTAGCTATTCCATCGTTCTTGACGTGGGGACTGACCCCGTCACTGGACGGCGAAAACAGCAAAGAGTTACAGTTCGGGGGACTAAAAAGGACACTGAAAAGCGTCTTGCAGAGCTATTTCACCAGCTTGATACTGGAACTTTTACAAAGCCAAGTAAAGATACCCTGTCTGATTTTCTAAGCCGATGGTTACAGGATTATGCCAAGCCCCACCTGACGCCTCGCGCCTATGAGCGCTATGAGTCCATCATCCGGATACACCTTACACCCTCACTTGGCAGTATTCCGCTCACTGAAGTACGCCCTGACCATATTCAAAAACATTACACGGCTATGCTGAATGACGGGCTGAGTGCCAGGACGGTGCGATATCATCATGTGATTCTCCATGTAGCTCTGCAATCAGCTGTTAAGTGGGGATTAGTTCCCCGTAATGTAGCTGATGCCGTTGACCCACCACGCCCCGGTCATACTGAAATGCACACATGGAATGAGAATGAGATAGCACGGTTCCTTGATGGTATTAAAGATTCTCAATATTACACTCTGTTTTACACCGCTCTATTTACTGGCATGAGGCGCTCTGAATTACTTGGTCTTACATGGCATGATATTGACCTGCTTTACAGCGTGATATCGGTTAATCGTGGGCTTCACCACCTGAGTGATGGCAGCTATGTATTCACTGAGCCGAAGTCTGCCAAGAGTAAGCGCACTATTGCTGTACCGCCATCGGCAATCCTGGTGCTCAAGTCACATTACGATAATCAGAAACTAGAAAGGGACATGGTAGGCAAGCCATTATCCGATACTGACCTGGTATTTAGTACCATCGAGGGCAAGCCATTACGCCCGAATACCATTACAAGAGCATGGAAGACACTTGCCGCCCGTTATGGCGTTAAGGTTATACGGTTCCATGACGCCCGGCATACCCACGCCTCTATAATGTTAAAGCAGGGAATACACCCAAAGATTGTCCAGGAGCGTCTGGGACATTCCAGCATAGCGGTAACTCTAGACACTTACAGCCACATAGCCCCGGGACTTCAGGAATCGGCGGCCAAACGCTTTGACGAGGTACTCAGTAGCGGGTATAATAAACACACTGAACCAACCCGTGACCAATCCGTGACCAATTTGGCGGATAGCACTTTGAGAAAATAGCAGAAACAAGCCAATTTAGCTTCATTTTAGGCATTTGGAGAGGTGTCCGAGTGGTTGATGGTGCCGCTCTCGAAAAGCGGTCTCCGGTTATACCGGAGCGTGGGTTCGAATCCCACCCTCTCCGCCATATATATAATGGAGAGGTGCTGGAGTGGCCTAACAGGCGCGCCTGGAAAGCGCGTGTAGCCGCAAGGCTACCGTGGGTTCGAATCCCACCCTCTCCGCCATGCTATTGGCTGACCTTAAAAATACGCAGCTAGAAAGAAGTTCTTATCATCAAGAAGCCTAAATTTCTCACCTATCTCTGGGGTCTGCTGCCCCTCTTTATCCTGGCCCACTTCACCCATCACTTTACCTCGGCCCTCTTCCAACCCCTGACACCATTCATCCGCGATGAGTTCAGCCTTGACTACACCCAGATAGGCTGGATGATGTCCGCCGTCACCCTCACCTACGGCTTAAGCCACCTGCCCGCCGGCTGGCTTTCCGACCGCCTGGGGCCCCGGCTGATGATTTTCATAGGTATTTCCGGGGTTGCCCTTTTTGCCATACTGACCGGGCTGGCCCCGACCTACCTCGCCCTGGTCGTCCTGATGATTCTGGTGGGATTGGTGGGGGGCGGCTATCACCCCGCCGCTTCACCGCTGGTGGCCGCCTCCGTCGACCCCAAGAACCAGGGCCGGGCGCTGGGGCTGCACCAGATAGGCGGCACCGCCAGCTTTTTCCTGACCCCGCTGATTGCCATAGCCATCGCCGGCGCCCTGGGCTGGCGGGGCGCCGTAATTTCCATGTCCATCCCCGCCTTTTTCATCGGCATCATGCTCTTTATGCTCCTGGGAAAGCGGGGCTACGCCCGGAAGGCCCCTAAAGTTAGCGCCGTCCCCCAGGCCGGGCCGCCGTCGGCCGCCGGCACCATGCGCCGGCTGATACCCTTTATCATCCTAGGGGTAATGCTCCAGGTGATGATTTTTTCGGTGACCTCCTATATCCCTCTCTTTGCCGTTGACAGCCTCAAGGCCAGCGAGGCGACCGGCGCCTTTCTCTTCTCCCTCTTCCACTTTTCCGGGCTGTGGGCCGGGCCGGTGGGGGGCTACCTCTCCGACCGACTGGGCAAAGTCCCGGTGATGCTGACGGCAAGCCTTATCGCCGGTCCCGCCCTCTACCTGCTAAGTCTTTCCTCGGTGGGCTGGAGCGTCTGGGCAGTCCTGCTCCTCATCGGCGCCTGCATGTATATGGTCATGCCGGTCACCGAGGCTTATATTATTGCCCACGCCCCGGAGCGCCGCCGCTCCACCGTGCTCGGCGTCTACTACTTTGCCAGCCGGGGTGGCGCCGGCCTGGTCATACCAGTGGTGGGCTACCTGGCCGACCGCTACAGCTTTGCCACCAGCTTCACCGTGGCGGGGGGAGTAGTGCTGGCGATAGTTATCGTCTGCACGCTGTTCCTGCGGGGAAGCCGGGACTGAAGCCGTTCCTGTTCCTTTAATGAGGGGAGGTTCCCCCGTTTTAATAGCGCGTTGTACTTCCCACCCTCCCACCCTCAAAGGCTATACCTTTAAAATTATCTTGAATAGAGGGGTGGGGTAAAAAGGGCTTTAGCCCTTTTTACATTAAGGGCGGCGGGTGGGAAAAGATATAAATGGGGGCGGGGTTGATAAAACGCTAATTGTCACCAGTTGGCCTCTATGCTAGAATTGCCTTGAAGTGACTAAAAAAGACACCAAATACTGGGTTGGCTTCAGCATGATACCCCGCATCGGGCGGGTGAAACTATCCCTGCTTGAAAGCCATTTCGGGGACTTAAAGCAGGCCTGGCAGGCTTCTCCCGCCGAGCTGAAGCAGGCGGGGCTGGACAGGGGCTCGGTCAACGCCATCAGGGACTGGCGGGACAAGATTTCCCCGGATGCCGAGATGGAAAAGCTGGGGCGCTACGGGGTAAAAGTGCTCACCTTCCGCGACCCGGACTACCCTGCCCGGCTTAAAGAGATATACGATTACCCGCCGGTGCTTTATATCAGGGGAACACTATTGCCCCAGGACGAGTGGTGCCTGTCGGTGGTGGGGACGCGCCGCTCTACGGTCTACGGCCGGCAGGCCGCCGAGGAGATAACCGCCGACCTAGCCAGGAACAAAATTACCATCGTCAGCGGGCTGGCTAAAGGGATTGACTCCGTAGCCCACCAGAGCGCACTGGGGGCGGGGGGCAGAACTATCGCCGTGTTCGGCTGCGGGCTGGACATCGTCTACCCGGCGGAAAACGCCGCACTCGCCCGCAAAATCATCGAACAGGGGGCGCTGATAAGCGAATTCCCGCTGGGCACCCGTCCCAAGCCGGAGAACTTCCCCCGCCGCAATAGAATCTTGAGCGGTCTGAGCCTGGGGGTGCTGGTGGTCGAGGCCAATGAGACCAGCGGAGCCATGATTACCGCCCACCTGGCGCTGGAGCAGAATAGAGAGGTCTTCGCCGTGCCGGGCAGTATTCTATCGCCGGCCAGCCGGGGGGTCAACCGCCTCATCCAGGAGGGGGCCAAGCTGGTGCGGGACTACACCGATATTTTAGAGGAATTAAACCTGACCGCCGTCGCCCAGCAGATGGAGCTTACCGAGCTGCTGCCCACCACCGAGACCGAGACCCTGCTATTAAAACAGCTGAGCGCCGAGCCTACCCATATTGACGAGGTCTGCCGCAGCAGCAGGCTGCCGGTAGCCACCGTCAGCGGCACCCTGGCCATGATGGAGCTTAAGGGGCTGGTGAAGCAGACCGGAACCATGAATTATATCCTGTCCAGGGAAACCAGAGAGGCCTACCGGGTAAGAGTGGATTAGTATATTATGTCAACCAAGAAAAAGAGCCTGGTTATCGTTGAGTCACCGGCTAAAGCCCGGACGCTGGCCAAGCTCCTGGGGAGCAGCTACAATCTTAAAGCCTCCATGGGGCACGTCCGGGATTTGCCCAAAAGCCAGCTGGGGGTAGACATCGGGCAGGGTTTTGCCCCCAAATACGTCGTGCCCAGGGCCAAGACCAAGATTGTCAATGAGCTCAAAAAGGCGGCCAAGGAGGCTTCTACCATTTACCTGGCCACCGACCCCGACCGCGAGGGAGAAGCCATCTCCTGGCACCTGGAGCAGGTGACCAGGACCAACCGCAAGACCTACCGCCGCGTCGTCTTCCACGAGATAACCGAGGAGGCTATCAAGCGCGCCTTCGCCCACCCCCAATCCATCAATATGCAGCTGGTCGACGCCCAGCAGGCAAGGCGAGTGCTGGACAGATTGGTCGGCTATAAAATCAGTCCCCTGCTCTGGCGGAATGTTAGGCGGGGGCTGTCGGCAGGGCGGGTGCAGTCGGTGGCGCTGAAGATTATCGTCGACCGCGAGCGGGAAATAGAAAAGTTCCTCCCGGTAGAGTACTGGACAATCGAGGCCGAACTGGCCAAGGAGGCCGCTGCAAGAACCTTTAAAGCCACCCTGGTTGGCCTGGCCGGCGGCGGAAAGCTGGAAATCCACAACGAAGAGGAAGCTACCGAGATTGGGCAGGAGCTTAAAAAAGCCAGCTACAAAGTCAGCAAGGTCAGCGCCAAGAAGGCCACCCGCCAGCCGGCGCCGCCCTTTATCACCAGCACCCTGCAGCAGGAAGCATGGCGCAAGCTCCACTTCCCGGCCAAGCTTACGATGAGGGTCGCCCAGGAGCTCTACGAGGGCCTGCCCATCGGCAAGGAGGGCAGCGTCGGCCTCATCACCTACATGCGTACCGATTCCATTAGAGTTGCCCGCTCCGCTATCGCCGAAGCCAGAGAGTATATCGCCGAAAAGTACGGCTCCAAATACCTGCCCGCCCACGCCCGCTCCTTTACCACCAGGGTCAAAGGGGCGCAGGAAGCCCACGAAGCCATCCGCCCCACCAAAATAAAACGCGAGCCGTCACTGCTTAAATCACACCTCAGCGACGCCCAGTTTAAGATATACCAGCTAATCTGGAAACGGATGGTCGCCAGCCAGATGGCCGCCGCCACCTTCAACAACACCGCCATCGATATTGAAGCCGGACGCCCCAAAGCCAGGACCGTCTACCTGCTGCGGACATCAAGCTCAATCAACACCTTTGACGGCTTTATGGTGGTCTACATCGAGGGCAGGGACGAAGCCGAGGAAAAAACCGGGGGCAGGCTGCCCCCGCTGAAAAAAGACGACAAACTTAAGCTGATAGACCTTTCCGCCGACCAGCGCTTCACCCAGCCCCCGCCAAGATTTACCGAAGCCACCCTCATCAAGACGCTGGAGCAGTGGGGCATCGGGCGCCCCAGCACCTACGCCCCTATTCTATCCACCATCCAGGACAGGGACTACGTGGAGAAAGACGGCGGCAAATTCCAGCCCACCAAGCTGGGCTTTGTCGTCAACGACCTGCTGGCCAAACACTTCCCCACCATCATCGACATCGAGTTCACCGCCCAGATGGAGGATAATCTTGACCAGGTTGCCAGCGAAAACAGGGACTGGGTGACTGTCGTCCGGGACTTCTATAAGCCCTTCGAGAAGAGCCTGGAGAGCGCCGCCGAGCTGATGGAAAGGGTCAATGTCGAGGAGGCCACCGACGAGGTCTGCCCCAAGTGCGGCAAGCCGATGGTGGTCAAGTTCGGGCGTTTCGGCAAATTCATCGCCTGCAGCGGCTACCCCGAGTGCAAGACCACCAAGCCCTTCCTGGTTAAAGTGGGGGTAAAGTGCCCCCGGTGCGGCGGGGAACTGGTGGTAAAGAAGAGCAAGAAGAAGCGCACCTTCTACGGGTGCAGCAACTATCCCGAATGTAATTTTATCGTCAATACCAGACCCCTGCCCCAGCCCTGCCCCCAGTGCGGCGGCCTGCTCACCGCCTACGGCCGCAACATCGCCAAGTGCACCAAGTGCGAGTTTAAGGGGAAGATTGGGGAGGCCGAGAATACGGCAATAGAGCCTTCTAATGCCAAAACCCCTGCCAGGCGGGCAGGAAGAAAGAAAAAGAAGATTTAAAAGCCGGGGGGTGGTAAAAAAGGGAGGCAATAGCCTAGTTTTTAGAGGGTGTATTACTTCCCACCCTCCCACCCTCAAAGGCTGCGCCTTTAAAATTCTCTGGAACATAGGGGGGACAGGGAAGAGTAATATCCCCCCTCTAGGGGGTGGGGTAGAAAGGGCTTTAGCCCTTTCTACATTAAAGGGCGGCGGGCGGGAATAGATATACAACGGGGTGGGGCGCCCCCTAAAAAATTAAAACCATGCAAAAAATCTTCGACAGATATATACAATATCTAGAGGCGGAAAGAAACGCCTCGCCCTACACCATCCGCAACTACCGCGCCGACCTGGCCGACTTCTTCAAGTTCCTCAAAGGCACAGAGCTTACCCTGCTCAATGAGGTAGACCGGCACGTCCTGCGCGACTACCTGTCCCTCCTGGTGGAGCGGGGTATAGCCAAAGCCAGCATCGCCAGAAAGCTATCCGCCATCCGCTCCTTCTTCCGCTACCTGGTGCGGGAAGAAATAATACCCAAAAACCCTATAGAACATGTATCCTCGCCCAAGCTGGACAAGCGCCTGCCCTCCTTCCTCACCAAAGAGGAGATGGTAAAGCTGCTGAACGCCCCCGATTTATCCACGCCGCTGGGGCAGCGAGACCGGGCGCTCTTAGAGCTGCTCTATGCCTCCGGCCTCCGGGTGAGCGAGCTGGTAAGCCTGACCCCGGAGCAAATCGACCTTGAAACCAATGAAATCCGGGTCTGGGGGAAGGGCTCTAAAGAGCGTATGGTGCTGATGGGCGAGCCTGCCGCCGAGGCTATAAAAAACTACAGTGAGGACGGGCGGGCCCGGCTGCGGGGGGAAAAGAAAAGCCAGGCCCTCTTCCTCAACCGCTACGGGCAGCGTCTCCCCGAACGGAGCGTGCAGAGGCTATTGCACAAATACGCTAAAAAGGCCGGCATCGGTAAAAGGGTCCACCCCCACATGCTGAGGCATACCTTCGCCACCCACCTGCTCGACGGCGGCGCCGACCTGAGGGTCGTCCAGGAGCTTCTGGGGCACGCCCGGCTTACCTCCACCCAGATTTACACCCACGTCACCAAGGGGCAGGCGAGAAAAGTATATCTATCAGCCCACCCACTGGCCAGAGAGGAAAAAGATGAGCCCGAAGATAAAGATAAAGAGTAGGCTGGAAAAGCTGCTGGCGGGGCTGGGGGAGAAGGGGCTAGATGGTATCCTAATCTCCCAGCCGGAAAACAGGCGTTATCTTTCCGGCTTCGACGGCTCGGCCGGTTTTTTGATTATTACCCCAAACAAGAATATCCTGGCCACCGATTCCCGCTACACCGCACAGGCCAAGAGCCAGGCTCCCGAATATGAGATTTTTCCCATAACCAGCGACATCGAGGGCTGGTTTCCCGGACTGGCGGCGGGGCTGAGTATCAAGAGGGTGGGGTTTGAGGGGGAATATATAACCTTTAGCCTCTACCGGCGGTTATGTGATATACTGGGTAAAGGCAAAACCGTCTTAAAGTTCGTCCCCGTAGAAAATATGGTGGAACCGCTGCGGGCGGTCAAAGAGCCCGGGGAAATCGAGCTTATCAGCCAGGCCGCCGAAATAGCCGATGCCGCCATGGCCCATATCCGGGAGGAGCTTCACCCCGGCATGACGGAGAGGGAAGCCGCCTGGGAAATAGAGAAATTTATGCGGGAGAAGGGCAGCCAGCCGTTGCCTTTTGATATTATCGTCGCTTCCGGGCCGAACTCCGCCCTGCCCCACGCCCAGCCCTCGGCGAGGGCCATCCAGAAGGGCGAGCCAATAGTAATCGATATCGGGGCCAGGGTGGAAGGTTATTCCAGCGACCTGAGCCGGACCGTCTGCCTGGGCGACCCCGACGACACCTTTAAAAAGGTGTACGATACCGTGCTCGGTGCGCAGTTAGGGACAATAGCGATAGTCAAGCCGGAGATGAGCGGCGGTGAAGCCGACCAGATAGCCAGAATAATTATCGAGGAGGGCGGATACGGGGAGGCTTTCGGGCACGGGCTGGGTCACGGGGTAGGATTAGCCGTCCATGAGAAGCCGCGGCTGGGGTCCGGTTCATCAGATAAACTGTCCGACGGCATGGTCTTTACCATCGAGCCCGGAATTTATATCGAGGGGTGGGGCGGTGTGAGGATTGAAGATCTGGTCATAATGGAAAAGGGGAAAGTCAGAGCAATCTCAAAAGCCGAGAAATAATGCTGCGGAGACCAAGATGATTGACAGCGGTGAACTGAGAAAAGGGATTACCATAGAACTGGACGGCAAGCTGTACCAGGTGGTGGACTACCAGCACATCAAGGTAGGGCGTGGCAGCGCCACGGTGAGGCTTAAACTGCGCGATATACGCAGCGGCCATAACATCGATCGCTCCTTCCAGGCCAGTGAGAAGTTCGTCCGTGCCCGCCTGGAGTCCCGCGCCATGCAATACATCTATAACGACGGCGATGCATATTACTTTATGGACCAGGAGACCTTTGAGCAGATACCCATCGACTCCGGCCAGCTGGGCGATATCCTCAACTATCTGAAAGACGGAATGTCGCTGGAGGTATCAAGCTACAAGGGGGAACTGGTGGGGGTGGAGCTGCCCATTACCGTCGAGCTAGAGGTGGCCGAGACCGGGCCCGGCTTCAAAGGGGACACCGCTACCGCCGGCAACAAGCCGGCCAAGATGGAGACCGGCATTACCATACAAGTTCCCATGTTTATTAACAACGGGGATACTATTAAGGTTGACACCCGCACCGGCGTGTACCTGGAGAGGGTAAGCTAGAGCCAAATTGCTGAAAGTTGATCTTCATGTTCATACCGAATACTCTATGGACTGCGGCACGCCCCTGGACAAGATAGTAGGCCGCTGTATCGAGAAGGGGATAGACTGCGTTGCCATCGCCGACCACGGCACCGCCGAAGGAGCGCTGAAGCTGCGGGAAACGGCCCCTATCACCATCATTGTCGCCGAGGAAATCCTGACTACCCACGGCGAAATCATAGGCATGTTCCTGGAAAAAACCATACCCAGCGGGCTATCGGTGGCCGAGACCTTATCCCGCATCAAAGCCCAGGATGGGCTGGTCTCTATCCCCCACCCCTTTGATATCTTCCGCCAGTCGGCGCTGCGCAATTACATAATAGAGGAAATCGCCGACCAGATTGACATCATAGAAGTATTCAACGCCCGCTCCCTGCCACCGCAGCAATCGGCTAAAGCCCGCGCCTTCGCCAGAAAACACGGCATCGTCCAGGGCGCCGGCAGCGACGCCCACACCCTCCGTGAGATAGGCAACGCCTACATCGAAATGCCCGAATTCAAGGGGAAAGATGACTTCCTCGAAGCCCTGGCCAGGGGCAAAATATACGGGCATACCACCAACCCCTTCATCCACTTCGCCAGTGTCTGGAACAGGCTGAGAAAGCGATGGCTAAGATAAAGCCGATACAGAAACTGGGCTGGTTCTCCACCGGGCGGGACAAGGCCGCCAGGGACCTGCTCACCGTGGCGCAGCGGAGCATTGCCATGGGCGAGATACAGGCCGAGATTGCCTTCGTCTTCTGCAACCGGGAGCCCGGCGAATCGAAACAAAGCGACCTGTTTCATAGACTGGTTAAAGGCTACGGCCTGCCCCTCGTTTCCTTTTCCTCACATAATTTTAAAGCCGAGCGGGGGGAGGGATGGCGGCCTGACTACGACAGCGAGGTGATGAAGCGGCTGAAAGAATTCGACGCCGACCTGAGCGTCCTGGCCGGCTACATGCTCATCGTCGGCGAGGAGATGTGCCGTAAATATGATATGATTAACCTCCACCCGGCGGCTCCGGGCGGTCCCAAGGGCACCTGGCAGGAGGTAATCTGGCAGTTGATTGAAAGTAACGCCAAGAAAACCGGCGTGATGATGCACCTGGTGACGCCGGAGCTGGACGAGGGGCCGCCGGCAGCCTACTGCACCTTTTCCATCCAGGGCGAGCCCTTTGAAAAATACTGGCGGGAAATAGAGGGGAAGTCCTCTCAAGAAATCAAGCAGAGCCAGGGGGAAAGCAACCGCCTGTTCAAGCTCATCCGCAAACAGGGACTGGCCCGTGAGTTTCCCCTTATAATATCTACCCTGAAGGCGTTCAGCCGGGGCAAGGTGAGAATACGAAAAGGAAAAGTTATCGGCGCTGACAACCGAGCCATTAAGGGGTATAATCTAACCTGTGAGATTGATAAGCTGCTTAAAAAAGTATAGGGGGAAAAGGGGGAGTCTAGCCCGATTTTTAGAGTAAGTTATACTTCCCACCCTCCCACCCTACAGAAGTGATACTTCTATCAATTTCTTCTTAAGGGGGTGGGGTTATAGAGTCTTAAAGAAACGAAGCCTTTTTGGGCGGGTGGGAAGCAAGACAACAGAAAATGGAGGTGGATAACTAATGGCAATCCCTATCTGCTTTGACCTTGAAGGACCGCTATCGCCCCAGGATAACGCCTACGAGCTGATGAAGCTCTTCCCCAACGGCGATAAGGTCTTTGAGGTTATCAGCCGCTACGACGACCTGCTGACGCTGGAGGAAAGGGAGGATTACGAGCCGGGGGACACGCTGGCGCTCATCGTGCCCTTTCTGATACTGCACAACATCTCCGGGGATAACATCGCCGAACTGGCGGCTAAAGCCAGCTTAACCGGCGGCGCCGAAAAGCTCATCTCCTGGCTGCAGTCCAGCGGCTGGAAGGTCTTCTGCATCAGCACCAGCTACGAGCAATACGCCACGCATATCACCCAGAAGCTGGACATCTACGCCCACAACGTAGCCTGCACCGCTTTTCCGCTGGATAAATTCCGGGCAACCTTAAGCCCGGAGGAAAAAGGGTTAATGCAGCAGGCGGAAGACGATATACTGACCATGAAGCCCGTTGACGATGATGAGCGAATCAAGCAGAGCCTGGATAAATTTTTCTTGGAGAAACTGCCCGCCACTGAACTGGGCAAAGCCATAAGGGAGGTGAAGCCGGTGGGGGGACGGCGCAAGGTAGCCGCCTTAAATAGATTCGCCGATAAATACCTCGAGCCCCTGTCCAACTGGGTGGTCATCGGCGACAGCATCACCGATTTCAGGATGCTCCAGGCGGTGGAGGAGGCCAAAGGGCTGGCCATCGCCTTTAACGCCAACGAGTACGCCCTCCCCTACGCCACCATGAGCCTGGCTTCCACCCACATCAGCGACCTGCAGACAGTGCTGGAGGCCTGGCAGAAGAAAAGGCGGGGCTGGACGGAGAGGGTGGTGAAATATAAGGAGAAATGGCGGGGCAAGGAGGACAAGCACTACTTCCACTGGCTGGCGGGGCGAAAAGCTAAAGATATAGACGATATCATCGAGGTGCATAAGAATTTCAGGCACATGGTCAGAGAGGAAGCCTCCAAGCTGGGGTAAGGCTATATAAATATAGGAAAGCTACAATGTCAGATGTTGAAGATTGGCTACAAGACCCTCTAAGGAAAAAAGTTAAAGGCTCCTACAAACATCGTAAACTAAATAACCCCCATGATAATCAGCAAAATGAATTATGGTGGAATTTTCACTTTGCTACCAGATTAAAACTAGATGGGTCTGACTATTTTTGCAGACAGGTACTAGGTGCCGCAAGTATGCCATATGATCTAGGTCTGTCACTTCTAGCACATAGACATCTAAAATGGCATCTGGACGCATTTTTTTTTGAATTAATGTCAGCGTATGATACTCTCTTACAAGAACTAAACATTGTTTACGCGTACGATTTGGGATTAAAGCCTGATAATGTCCGCTGGAATGAGAGAATAAAGAACAAGTTTATGGAAAAGTTGCCTGAAGAAATCTTCAAATATGTAAAAGAAACAAGAAAGAAAGACTGGTTTTATAAAATTCGAAATTACAGAAATACAGCAACTCATCATTACTTAGTTCCTACAGGGTCTTATACAATAGGCTTGGGAGGCAAGCCGTGGGATTATGTCGAGCATAAAGTATCTATCTATTACATAGACGATTCAGGGGACGCAAAATTGGAAGATATCAGCGTTTGCACCGACTATTTAAAGAATACGGTCGAGCATGTTAATCAAGTTTGGCAAGAGATGGCACAGGAATTTCAATAGGGGAGTTAGAGGGGCGAAGCCCCTTTGAAAAAAAAATTGCTTCCCCCTTACCCTTGCTAAGGGGAAGGGGGATTAAGGGGGATGGGGTTCCAATGAATTCTATTCAAATAGTCGGGGTGGGGGCGCTAAATATAGACCATATATATAAGGTAGCCAGCATCCTCGACGACGGCGAGGCGGTGGTAGAGGCGGTGGAGGTCTTTCCCGGCGGCTCGGCGGCCAACACCACCTACGGGCTGGGGAAGCTGGGGGTCAGCGCCGGCTTTAGCGGCGCCGTCGGCGATGACAACGAGGGCAGGATACTCCTCAAGGATTTTGAAGCGGTGGGGGTGGACACCGGCCGAATAAGGGTCAAAGCCAAAGCCGGAACCGGCTCGGTAATATGCTTGAGCGATAAGGGGGGCAAACGCTCCCTGTATGTATTGCCCGGCGCCAATAACCTGCTCACTATTGAAGATATAGACCTGAGCTATATAAACGGGGCAAAAATATTACACCTTTCCTCTTTTGCCAACGATAAGCAGTTCAAGATGTCGCTGGAACTGGTGGACAAACTGGATGACTCGGTCAGGCTCAGCTTTGCCCCCGGCGCCCTCTACGCCGTCAAGGGGCTAAAAGCACTGGCGCCGGTACTGCGCCGGACCTATATACTGTTTATCAATCAAGATGAGATAAAGCAGCTGACCGGTGAGGGGGTTATCGGGGGGGCGGCAAAGTGCCTGCAAACCGGTTGCCAGAGAGTAGTAGTTACCCTGGGTAAGGGGATTAAGCTGAAAAATACCACCGCCGGCGGCTATATCAGAGATGCTAAAAACGAATATATTATCAAACCGTCAGACACCGGGGCGAGAACGGATACCACCGGCGCCGGCGACGCCTTTGCCGCCGGATTTCTATACGGGGCGGTTAATAACAGGGACTTAGAGGAATGCGGGCGGCTGGGTGATATAGCCGCCAAATTCTGTATCAGCAAAACAGGGGCAAGACAGGGTCTGCCTGCTTTAAAGGAACTGACCCGGCGCTACCGCCAGCTCTATAATAAAGAGCTATAGCTTCTTCTCTTTTTCTTTTTCTTTGGGCTTGGCCAGGACCTCATCGATAATGCCGTAGTCAACTGCCTGCGCCGCGCTAAGGTAGAAGTCACGGTCGGTATCATGGGTCACCTTCTCCAGCGGCTGGCCGGTATGCTTGACGATAAGATCCTTGAGTACATCCTGCTGCCGGGCAATCTCACGTGCCGCAATCACGATATCGGCCGCCTGTCCCTGAGCGCCGCCAACCGCCTGGTGCAGGTGTATAGTAGCGTTGGGCAGAGCATAGCGCTTGCCCTTGGCGCCGGCGCAGAGGAGCACGGTAGCCATGCTGGCTGCCATGCCGACACAGATAGTTGACACTTCGGGGCGGATAAGCTGCATGGTATCGTAAATGGCCAAGCCGGAAGATATAATGCCGCCGGGACTCTGAATATACATACTGATGTCCTTGTCCGGGTCCTCCCGCTCCAGGTAGAGAAGCTGGGCGATGACAACATTGGCCACCTGGTCAACAATCGGCGTGAATAGCATAACTATGCGCTCTTTTAACAGCAGCGAGTATATATCCCAAAATCTATCACCTCTGGGCCCGCTCTCAACCACGCCGGGGATAATATTCATCGGTTGGATATTCATTTATCTTCTCCCGCTATCTTTTTGTAGATACTTCTAAACAATTATAACTTATTCACCGATTTTTCGCACCCGACAGGGGGTGGTCTTTAAGCCCGGGTAACCGGAAATGGGGTCGTGGGGGTCGTGGGCGGTGAGTATATTGGCATTGGCCTCCTCCCAGCCATGCTGGATGCTTAAGACATCGGGGGGTATATCCGGGGTTATCTCAGCCTTAAGGGTAATGCTGCCTTTGGGGGATTCCAGCGCCACCGCCTCGCCGTCACTAATGCCCAGCTTATTAGCCTGTTCGGGGTTAATCTCCACCAGCGGTTCGGGCACCAGCCTGCGCAGCCTGGCCAGATGGCGGTAGCCGGAGTGGGAGTAGGCGATGGTCCTGGTGCCGGTAATCAGGGTGAAGGGGTAATTTTTAAGTGGCTCCGGCGGGGTGAAGGTGGGCAGGGGGTTATAGCCGTAGTCTGCCAGCGTCGGGGAGAATAGCTCTACCTTCCCCGATGGCGTATCCAGCCCCTCCTGTTCATACTTTCGCTGGCGGTCAGCCCGGCGATACGGTATGCCGCCGGGATTTTGCTCCAGCTGCTCCAGAGTCACCCCCGAAGGCTCCAGCAAAAAAGTAAAAAGCTCATCGGCGTTCCGCCAGGGGAAATAGTCGGCATAGCCCATCTTCCGGCCCAGCTCCGCCCACAGCTGCCAGTCCTCCATGCAGTCACCCGGCGGCTCCAGCGCCTTCTGGCTCAATGTAATCAGCGGTATCCCCTTGATGGCATAATCGGAGGTGAACTTTCTCTCCAGAAAAGCGGCGGCGGGGAGAAAAATATCAGCCAGTCTGGCCGTCTCGGTCATAAACATATCGGACACTACCAGCAGGTCAAGATTTTCCAGCGCCCGCCTGACCTTACCGCTATCGGGCCAGGTCAGCGCCGGATTGGCCGCCTGGACTATCATGGCCTTAACCGGGTAGGGCTTGCCGGTAATCATGGCATCGGCGACGGGCATGGCAGTCGTCTCACTGGTAAATTTGTTAAATATGGGGTACTTCAGGCCGATAACCTCGTCAACGGCGACTATTCCCTTCACCCGCAGGCTGCTCTGCCCCAGCGGCGTGTTATAGATATCGCCCCCCGCCACATCAAGGTTGCCGGTGACGGCGACTAGAATTGAAATAGCCCGGCTGTTCTGCACGCCGTTAACACAGTGGTCTATGGAGACGCCCTGGGTTATAGTTGCCGGCCTGGTGGCGGTGTAGATATGGGCGAACTGCTTTATTTCAGAAACGGGGACACCGGTGATTTTAGCCGCCGTCTCCGGGGGGTAGTCTTTAACGTGCTCTTTTAGCTTATCAAAGCCGAGTGTCCAGCGCCCGACGAAATCCCTATCATATAATTCTTCGCCGATGATGACATTAAGCAGGCCCAGCGCCAGGGCACAATCGGTGCCGGGTCTGACCTGGATATGAAGGTCGGCCCGCTTTGCCAGCGGGGTGGCCCTGGGGTCAACCACAATCAGCTTTGCCCCCCGTTTTTGAGCAGCCAGTATATTGGCCTGCTCGTCCACCTTAGACTGCTGGGGGTTGCGCCCCCAGACGACGATACAGCGCGTCTTCGGGTAGCTGGGGGATAAGGGGAACATATGGTTGCTCAGCGTTAAGCCGTGACCTAACCCCTTGGCGGCGAAGCAGAGGGAAGCCCCCGAGGTATAGTTGGGCGTCCCGTAGAGGCTGCAGAAGCGGATGGCTATGCGGGGCACCTCGGTGCCGATGAGGGGCTGGCCGGTATGCACCACCAGCGCCCTAGCGCCGTATTTATCTTTAATCGCCGCCAGCTTTTCGGTGACGATACCCAGAGCTTCGTCCCAGGAGACTTCACGCCAGGCCCCGTTGACCTTCCGCATGGGGCAGGTAATGCGCTCCGGCGAATAGAGCCAGTCAGCCATGGCCGTCGCCTTGACGCAGAGCCGGTTGACCGGGTGCTCCTTCATCGGGGTGGCTTCTACCAGTTTGCCGTTTTCCACATGGGCGTCTATCCCGCAAAAGCCCATGCACATCCGGCAGATGCTTTTTACCACCGGGGGATTATTTTTTGGGGGCATTTTTGGAACCCCTGGCTATCTCCACCAGCCGCCGTACCGTTTTCTGGGTAGCCAGCATCTGCTCCATTGAGCCGCGAACCTGAGGCAAGCTTATTCTTTCTTTCATCTCCGCCTTGTTATCAGAACCCTGCGCCAGCTTTTCCAGTTCGGCGGTTATCTCATCGTCAGTGACCTCAATCTTCTCCGCCTCAGCCACCTTACCCAGCACCAGTGAGCGGGTCACCCGCTTGGCGGCGACGGGGCGCATCTCTTCCCGCAGTTCCTCTCCCGTCTTGTTAATCCGGCTTAAGTACTCCTCCAGCTTGAGGCCGCTTTCCTGCATCCACCGCGCCTGTTGTTCGATAAGGCGTTCCAGCTCCGAATCAGCCAGAACCGGCGGGAACTCCACCTTGCTCGCGTTAACAACAGCATCAATTACCTTTTCCTCAAACGCCTCCCCGGCTTTCTGTTCCGCCTGAATAGTAAGATTAGAGGTGAGCCGCTTTCGGAGGGCAGCCATCGTCTTTAAATCAGGGCTGACCAGCTTGGCGAATTCCTTATCCAGCTTGGGGAGCTGCTGCTGCTTTACTTCGTTGACCTTTACCTTGAAACCGGCTTCCTTGCCCGCCAGCTCCGGCTGGGAATAGTCTTGGGGAAGCTTGAGTTTAAACTCTTTCTCCTCGCCGACCTTCATGCCTATCAGCTGGTCGGCGAAGTCCGGGGTGGGGAGGGGCTGATTTTGTTTAACCTGATACTGGGCTCCCTGCTGATTGATAAAGGGCTTATCCTCCACCAGGCTTTCTACATCCATGGTGACCATGTCTTCAAAGGCTACCGGACGCTCCACCGGCTCCCAGGTGCCGTTCTGGCGGCGTATTTGTTCTATGACGGCGTCGACCTCTTCCCCGGTTACCTCCGCCTTTTCCGGCTTGAGCTTGATGCCCTTGTATTTGCCGAGCTCAACGGTGGGTTCCAGCGGCACCACCGCCGTAAAGATCACCGGCTCTCTCTGGACGACTTCAATCTGCGGGTTGGCGATAGCCTCAATCTTCTCTTCCTTGAGCGCCTGCTCATAGACCTCGGGGAGCAGGTTATCTATGGCGTCTTCGAGGAGGCCGTCCTTGCCGATATAGCGCTCCAGCACCTCCCGCGGCGCCTTCCCCTGGCGGAAGCCGGGGATATTAGCTTTCTTGACCAGGCGGCGGTAAGCCTGTTCTAGGGCCTGGTCTACCTGAGGCGGTTCCAGCTCAATGCGCAGAAATACCTGCCTGTCTTCTTCTTTCTCTCTGGTTACTTTCATCTTTCCTCTCTAAGACGCAGGTGCAACTCAGCCATCTGCTGCTCGCTGACCGACGACGGGGCATCGAAGGTAAGGTCAGCGGCGCTCTGGTTCTTGGGGAAGGCGATAACCTCCCGGATGGTCTCCTCCCCCGCCAGCAGCATGATAATGCGGTCAAGGCCGAGGGCGATGCCACCGTGGGGAGGCGCCCCGTACTCAAACGCCTCCAGCATGTGGCCGAAGCGGGCGTCTATCTCTTTATCACTATAGCCCAGTAATCTAAAAATCTTTCTCTGCAGTTCAGCGGTGTGAATCCTGATGCTGCCGCCGCCCAGCTCGTAGCCGTTACCGACGACATCGTAGTGCTTGCCCCGCACCTTTTCCGGGGCGCTTTCCATCAGGGGGATATCCTCCTCCCAGGGGGCGGTAAAGGGGTGGTGTTCCGAGTCCCAGCGATTGGCCTCCACGTCCCATCTGAGCAGGGGGAAGTCCTGTATAAAGGCGAAGGCGAACAAATCTGGGGCGGCCAGATTGAGTTTGTGCCCCATATGCTGACGCAGCTCACCGAGAACTGTATCGACTAATACCGGCCTTCCGGCAACGATGAGCAGCAGGTCTCCCTTATTTGCCCCCAGCCGCTGCGCCATCTGCCTGACCTGCTCCAGTGTCATAAAGCGGGCGGCTACCGATTTTACCTCTTCCATGGTTAAATCTTCTATATCACCGCCCTCGGTGCCCAGCGACATTGTTAATAAGCCGGCGGCGCCAAGCTCCTGCACGAATTTATTAAGCTCGTTGAGCTGACTGCGGCTGTAACCGGCGCAACCGGGTGCGCAGATACCATTAACCTTGCCCCCTTGAGCGATAACGTCCTTGAAAACGGCGAAATCGGTCCGGGCGGCAATCTCGGTCAGGTCCCCCAGCTCCATGGCGAACCTGAGGTCGGGCTTATCCGTGCCGTAGCGCTCCATAGCCTCGGCGTAGCTGAGGCGGGGGAAGGGCTTGAGCACCTTCATTTCGGGCTTAATCGCCTTAACCAGCGCCGTGAACAGCTCCTCCATCAGCTCGAGGATATCGTCCACCTCAATAAAGCTCATCTCCAGGTCAAGCTGGGTGAACTCGGGCTGGCGGTCGGCGCGGGTATCCTCGTCGCGGAAGCACCTGGCAATCTGATAATACTTCTCCACGCCGGCCACCATCAGCAGCTGTTTCATCTGCTGGGGCGACTGGGGGAGGGCGTAAAACTTACCGGCATGAACGCGGCTCGGCACAAGGTAGTCGCGGGCCCCCTCCGGTGTGCTCTTGGTCAGAATGGGCGTCTCGATATCAACAAAGCCGTGAGCGTCCATAAAATCGCGGATGAACTTAATCACCCGGTGGCGGAGCTCCAGATTCTTCTTCATCCGGGGGCGGCGCAGGTCCAGGTAGCGGTACTTGAGCCTCAAAGCCTCGTCCACCTCTACCTCTTCATTGATATAGAAGGGCGGTGTCTTGGAGGTATTGAGTATGGCGGCGCTGCGGGCGATAACCTCAATATCGCCGGTGGGCAGCCTGGGGTTCTCGGTTCCCCTGGGGCGGGGGGAGACCTCGCCCGTGACCTGGATTACGTATTCGCCGCGCATCTCGCTGGCCGTCTTGTGGCAATCGGCTGATTTTTCCGGGTCAAAGACAACCTGGGTTACGCCCTCCCTATCCCGGAGGTCAATAAAAATAAGCCCGCCGTGGTCGCGGCGGCGGTCAACCCAACCCGCCAGCGTAACCTCAGCGCCGACAGCCTCTTTCCTCAATTCACCACAGCTATGGTCTTTTAGCAAAGTTGTCTCCTTGCGGAAATTAAGATACGTTACCCCTGTGATTATAGCTGATGGCGCTCAAGGCTTCAACATGAGGGGAGAAATCCCCCTAGTCCCCCTTTACGAAAGGGGGAGACCGGGCAGAGGAAGGGAGTATTAGAGGGTGTTTACTTTTCTACCAACTTTGTGCTGGGGATAATCTCGTAACTCCAATCACCTAATTCATCAGCCGGGCATTCTACCACCCCTACCCCTCCCGGTTCCAGTTCCAATTCTTGTTCCAACAGGTAATCACCAAAAGTCGGCTCAGCTACGGAGAAAATAACCAAGAATGTACCTGGTACTGTATCGGTATTTTTTACCTCTACACAGGCTATGTCAAGCCAGCCTTCTTCTGTCTCGCTAGTTTCATATTCTCCAATCTGAAGAGTCTTTGTTTCCGTACCCTTCACCTGTCTGACATAGCCTTCAGCTTCATAGCTCAAAGGGACTTCAACAGGTTCGGGAGTAATTTCGGGTTCAGGGGTAACTTCAGGGGGTTCAGGAGGCGGTGTAGTCTCTTGAGCCTCAGGCGGAGGGAAAGTGGGGGGTGTAGAAGGACAACCTGTGAAAACTGAAATGACCAGTACAAAAAGACAGATGGAGATAAATACTTTCATTTTCATTCTGCTTTTCTTTTGGGATGAGCTAATACCCACCCACCCCCAACGGCTAATATCGTGATGACTATGTGTATTGTTAATCCTCCAGGGAAATTCGCCCAGGGGTAGGAATTGTTGAAATCAGCAGTAGCCGCTGGCGCTATGAAAAAATACAGGATTCCGAGACTAAAAAGCAGCCAGCCTATAACCTTCCTCATCCTGAGGGGAAGATAACATGTTCACTACTAACTGTCAAGAAGATAACATGGATTTAAGTAAGGGAGTCTTAGAGAGTGTTTGGCTACCCACCCTGCCCACCCTACAGAGGTTAGACCTCTTTAACACCCCTTAAACCGGGGTGGTATTTCTCTCCATTAGGGGGTGGGGCAAAAAGGGCTTTAGCCCTTCCTTAAGGGTGGCGGGCGGGAAAAGATATAAATGGGGGTGGGGAAAAAGAGAGTTTTAGAGGCGTAGCCTATACAGACAATACAGCCTAACCTTGACAAACTAGATTGTGGGGAGACTATAATTAAATACAGCCTCTTAAACTTTCCTCTTTCCCTCTCCCTTTACCTGCAGACCGTTTGGTATTAATATATTAGGTGCGGTAAGCGTTCAAAGAAGGAGGACGAAATGGGTCGCGTAGAAGGCAAAACAGCTATCGTAACCGGCGCTGCCAGGGGTCTCGGCAGGGGAATAGCGTTGTTACTGGCTAAGGAAGGGGCCAAGGTTGCAGTTACCGATATCCTTGAAGATGGTGGCAAGGAAACAGCCGAAGAAATAAGGCGTGAAGGGGGCAAAGCTATCTTTATCAAGCACGATGTCACCAGCGAAGATAGCTGGAGTGCGGTGGTCAAAAAGGTTCTGTCCGAGTTCGGCAAGCTGGATATTATGGTGAATAACGCCGGCGTCCAGCTTATCAAAGAGATTGCCGAAACCTCGCTGGAGGAGTGGCGCGGGCTTATGAGCGTTAACCTGGACGGCGTTTTTCTGGGCACCAAGCACGCCATAAGGGCAATGAAAGAGAGCGGCGGCGGCTCCATCGTTAATATGTCCTCGGTAGTCGGTATCATAGGCAGACCCGATGGTACGGCCGCCTATTCCGCCAGCAAGGGCGGGGTGAGGCTGTTCACCAAGGCGGCGGCTCTGGAGTGCTCTAAGATGGGTTACGACTATAACATCCGGGTTAATTCCATGCACCCCGGCGTTATTAAAACGGATATGGTAGCCGAGATGATGACTCATGATGATGAGTTCAAGAAAACGCTGGAGTCTATACACCCCATCGGCTTTCTGGGCGAGCCGATAGATGTTGCTTATGGCGTTCTTTATCTTGCCTCCGATGAGGCAAGGCTGGTCACCGGCGCCGAGTTGGTTATCGATGGGGGCTGGACGGCGAGTTAGCTTTAGGGTAACCCCCCCCCCAATTTTTCTTCCCACCCACCCAATAAAGAGAGGGGGCTTTTCAGCCCCCTCTCAAACTCTCTTCTTTTCTCCCCCCACCAGACGTTAAACGTTATATCACTTTTTGTATAGACTGGCATAGGTTATAATTAGTTTTGGTTGAAACTAAACTGACATATATAATGCAGCCAAGAAAGCCGGAGCCGTAAACCGACTATTACAAACAAAACGCCCCCTCCTACTCCTCCCTCACAGTCCCCACTTCCCCAAATCTGCAACACTACAGGGATAATATTAGCAACACACAAATGAAATGAATTTAAACTTGCACCAGAGTTGCCCGGGTTAGGATTGGAAGTCCTATTTTACTCCTGCCCACCCCCAGCCCGCGCGCCGTAATATGTGCGGGAGGTGAACGTAATCAAGCAAAAAGGCGAGATGTCACCTGCCCGATTACAGCTGAGGCTAGGGTCTTGATAGAAGAGTGGAGAAGGGAATACAATGTGATCCGGCCGCACAGCTCTCCAGGTTACCGGCCTCCGGCGTCTGAAGCTATTTTGGCTACGGTAACGAAGTAAGAAATGGTATCACTATTGGGGGCAGGTCACTCCCGTATTGACAAGGATTGAGACACGAACTATTATTTATAAAGACCAGTATAATTCCCGCAAACGATAATCTGCGGAATGTTTATACTTCGATATGTCACCGACAATTGATTTTGGACGGAGCTGAGGTGTAAAATCAACCCCGAAACGCAAACAGCCTGATTCAAATATCTACAGAAAGGGAGGAAAGGTAATGGCTGGGCAAAATTTTGAAATGATTTTCGAGAAAGGTAAACCGCTTAGTGAAGCTGGATACCCCGGATTTAACCCCCGGACGGAAAAGGCGGAGGGAATGATTATCGAGTACGATGTCGCCGTGCCGATGCGTGACGGCGTGAAGATCTACATCGATGTCTATCGCCCGGAGGTAGAGGGGAAATACCCCCCTATTATTTGTTGGGGCCCTTATGGCAAACATGGCCTCATAAAATACAGCTCTCTGGGGAACACCGGCTTAAATGACGATGATTTTAATGAGTACACCAAATTTGAAGCGGCTGATCCTATTTACTGGTGCCGGAATGGCTATGCCGTTATCAATGCGGATCAGCGTGGTTCCTGGAGCTCTGAAGGTGACCTGACCCTAATGAGCCCGCAGGAAGTAGAGGATTGCTATGACCTGATCGAATGGGCCGGCACCCAGAGCTGGAGCAACGGCAAGGTTGGTATGACCGGTGTCTCCTACCTGGCCTGGATACAGTGGAAAGTGGCCGCGGCCCACCCACCACATCTGGCGGCGATCAATCCCTGGGAGGGAGTAAGCGATTTTTACCGTGAGCTTTCCTACCACGGGGGCATACCGGAGACGTTGTTTAATCCCATGGTGTACAGCTTCTGGAGCTTCTCCAAGACACGAGTAGAAAATTTCTGGGAAATGGTCAAGCAGCACCCGCTGTTTGATGACTACTGGGCCAGCAAGAACGCTGACCTGTCCAAGATAACGGTGCCGGCCTTTGTCGTGGCCAGCTGGACGGACCACGGCCTGCATAACCGTGGGACACTGGAAGGTTTCAAGAAAATGGCTTCCAAGGAAAAGTGGCTTTTAGTTCACGGGAGAAAAAAGTGGTGGCATTTTTACAAGCCAGAAAATGTGGAGAAACTGCGACAGTTTTTCAACCGGTTCTTGAAAGACATCGATAACCACGTCAAAGACTGGCCCAGAGTCAGAATTGAGGTCAGAGAGGAATACTATGTCGGCGAGCCCAGGAACGAAAACGAGTGGCCGATAGCACGCACCCAGTACACCAAGCTTTTCTTGAACGCCAGTGACGGAAAGATGAGCAAGTCTCCCTTGGAAAAGGAAGCTCAAGTTGGCTACAACGTGGACGATATAACCGATAAAACTCAGAACACCAAGTTTGAATTCACCTTTAACGAGAAGACCGAGCTAACCGGACATATGAAGCTGAAACTCTGGGTGCAGGCGGACGGTAGCGACGACATGGATTTGTTTGTCGCCATAGAGAAATTTGACCGTTCCGGGAATCTTGTCCCCTTCGCTTTCTTCGGTAACCATGATGATGGTGCGGTGGCTCTGGGCTGGCTGCGGGTTTCCCATCGTGAACTCGATGAGAAGAAATCAACACCCTACCAGCCCGTCCATAAGCATACCAGAGAAATAAAGCTTAAAGCCGGTGAAATCGTCCCGGTAGAGATCGAGCTCTGGCCTTCAGGCACCTTGTTCCAGCCAGGCGAGAAGCTACAGATCGTGGTGCAGGGCAGCGATATCTATTGGTACCCTACCGAGATACACACCGATGGGCATACGGCAACGGTAAATAAGGGCAAGCATGTAATCTATAGCGGCGGTAAGTACGATTCTCACCTTCTGGTACCAGTAATTCCGGCTGATTGAACCGGTATTGGCCATCGATAAATACCAATTTTGACAGGGCCGAAAAGATATTCTGGCTAGAAATGAACTGGCAAAAGACTGCAAGAATTTTAGGGGCACAGCTAAAGAGGCTGTGCCCCTTTTATTCCGGCAAACCAAGGGTTTAGTCGGGAATAATTGGACGGAGGTACTACATGGGAAAGGACTTGAATTTGCGAGAAGCAGATAAAGTGGAGGTTACGGTCTTAGTAGACAATTACACCGATGTATTCTTGCAGCGCACAGAGGTGGTCAAGCGACCGACGTTACAGCTTAACCCCCCGAAGACACTTCTTGCCGAACACGGATTCTCGTGTCTCCTGAAAGTGTGTTCAGGCTCAGAGGAACACGTGGTTCTAATCGATGCCGGGATATCAACGACCTGCTTCTTTAATAATGTAAATGTTTTGGGGTTAGACTTGAGCAAAATTGAGTCGGTGGTTCTCAGCCATGGTCATTTAGACCATTTCGGAGCTCTGGTGGAATTTCTAAACGGTGCCAAAAAAGGTATACCCCTTGTCCTTCATCCAGATGCTTTTCTTGAGCGCGCCCTCAACATACCTGATTCCGGGCGCCTGACCGACTTTCCCGTCTTAGATAAAGCGGCCCTGAAGGAAACCGGGGTGGCGCTCCATGAAGCTAAGGATGCTTCTATGTTGGCTTCGGGTCTCGTCCTCGTTTCAGGAGAAGTCGAGCGGGTAACCGATTTTGAGAAAGGTTTTCCCTGGTCGGAAGCAAAGATAGATGACCAATGGGTTGTTGATCCTTTTCGTGATGACCAGGGTATAGTGGTTAAATTGAAGAGAAAAGGACTGGTAGTCATTGGTGGGTGTTCTCATGCTGGCATCATCAACACGGTCAAACATGCCCAGAAGGTTGCCAGAACGGACAAGGTTCACGCAGTTTTGGGCGGGTTTCATCTCACCGGGCCACCTTTTGAGCCAATCATCGAACCAACCATCGCTGAGATGAAAAAGATAGGCCCCGATTTCGTCATACCTATGCATTGCACCGGGTGGAAGGCTATTAACCGGTTTGCTCAGGAGATGCCTGAGCAGTTCCTCCTTAATGCTGTCGGCGCAACCTATGTCTTCCAATAGTTCTAACCAACCGGTTGAGGTGCCTATCCATTTAGGCATGGCCTATACAGACAATACAGCCTAACCTTGACAAACTAGATTGTGGGGAGACTATAATTAAAGATAGCCCCAGGAAATTGATTCCTCATAGCAGTGTATGATTACTTTGGATGAACAAGAAGATTGATACAAAGCTAAAGTTACGGACCATTACGGACTGGGGTAAAGTCATCATATTACTGTTGGACGAAGCGGCGGTAATAGCAGTTATTCTACTGATATTACATTTTCTGGGGATACAAATTCCTTTGCCGATTATGATCGGTGGGGGGATAATAGTCGGTATCTTTGTTTTTTTAATACATATCGCGGTGATACCCAGTTTCCACTGGAAGCAGGTTACCGGTCGAGAAGGAATGATAGGCGAACAAGGCAGAGTTGTGGAACCGCTGACCCCATTTGGAACTATCTTTGTTAAGGGCGAATACTGGAAAGCTAAATCTCTCAATGACAATATAGAGTTTGACGAGAATGTGGAAATCGTGGGGAATGAAGGGTTGACATTGAAGGTTAAGCGTGAAGACCGCTAATTGATATGGAAGGCTGGACTTTCATGATTTCGTCCGGAAGACATCTCTTTGCTCCCCTATGGTAAAACCAGAGTCTAGTGGGTAAAGTAACAGAAAGCCGGAACGTTGCTCGCTTGCAGGTTAATTGACTTTATTGCTATACTTAATTCAACGATGGGTATAGGCCCAAAGTAACAAGGAAAAACTCAGAAAGGAGCTGACAATGATGGCACTTCTAATTATCGGTATCATCGTCGTTATAATTGGCGTATACATTTCTCGGACAAACAAAGCAAATCAGGGGGACCCTAACACTCGACGTTGGGGCAGCATTGCCAGCGTTATCGGTATCGTTATGATCGTTGCAAGTCTCATCTTCGGCTCGTTCACCACTATTCCCGCCGGCCATCGTGGGGTAGTCATTCGGTTCAGCGCTGTTACTGGTACAATCCTGAATGAAGGTCTCCAGATGAAGCTGCCGTTCCTCGATTCGGTGGTAAAGATGTCAGTTCAGACCGAGAAATATGAAATCGGAGCGGCTTCGGCATCCCGTGATCTTCAAGATGTCAACACTACCATTGCCCTCAACTGGCGTTTGGACCCAGGCATGGCCGCCGAGGTTTACAGGACGCTGGGGCTGGAGTATATCAACAGGATCGCCGCTCCGGCCGTCCAGGAGACCATCAAGCAGGTCACCGCAAAATACATTGCGGAAGACCTTATCCTGAAACGTGAAGCGGTCAAAAATGAAATCCAAGAGAATCTGTCAAATCGACTCTTGGAGCGCGGCATCATCACTGAGACAGTATCGATAACGGAGTTCCAGTTCAGTGCCACCTTCGTTGCCGCTATCGAAGCCAAAGTGGCGGCAGAGCAGGCAGTATGGGAAGCAAGGAACAAGCTGGAGCGTGTCAAGGTTGAAGCTGAGCAGAGAGAAGCCGAGGCTAAAGGGGAGGCAGACGCACGAATAGTCAAGGCGACAGGTGAAGCCGAGTACATTCGCGTTGTCACTGAGGCTCAGGTTGCCGCCAACCAGGCCATCTCGGAATCTCTAACACCTGAGATATTGCAGTATATACTGCTCGACAGGCTAGGCGAAGATATAAAGATCATGGTCATACCATCAGGCCAGGGCCTCGATCTCGTGCTGCCGAATATGAGCCCATAAAAGAGCCGACAATTCATCGAATTGTTACTCAAAGTAAAGGCTAAAGCCCGGGAGTTGATCCTCGGTTCTACACAATGGAATAATATGGGTCGGATTATCTATTCCGCAGGGGGATTAAGCGGGTGAGGTTGATATACATATATTTGACATCCAGCTATAAATCCTATACAATATCCTCTACTTCTTAAAAACGGCCTAAAAGGAGGCAAAAATAGTGCCGAACCGGAAGGGACAGCTTAGCTTAAACACAGGGGCTCTCCGCATGATAATGCCCTGGGCTTGGCGTGCCGCCAGTTCGGGGACCATGCCAACCTGATTTCCCCAACTGATAACAAAGCTAACCAAGCCCAAGAGCATTAGACTTCTTGGGCTTTTTGTTTTACACGCCAGGCCACCGATTGACAGCGTAGAGAGTAAAGATTAATATCTAGGAGGTTTAGCTATGGCCAAAACAATAGAAGAGATAAACGAAAAGATAAAGCAGGGCAAGGCGGTAGTGGTTACCGCCGAGGAAATAATTGGTATTGCCAGGGAGAAGGGGGTAAAGCAGGCGGCCGAGGAAGTGGACGTGGTTACCACCGGCACCTTCGGCCCGATGTGTTCATCGGGAGCTTACTTCAACACCGGGCACACCAGGCCCAGAATAAAGCTGGGGGGCGGCAAGACCCTCCTCAATGATGTCCCGGCTTATACCGGACTGGCGGCGGCCGATCTGTTTATCGGCGCCACGGCACTTCCCGATGACGACCCCAGAAACAAGGTCCACCCCGGCGAATTCAACTACGGGGGCGGGCATGTCATCGAGGAGCTGGTAGACGGTAAAGACATACGGCTGGAGGCAACCGCCTACGGCACCGACTGCTACCCCCGGAAAAAGCTGGAGACTTTGATAAACATCAAGGACCTCAACGATGCCGTGCTCTTCAACATCAGGAACGCCTACCAGAACTACAACGTGGCGGCCAACACCTCGGATAAGACCATCTATACCTACATGGGGGTGCTGCGGGCCAACCTGGGCAACATCAACTACGCCACCGCCGGGCAGCTATCGCCGCTGCTTAACGACCCCCACTACAAGACCATCGGCATCGGCACCAGGATATTCCTGGGGGGCGGCACCGGCTTCGTCGCCTGGCAGGGCACCCAGCACAACCCCGATGTGCCCCGCACCGAAAAGGGAGCCCCCAAGAGGGGGGCGGGAACACTCTGCGTTATCGGCGACTTAAAGCAGATGAGCCCCAGGTGGCTGGTGGGCACCAGCATGCTCGGTTACGGCTGCACCCTGACCGTGGGCGTTGGCGTGCCCATCCCCATACTCTCCGAGGAAATTCTTGGCTACACTACGGTAACCGACGCCGAGATTTTCGGCGCCGTTATCGACTATTCCAGTGACTACCCCAACATGAAAGCGGATATCCTGGGTGAGGTCAGCTACGGTCAACTGAAGAGCGGCAAGGTGAAGCTCAAGGGCAAAGAGATACCCACCGCCTCCCTTTCCAGCTACCCCAGAGCGGTGGAGATCGCCCAGACGCTGAAGGAATGGATAATAAACGGCAAGTTCCTGCTCACCCAACCGGTAGCGCCGCTGCCGGGGGTGGAGTCGGGAATAACCTTCAAGCCGCTTAAAGAACGGCCGATAGAAGAGTAAGCGCAAGGAGAGAAAAATGGCTGTTTCCAAGAGAATAGTACTGCACTTCCCCAAGCGGCTGGTTAACCGTCCCATAGTCTCCCGACTGATTAAGGACTATGACCTTGAGTTCAATATCCTCAAGGCTCTGGTTACCCCGGAAGAGGAAGGGCTGCTGGTACTGGAATTGAGCGGGGAACAGACGGAGTACGACAAGGGCATCAGGTACCTGACTGAGACCGGGGTGAGGATACAATCGCTCAGCCAGGACGTGCTGCGCAACGAGGAGAGGTGCACCCACTGCGGTGCCTGCATCACCATCTGCCCCTCGGATGCCTTTGAGCTCGACCCCCTAACCAGGCAGGTCAGCTTTTACAATGAAAAATGCGTGGCTTGCGTGCTGTGCATCAAGGCCTGCCCGCCGCGAGCTATGGAGGTGCACTTCTAGCCTATGTATCAGCCGAGAAGCTATCGCCACTGGATTAAAGATAAAGACCTGACCTCTTTTAATGTAGTGGTCAAGGAGACCGACCTGTATATCCGCGCTTCTACCGACCTGAAGCGGAAAGCCCGCAGGCTGGTATTGAAGTACCGCGAGCTGCTGGAAAGGTATATCGAGCGACACCCGTCGTTTCTCACCTCCCTGGAACCGCTCGCCGTGGGCGACGACGCCCCACACATCGTAACCGAGATGGCGGAGGCGGCAAAAAAGGTGGGGGTGGGACCTATGGCTTCGGTGGCTGGGGCTATCGCCGAGTTCGTCGGCAAAGAGCTCCTTAACTCATCAGCGGAGGTTATTGTAGAAAATGGGGGTGATATCTACCTCAAGAGCCTTGAGAACAGGCTTATCGGGATTTATGCCGGCAAGTCGCCCCTAACCGGCAAGATTGCCCTGGAAATCAGGGGGCAGGATACGCCGATAGGCATCTGCACCTCTTCGGGGACGGTGGGGCACTCCCTGAGCTACGGGAAAGCTGATGCCGTGATAGTGCTTTCCCGGTCAACAGCCCTTGCCGATGCCGCCGCCACCGCTATCGGCAACCTGATTAAAAGCGCCGATGATATCCCCAGCGGCATCGAGTTCGCCCGGGGCATTGACGGGCTGAATGGATTAATAATCATCAAGGGTGATAAAATAGGGCTGTGGGGTAGTGTTAAAATCCACCCGATGCCGGCCCAGGCAAAAGAGAAAACGCCGAT
>JAUVYB010000005.1 GCA_030603275.1 Deltaproteobacteria bacterium | reverse complement strand
GATGAAACAGATATATCCTGTCCGGTTTGCCATTGCAACGTGCTGAAGGTGCCCGAGAAATTACCTGAGGTCTTCTGTCCCGTATGCTGGGTCAGGGGTGTAATAACCCTTGATGGAGATAAAATGAAGGTGAAGTGGGATGAAGAGGATGCAAAGTATCCCCGCTTTTCTGAACGCGGAGTTTTTAAACACTTGGAGTTGATAAAAAGCTTGCAAGAGACGTTCTATACAAAAGACCAGGAAGAGGTAAAGGAACGGCTTAAGAAATATGTCTCATACGGTAAAATCATAAAACCATGATACTGATTTAGATATCAGGAATTACGGTAGTATAGTTATGTTTAAAGCTTCTCGCGATCATCATCCATAAGAACCTGCATTGGTAGCTCTTTGAAGGGTAATTGCAGAGCTCTCATCATATCCATTGCATTATGCGGGGCATACCCCTGCCAGTGGTTGTTGAAAAAAGCGAAGGTGTATTGTGCTTCACCGGATACAGCTCTGACTTCATCTACTAGCTCGTGTATCTCGTCATCTGAATAAAGATATTTGTAGCGGGTCTCGCTATCCCCTTTCCACCACATCTCCTTATTCCTGCCGTGAAAGCGGAAATAAGCCGTATCCGAAGTTACCGGTACCTCAGCGGATATTGAAGATTGGAACTTTGGTTCATCAATCTTTACCCAGGTAACGTTATTCTCCCTCAGAAAGCGTGCAGTGTTCTCATCGTCGCTCCAGCTCCGGTGTCTTAGTTCAACTGCCAGCCTGTACTCGCTAAAGGTCCTGATAACTGCTTCCATTATTTGCTTCCCAAAACCGTCATTTTTGAAACTCGGCGGGAATTGCGCCAACAGAGCACCGAGCTTCCCTGAGTTAGCCAGCGGCTCGATGCTATGCTTGAACAGGTCAACGTCTTCCTGGGATATTGCAGCCACTTCACCGGTAGCCTCTTCATACATCTTCGGGTGGGTGAACTTCTGCCAGAGCTTGACAGTAAATAGAAAATCTTCTGGAACTCGCTCAACCCAGTTATACACATATCCGGGATTGGGCGGTCTGTAGAACGAGCTGTTGATTTCCACCGTGTTGAAGAACTGGCTGTAGTACTCCAGTTCATTTATCTTGCCTGACGGGTAGAAATAGCCTTTCCAGGTGCCTTCCCCTTTCGGGTAGGACCAGCCAGAGGTACCGACGTAAATCCTGGCATCATCAGGCATCTCTTTCACTCTGAAATACAATTATACTCCCTATAAACGGCCACTAAAACCCCTTGACAATGGAACGATTGTTCTAGTATAATAACATCCCCCTTCCCTAACGGGGCCAATTCGATGTCTAAGCTTATCGGTAACCCGGATGAAGGATCTGCATTCAATAGCCAAATGCTAAAATCCGGTTAAGAATTGGGGTAATCGGCTCCCGCCAAGAACTGTTAACTGATTAGACCAGGTGTAAATTAGATACAGTGTATTTTGACTAAGTTGGTGCTTCCCGGAACAGCCAGGGGAATTCCGGCAATAATCACTATCAGGTCGCCCCTCTTAGCGAGGTTCGTCTCCAATGCCGCTTGGCTTGCCAGCTCGAAGACCTCCTCCAGATTTGCAGGCTCAGGTTCTTCAAGTGGTAGTACTCCCCAGACTAACGAAAGACGTCTCACCACTGATGCCGATGGGGTTATCGCCAGAATAGGATGATACGGTCTATATTTCGATACCCTTAAGGCCGTAGTCCCAGCGGTGGTAAAGGCGACGATGGCCTTGGCTTGCACCTGGTGAGCCATCTGGCAGGCGGCTCTGGCAGCCGCATCATTAACCTCAGGCAAGATATCCTGCCAACGGCTGTGGAGTATCTCCTCATAGGGGAACATTACCTCAGCTTCCAGGGCTATTTTTACCATTGTCTCCATAGCTTCGACGGGATAACTACCAATGGCCGTTTCCTCAGAGAGCATCAGAGCGTCACTGCCATCAAGGACAGCATTGGCTACGTCGGTGGCCTCTGCCCTCGTCGGTGTAGCTGACCGTACCATAGACTCAAGCATTTGGGTGGCGGTAATTACCGGCTTTCCCTGACGATTGGCCTCCTTTATCAGCCTTTTCTGGGCCATTGGCACTTTCTCGATGCTTATGTCCAGGGCCAGGTCTCCTCTGGCCACCATGATACCTTCCCCAGCCTCAAGTATGATTTCGCTCTCTTCCAAAGCCCGCGCTTCCTCTATCTTGACAATGACAGGTATGTCAGCCTTCATTTTTCTAAGCAGCTGCTTGACCTCTCGTACCTGTCGCACTGAGGAGATGAAAGATAGGGCAATGAAGTCAGCGTCCTCGGTAAGAGCAAAATCTAGATGCTGACCGAAAACGGCCTTGATATCCCCGTGGCCAAGTTTAAGACCAGGAAGATCAAGGAGGATGCCTACAGGAAGTTTAAGCTTTTGACTGAGCGACCGAACTTCAGAAATGAGCTGGCTGTGCTCCTGAAGTGTCCCGTGGGCTAGGTTAAGGCGTACGACGTCCATGCCGCCTTTTAGCATATTTTCAATAACTCGGGGAGAGCTGCTGGCGGGACCCAGTGTGCATACTATCTTTACGTGGCGTTTCGTTGCGGTTTTGTTCATCGTCAACTATTATAACATATCAAAAAATACGCAATTATGTAGAAACGTGTACTGCACAATATGATTTATTGCGTGACAAAGTTGGCAAATATACGAACTAGCGAACGGGCTTAAATCGGGGGCATCTTGTTGGAATTTGCCGTAAGGGGAAATCAATTGAGGTCTTGAGGATTACAGGTCACTAATGATTCCAGTAAATCACAGAATTCCCGGACATTTTCAGTAGAGCCCTTGAGTTGACCTGGGGGGCTGACCGCCAGCCCCCAATATTTGGCAAGTCCCCCCTGACACTCCCTCCGATACAAGCTGGGTACCCAGTCCATGCAAGATGATGGTCTAAAAGCATGAATTCGGCAACGGGTCACTTTGCTACCCTCCATCCGTTCAAGGAAGACGCATGCCCCGTTACGCTTGCGTAGGAGAAAGTTCTTAATGCCAGGCCAATTCTTATCTACGTATCTGTTCAGGAATTCCCCCCAGGCAAGCCCCAGCCTATCGGCAATACGCTGCCCTTCTGTCAGACTAAGATTGACCTGGTACTCAGTGCAACACACGCCGCAACGGAAGCATGCTATGAGGGGGTCTACCTGCACCTTACTCTCAGAAAGGCCAAGACCCGTCATACTGCACGTCGTCCTAATTGACGCGTAGTGCGGATGTATTCTCTGGCTGGTGCAGACTTTGTGTAATCAAAGCTTTTTAGCGTACGGTGCTCCAACGGTCGGTCAAGAAGGCGCTCAAGAGAGCGCACCATGGCCGTGTCTTCACCCGTCACTAAAGTGAATGCATCACCGGCTTTGCCAACTCGTCCGGTACGGCCGATGCGATGAGTGTAGGCGTCCGTACTGTCGGGCATATCGTAGTTGACGACGTGTGAAATTTCCAAAACATCGATGCCTCGGGCGGCAATATCAGTCGCCACCAGGATCTTATATGAGCCATCGCGGAAGCCAGCAAGCGCGGCGTTACGCTGGTACTGAGGCATATTACCCTGCAGTGCGGTCGCCCGATATCCTGCCCTTATCAATTGTTGCGCTACGCGGTCGGCGCGGTGCTTGGTACGCGTAAAGATAAGGACCGACTCTGTTCTGGTTTTGTTTAATAGCTCCTTCAGCAGAGCCGTCTTGAGGTGCTGCTTTACCGGATACAGTGAGTGTGACACGGTGGTTGCCGGTGCCGAGCGGCCAATTTGTACTGTGACCGGGTCGTGCAGGATTTCTTGCACCAGACGCCGGATATCACCGGGCATGGTAGCCGAAAAAAGGAGTGTCTGCCGCCGGTTTAATATACACTCCAGAATACCCCTGACGCTGGGTAGAAAGCCCATATCAAACATCCGGTCCGCCTCATCGATTACGAGAACCTCCAGATGGGATAAATCAACTGTACCCTTCCAAAGGTGATCGAGCAGCCGGCCGGGACAACCAACAACTATGTCAACCCCGCTGCGTAGTTTCCGGACTTGCTGCTCCATACTCACTCCACCATAGATGGCTAGACCCTGCAATCCGGTTTGTTCCCCCAAATCATTTATGGCCTCGCCTATTTGCTCGGCCAGTTCACGCGTGGGCGATACTATTAAAGCCCGGACACGGCCCCGTGGGCCCGGCAGTAGACGCTGCAGAATCGGCAGCACAAAAGCGGCAGTCTTGCCGGTTCCGGTCTGGGCTATGCCAATGATATCACGCCCCTGCATAATTGGCGGGATGGATTTATCCTGGATTGGTGTGGGTGTGATGTAACCGAGCGCACGTACACCGGCCATGATGCTCGGATCAAAATTGAAGGTTTCGAAACTCATTAAAACTCCTTGTTAAAATTTAGAGTCACCTGCGCCTAAAAAACGGCAGGCAACTCAACTGATTTTGTATCTTCTTTGTCTTACTCTGCTACTGGACCAGCCACGTTTCCTGGCAACAAAATAGCCATTGCCTTTTTTGTCAGAAAGAGGGAGGGCCTCAACAACACTAATAGTCATATGCCCCAGTGTTTTGTCATTGAGAGCAGTAATTGCGGCGTTACCTTCAGACGATGATGGCATTTGAACAAAGCCATATCCGCGCTGTTGGCCGCTACCAATATACTTATCATTCATAATGATTGCAGATATCACTTCTCCGAAAGCCGTGAATTCTTGTCGCAGTTCATCCTCAGTCACCTCAAGCGGTAAGTTACCCACATATATATTCATGTTACCCCCTTTTATGAAACGGGTTTCCCTACGCCGATCTGTCACGAGTGTGTCAGCAACAGTTTCTGGATTCATGTAAATACCAGCACGACCTTTAATCTTAGACAGCCACCAGATAACTTAATATCTTTGCTGTCTTCCTCCCCCGGATCTACCACCTCTACCACCGCCACCAAATCCACCACCCCCACCACCTCTTCTGTCGCCATAGGATCCACCGCCTCCGCTGTCAGAACGGGGGCGTGCGGCATTCACGGTGAGAGTCCGGTCTTTTACCGTCTTGCCATTGAGAGCTGCGATTGCCGCCTGACCCTCGGACACCGAAGGCATCTCGACAAAGGCAAATCCTCTGGCTCTACCGCTATATTTGTCGGTTGGAATAGCTATAGACTCTACCTTTCCAAAAGAGGCGAAATCTTCCCTTAACTCCTCTTCAGTCACGTCATAGGATAAGTTACCTACATAGATTCTCATATTAGAACCCTCCTTGTTACATTGTGTAATCCTTGTTCTAGTGGCACACAGGCCAGGTACTCCTGACCTGTGCATGTCTTCAAAAGCAAACCAGCATTAGCTGCTCACGTAGAAGGCACAAAGCATTCACCACTTGGAACTTTGGCTATAGTTTCCGCTATCGGAACGCTGCGCTTTGTTGGCTCGACGGCATGAGGGACAGCGCTTAGGCTCATTGGTAAAGCCTTTAGACTGGAAGAACTCTTGTTCCCCAGCGCTGAAAGTGAATGTAGTCCCACAATCGGAACATTGGATCTCTTTGTCCTGAAAGCTCATTGGATGACCTCCTCTCTTCTATTAGTTAGAGTTGGGGTCATCCAACACTTGATAGAAATTTAAACGGAACATCTGCTGCCAGGATCTGGATCTGTAGCTGTAGTCACCATCTCCGTAACGCTTTGTCTTCCTTGCTGTATGGCACGAGGGACAGCGCTTTGGCTCATTAGTAAAGCCTTTAGACTGGAAAAACTCTTGTTCCTCAGCGCTGAAAGTAAATGTGGCCCCACAATCGGAACATTGGAGCGACTTGTCCTGAAAGCACATTGGATGACCTCCCCTCTCCGGAATTTTAGTTGGAGTTCGGGTCATCCAATACTTAATACAAATATGAGCGGACTCTAAAAAGCTAGTAATAACCTAAACCTAAACTATTAAATATATTATACACCAAAGCGACCAGCTTTACAAATAGATAAATAACCCGGACCCAGCAGAAGATTATCAATACCCTCCACATGGACTACGCCACCTTCATTAACAGCGCCTTCCTCAGGCAGGGACACGCCGACGAGTGCACCAACCACCCCCCCCCCCACCAGGCACAAGGAGGTGCTGGGCGATATCCTGGGTCTTTCCCTCTATGACCAGCTTGAGGAAGCGGCTAAAGACCGCGCCAGACAGCAGGAGACGGAAAAGGAGCAGCCTGACCGACTTCTTCGGCAACTTTACCTCCGACAGGTTTGTAGGTTATACTACTATACGGTCAGGGTGAAGGCGAGCTTAAAAGTTCTGCCTATTGTACTGTACCACCCACCACGAAGCTAGGAGGTCTGTGTCCGACCTCTTGGTTGTTGAGCAAAACTATTGCCGCCGAATATATATCTGCACCACCCGGAACTTATGAAATATTTGATAAAGCAACAACATATTATAGTAGGGTACCATGAAAGTCGCAGTGTGTGAAGGAGTAAGATCCATCAGGTTACAGGAACGGCCAAAACCAGAGGCCGCCACCGGCGAGGTATCAAGATAAAGTATTGTGGAGAAAGGGTTTGAAAGGCTCGCGGCAACGAAGAGTCTGATAAAGATCGCTCTTGCCCCGTAGAGCGAGGAGAGCAGCTTCTTTTTATGGCAGAAAAGACTTGGCAGAACTATAAAGAAAATAAAAATTCTAAACCAGCACCGTTAAAAGGTATCAGGGTACTTGAGGTATGCACTCTCATTCTGGGTCCTTCGGGGCCAGGCTTTCTGGCAATGATGGGCGCCGAAGTCATAAAGTGTGAGCTACCACCCATGGGGGATACCTGTCGTGACATGACTCCCTTTGGCTATTTATTCAAGGGTTACGGGCCGGTATTTACCCACAACAACCCCAACAAATACTGGCTGGGCCTGGACCTGCATAATGCTGAAGCGAAGAAGGTGTTTCTGGAACTCGCCGCCAAGTCTGACATTATTGAAGAAAACCTCCGGCCGGGGGTGATGGAAGGCTGGGACGTTGGCTACCGACAAATCAAAGAGGTTAACCCCAGCATTATTTACATCGCCAAGAACGGCTTTGGCCAGTGGGGAAAATACGCCGCCGAAAACAGGCCTTCCAACGACGGCGCCTCCCAGGGATTTTCCGGATATGCCTGGGTGTCCAGCTTCCCCGGTCAGCCGCCGCTTAAGAGCAGTATATACCCCTGCGACGACTACGGCGGACTGATGGGTGAGATGGCGGTACTGGCTGCCCTCCACTATCGGGAGAGGACGGGCAAGGGACAGTATATAGAGCTGTCACAGAGCGAAAACATCATGCGGGCAATGTCCTGGGTCTGGCCTTACCAGCAGATTACGGGCAAGACAGCCATGCCAGCCGGTAACAGGGACGTATCTATATGCCCCGCCGACACGTTCTACTGCGCCGACGGTGCTTTTGTGGCTATAGCCGCCCCCGCCCCGGAGGAATTCGGAGGCCTGTGCACAGCTATGGGCAGGCCGGAGCTGGCCAGCGACCCCAGATTTAAAGACCACCTCACTCGGCTTAAGGAAGATAATGCCACTCAAATTCTAAAAATCGTCGCCGATTGGGCCAGAGCCAGGACCGCCGGAGAGATTGAAGAGATGGCGGAAAAGCACGGCTTCGCCGCGTCCCGCGTGTACACCGTCAAGGATGTGGCGGAGGATAGGCATTTCCAGGAGCGAGGCTTCATCACCGATGTCGATGACCCTCTCCTCGGTCAATACCACGACTATGAATTTCCGGTAATGATGTCCAGGACGCCGCCAAAGGTCAAGCGGTCAGTCAGGGCGGTAGGCTTTGACAACGAATATATAATGGCGCACCACCTGGGCAAAAGCGAGGACGAAATCAAGCAGCTATACGAATGCGGCGCCCTGGGCAAGTGGGCTGATGTGCCGGGACGCCAGCCGCCGGCTGGCTGGGATGGTAAGACCGGGCTTATCGTGGCGGAAGACGGCAAAGAAAAGGAACAAAGGTAATGGACAAGGAACAATCCTGGTCAGACTGGATAAAAGAGAGGGATGACCCCAGAATTGCCCACACCAGGCCTGAAGCTCTGGACGATATAACCGTGCTGGACTTGAGCTATAAAAGCTTCGCCGGATGCTATTGCTCCTCGCTCTTGGCCGAGTTTGGTGCTGAGGTCTTAAGAATAGAACCCCCGGAGGGTGATTTCATTAGAACCTGCACACCGTACGGCATGCTCTATAAAGGTGAAGGCCTCAACTACCTTACCGAGGGCAGAAACAAGTTTCATATTACCCTGGACCTCAAAAAGCCGGAGGGGAGAGAAATACTTAAAAGCCTGGTAAAGCAGGCTGATGTACTCATAGAGACCTACAAGCCCGGCGTCATGGACGGGTGGGGTATCGGCTACGAGCAATTGAAAGAGATTAACCCAAAGCTGATATTTGCCTCTATAACGGCTTACGGTCAGTTCGGCCCCATGAGTCAGAGCCGAATGCCAGACTACGATAATATAGCTCAGGCCAGGTCAGGGATACAGTCGGGTACAGGAGAGGTTCTGCCCGAGGGCAAGGGCTATGATGAATGTCCCTGGGCAGTCCCCACCAAGGCCGGCCCCTGGATAGGCTGGGCCCAGCCGGCAACCTTTACGGCAGTTGGCATTATGGCCGCCCTGCACTGGCGGTGGATAACTGGAGAAGGACAAGCGCTGGATGTGGCCACTGCCGAAGCTTACGCCCGCTTTGACGACTACGCTGCATTGTGGTATGAGGGAGCCGGTGTCGTTGCTGAGCGCTTCGGCAGCATGGATACCGCCGCCTGGCTCTACTGCTTCGCCCCGACCAGGGACGGCGCCGTTTTCCTGGGCGGCTTAAGGCTGGAGATGTGGCAGGCATTTGCCGACATGGTGGGAAAATGGGACGAGTGGGGAGCCGCCGATTGGACGAACCTGACAGTCTTTACAGAAAAGGAGCAGCAATTGAAATGGGCGCCGCTGGTCTTTGCTGAGACACGCAAATACACCAACGAAGAACTGGTAAACATGTCTATAGAATATGCCCAGAATGGCCGCCTGGCCCCTATCACTCCGGTGGTGGCGCCAGTCTGTTCTCCCGAAGAAACCATGAAAGACGTCAACTGGTTGGACAGGGGGATTTTTACGCCGGTCAAAGACCCTATCTATGGAAAGCTCGTTGTTGCTCAGGCGCAGCACAAAATGTCAGAAACGCCCGTAAGAACAAAATGGGTGTGCCGCCCGGCGGGCTACGATAATACACCCACCTACCTAAAATACTTGGGCTTTGGACCATCCAAGCTAAAGAAGCTCAAAGGGGCCGGTATAATATAGGCAATCCAGCAATTCGCTTAAAGCCCAAAAGATTCAGGTTAGAAGGCAACAAAAAAGGCACAGCCAAAAGGCTGTGCCTCTGCTTATATTAATATTCAGCCTTTAAGAAGGGGTTACCGCCTCCTTCTTCATCAGCGCCTCAATTTCGGCATAGGGTATCTTTACCTTGGGCAGTATCGGTTTTCCGTCGTCTCCCATCTCGATAGCGCCGGTAGGGCAGACAAAGGCACAATCGCCACAGCCTATGCACTCCTCAGTCAGCTCATAAGCGTAGAAGGGGGCGGCCACCTCCCGGTAGATACCCCGGTTGACCAGGCTTATCGCCGACTTGCCTATTATCTCCTGGCAGGCCCTGACGCACAGGCCGCAGAGAATACAGTCCTGGTCCCCCAGGACAAACCTCGGCTCCTCAACCCCGTACTCATCAGCCAGCTCCTGTATCCTCTTCACGTTAGGGCACCGGGCCAGCATCAGTTCTATTATCCCCTTGCGCAGCGTCCTGATTTTCTCCGTGTTGGTCTTTACCACCAGGCCCTCTTTCACCGGGTAAAGGCAGGCGGCGACGAATTTAAATTTAGAGCCCCCGTCCTCGCTCACCTCAACGGTGCATATCCGGCAAGCCCCATAGGGTTTTACGGCCGGGTGATTACAGAGAGCCGGGATATTGCCGATTCCATTCACACGCTGCACCGCCTCCAGAATCGTCTGGCCGGCCGAAACAATAATCTCCTTGTCGTCGACGGTAAGGCTAACCGCGTTAACCCCGTCGGCGTCCTCCACCTCTATAGATGTCTCACCATCAATCCATACCTTAGCCATAACACACCTCCTTCACTGCCTTATTACGGCATTGAATTTACAAACGTCATAGCAGGCGCCGCACTTGATACACAGCCCCTGATTCAGGGTGTGGACCTCTCTCTTCCCGCCAGTGATGGCGCCCGTAGGACAGGCCCTCAAACACCTGAGACAACCTTCGCACGTCTCAGGGTCAATAGAATACTGGATTAACTCCCGGCAGACACCGGCCGGGCACTTCTTCTGCTCAATATGGGCAAGATACTCATCACGGAAGTAACGGAGGGTGCTCAGCACGGGATTGGCCGCCGTTTGACCCAGAGCACAGAGTGCGCCGGCGCTTAAAATCCCCGCCAGGTCCTCCAGCGTATCAAGGTCTTCCTGCTTACCCTTCCCATGGGTAATGCCGTTCAGGATTTCGCTCATCCGGTTTATCCCCTCACGGCAGGGGGTGCACTTGCCGCATGACTCCCCTTTTAGGAACTCAACGAAGTACTTGGCGACATCAACCATGCAGGTGTCCTCATCTATGACTATCATGCCGCCGGAGCCCATCATCGAGCCGAGCTTGGTAAGCTCGTCAAAATCCACCTGCGTATCCAGGAACTGCTCGGGAATACACCCGCCGGAAGGACCACCCGTCTGCACCGCCTTGAACTTCTTGCCGTTGGGGATGCCTCCCCCGATGTCGAAAATCATCTCCCTAAGCGTTATCCCCATGGGCACTTCCACCAGGCCGGTGTTATTTATATTCCCCACCAGGGAGAATATCATCGTTCCCTTACTGCCGGCGGTGCCAATCTTAGAAAACCAATCCGCCCCCTTGTTAATTATCAGGGGCACGTTAGCCCAGGTCTTGACATTATTCAGCAGGCTGGGGCTATCCCACAGCCCCTTCTCCGACATGTGGACATATTTAGCCTTCGGCTCGCCTATCTTGCCTTCAAGAGAAGCCATCAGGGCGCTGGACTCGCCGCAGACGAAGGCGCCACCCCCCTTATTTATCATCACCTTGAAATCGAAGCCGGAGCCCAGTATGTTCTCCCCCAGCAGCCCGTAATCCATGGCCTGCTCAATAGCTATCCGGGCATGTCTTACGGCTAAAGGATATTCGTTGCGGACATAGATATAGCCCTGGTGGGAGCCGATGGCATAAGCGCCGATAATCATCCCCTCCAGGATGCTGTGGGGGTTACCTTCGAGGATGGCCCTATCCTGATAGGCACCAGGGTCACCCTCATCAGCATTGCAGATTACATATTTAATATCAGCCTCGGCATCACGGCAGGACTGCCACTTCCGGCCGGTGGGGAAGCCACCACCACCCCGCCCCCTTAAGCCCGACTTCTTAACCTCGTCAATAATCTCCTGGGGCTTCATGCCGGTAAGAACCTTGCTCAGGGCGGAGTAACCGCCGCTGGCAATGTAATCTTCAATATTTGTCGGGTCAATTTCTCCGTTAGCACCGAAAATAGTTCGTGTTTGCTTCTTATAGAACGGCACATCAGGTTCATAAATAACTTTTTCTTGGGTGGATGGGTCTACATAGAGCAGCCGCTCAACAACCTTGCCGCCCAATACGGTTTCAGCGATAATCTCGGGAACATCCTCGGGTTTTACCTGCTGGTAGAAAATCTTCTTGGGTTGAATGACCACCAAAGGCCCCCGTTCACAGAAACCGTGACACCCCGTTTCCTTTAGCTCCACCTGTATCTGGAGCTCCCGTCTCTCGATTTCATCAACAAAAGCATCTACCACCGCCTCAGCTCCGGCGGCACGGCAGGCGGTGCCCCCGCACACGGATACGCAGGTCCGGCTGGAGTCTTTTTTGTCAAGTATTGACTGCCGCAGCTTCTCCAACTCGGCGGCACTCTCTACTCTTTTTTCTAACAGCTTTCGCACTTGCTCTACCATGTCACGCCCCCTCAAGAGTTTATTTGTATCCCCTCAAGACGCGGTCGAGCTTATCGGGGTTCATCTTGCTTTCGTATTTCCCGTCGACAACCACTACCGGCCCCAGAGCACAGCAACCCAGGCAGTTAACTGTCTCCAGACTGAATCTCATATCCTCGGTGGTCTCGCCGGGCTTTATTCCGTAATCCCTTTCCATCTTGTCCACCATCCTCTGCCCCCCCTTGACATGACAGGCAGTGCCCAGACAAACGGTCACCAGATGACGTCCTCTCGGCTTCAAGGTAAAAGCGCGGAAAAAGGTAACCACGCTAAAAACCTGGCTCAAGGGAATATCCAGCTTCTGGCTGATTTTAACCAGCACATCCTGCGGCAGGTAGTTAAATTCGGCCTGGATATCCTGCAGTAGAGATATCAGCTGCTCCTTGTTACCGGCGTAGCTTTCAATAAGGGAATCAACCTTCTCCGTATAGCTCTCTACAATAGCCTTAACTTTGGGGAAATCAAGGGTAAGGTCCATCAGCTAACCTCCTTCACCATCCGCTAATTTTATGTTAATACTTTTAAAGCCCGTCTCCATCCGTTATCACGCCCGTTTTCTCCAGTGGTATTGCTCTGTTTAAGCAGGTATTTCCCAGCGCCAGCATCACTTATTAACAGCGAAGTACTAGGTGATATAACTCAGGTAGTAATACCCAACCAAAGGTGAAGGGTTCAGCTGTTTCCACGCTTGAATAGATATACCCGGCTCTGATATGATTACATAAGGGGAGATAGGTTTATGAGCAGTATAAACGTACTTCTGGCTGAAGACCATGTGATAACACGGCAGGGTATCCGCCGTCTTATAGAAGACGAGAAGGGTGTTAAGGTTATAGGCGAAGCCAGCGATGGCGAGGAAGCGGTACAGATGACCACCGACCTGAAACCCGATATTATCATCATGGACATCGCCATGCCCAAGCTCAATGGTATCGAAGCCACCCGGCAAATCAAGCTAATAAGTCCCCGCACAGCAGTGCTCATCTTAAGCGCCTACGACGATGACGAATACGTCTTCGCCCTGCTCAAGGTTGGCGCCGCCGGTTACCTGTTAAAGAATGTCAGCGGAGATGAACTCATCCGCGCCATCCGGGCGGTCTATAAGGGTGAGCCCGTCCTCGACCCCATAGTCGCCCGCAAGGTCATGAATTACTTTAAACTGCCGGGCAAGACGCGGGGTCTGGAAAGACCCTCCGATCACCTCAGCAACCGTGAGGCAGACATCCTCAAGCTGGCCGCCAAGGGTATGACCAATAAGAACATCGCCGATAAACTTCACCTGAGCAACCGCACCGTTGAGGGTCACCTGAGGACTATCTTCAATAAACTGGGAGTCGGCTCCCGCACCGAGGCAGTGCTGTACGGCCTGAGAAAAGGCTGGTTCACTCTGGAAGAGCTGCCTTGAATCCCCTTTATTGAGTTGAGATAGCGGGGTAATATCTATGGCTCAAAGTCTACTGGGCTCGGAAATGCTGGCTAAGATTATTGATGGCTCTTCTATTCCCTCGTTTGTCATCAATAATCAGCACCGGGTTATCTACTGGAACATAGCCATTGAAGCCCTTACCGGTTTAAAAAGGGACAAGATAATCGACACCGATGAGCAGTGGCGGGCATTCTACAGCGAAAAAAGGCCGACTATGGCCGATTTAATGGTGGACGGAGCCCGGGAAAACGAAATTGAGACATATTATCAAGGCATGTGTAAAAAATCCCGGTTGCTTGACGGCGCCTATGAAGCCGAAGACTTCTTCCTAGACCTCGGCAAAAACGGAAGGTGGCTTCACTTTACCGCCAGCCCCATCAGAGATAAAGCCGGAAAGATAATCGGCGCCATCGAGACCCTGGAAGACGCCACCGAGCGAAAGCGTGCCGAAGAAAACCTGCGCCACCATCTACAGCAGATAACCAAGGCTCAGGAGGAGGAGCGGAAACGTATTGCCCGGGAGCTTCATGATGATACGGCTCAGGTGCTGAGTTCTCTTTCGCGTCAACTGGATAACTTCATCAGGAAGAAGCATGGCTTCGCTTCCAATGAGGTCCTGTTCCTCAAAGACCTGCAGACCCAGCTCAATCGCGGGCTGCAGAGTATGCAGCGCTTCGTTCAAGACCTGCGCCCGTCCCTGCTGGACGATTTAGGCTTAATCCCGGCAGTTAGGTCATTGGTCAAGGGCTTGCAAGAGTCCGACGGAATAGATGCCGAACTAAAGATACTCGGCGGAGAAAGGCGTTTCACGCCTGAAGTTGAGCTACTGCTCTTCCGCATAGTTCAGGAGGCGCTCAACAATATCAGGCGGCATGCCCACGCCTCTGAGGCGCAGGTGGCAATGGAGTTCGGCGGAGACGAAGTCAAGGTGACCATAACCGACAACGGCCAGGGCTTTGAACTGCGGGGAGGCGTTGACGACCTCCCCCGCAGCGGGAAGCTGGGACTGGCTGGAATGCGGGAGCGGGCTCGGCTGTTGGGTGGCACTCTTGAAGTAAAGTCAACACCAGGCAAAGGGACAACTCTGGTAGTAAATATACCCGGCTAAATAACGCCGTAACTAAAGCTCCCAGAAACTATGCAGCTCCTGGAAATCAATCAAACCGTTCTCGGCCACGTTTTCAATCTCGATTCCAGCCTCAACGGCGGCCGCCACCGGATTAAGACCACCCAACTGAACAATGCCAATCCGGTTCAGGACTACCGGAATCTGGCAGAGCGGCTCACTGGTATCGCCCACGGCATAGACACCGCCGATGCCCACCTCTTTAAGCAGGGCTACCTTCTCCTCGAAGATTTCCCTGGCCGGCGCCAGTATCGTCCTGAAAACGCCCAGTATCTTGCCACTCCCCGTCCGGGAGGCTTCGCCAACGCTGGTCATCTTAGCCCGGACAAACTGCTCGGAGGGGTCGACGGAGGTACCGGCATAGTCAATTATGGCCACAAATCGCCTCAGCTTGGAATTTCTGATTTCGAGCACGCCGCCAAACCTGAATTCCATAGGGACACCAGACTTTAGCAGCACACCGTTGGTCACCACGCTGCAAACGGTGGCAAAACCAATTTTACCAGCGGGCACAACCGCCGCCCCCAGCTTCTCTCCCTCTGACGCCGTGGCCACCAGCTCGCTTACGCAAATCCCGGCCTTAAAGGCGTCCTTCATCGCCGAAAGCGCCTTTTTGAACTTATCCTTATCAACAAGTGACGTATTTATGGGCAACTGGCCGCTGCGTTTTACCGGGTCGAAGGTGGTCTGGTAGGCCAGCATCTCCAGCTTCTCGCGCACGAAACCCAGGTGCTGCGGGGCTAAGGCCTCCTTAACCTCCTGCCGCCCTTTGGGAGTAATCATCCGCCCGTCCCGGCCTGCCGGCTGGGTATAGCCGCGCTCGTCGGCTATCCTCAGGTGATACCTCACCGCCCTCTCACTCAAGAAAACCCCCTCGCCCGCAAGCCGCCGGGCGATAGTGATTGACCCCAGTGTTTCTGATGACTCGCTTAAGATTTTAAGGATGGATATTAGCTTACCTTCGGCATCGGAGCCGACAACCTGTTCCGCCATCAGTTTCTCCATTCCCTGCTAAAGATTTCCCAGTATTATAACACGCACAACCAAGAAAACGAATAGCCCTCCGGCATTGCCTTCCGCCTTATGAACCCTTGAAGCGGTTGGTAATGGGCAGCCGCCTGTCCCTGCCAAATGCTCTGGGGGTTATCTTAACCCCCGGCGGCGCCTGGCGGCGCTTGTACTCGCTGGCGTCCACCAGCCGGGCCGCTCGCTTTACCACTTTTTCATCGTTGCCCAGGGCGATTATCTGCTCCACGCTCTTATCCTCCTCGACATATGCCGTCAGCACCGGGTCAAGCAGCTCATATGGAGGTAGGGTGTCAATATCCTTTTGCTCCGGCTTCAGCTCCGCCGAAGGAGGCTTATCCATAATAGTAGCCGGTATCAGCTCATAACCGGAAAGCCGGTTACGGTATCCGGCCAGCTCATAGACCATTGTCTTGGGCACATCCTTTATCACGGCAAAGCCGCCGGCCATGTCCCCGTACAGCGTGGTGTAGCCGGTGGCCATCTCGCTTTTGTTACCGGTGGGCAGCACCAGCCAGCCGAACTTATTGGACAGCGCCATCAGTATATTGCCCCTGATGCGGGCCTGGATATTCTCCTCGGCTACATTGGGTTCCGTCTCCTTAAAAGCCCCGGCCAGCGTATCCAGATAGGCTTTAAAAATCTTCTCGATTGGAATGGTCAGCAGCTTTATGCCCAGGTTTTTGGCCAGCAACCCGGCGTCGGAAAGGCTGCCGGGGGAAGAGTACCGGGAAGGCATAGCCACCCCCACCACGTTGGACTTGCCCAAGGCGTCAACGGCAATAGCCGCCACCAGGCTCGAGTCCAACCCCCCGGAAAGACCAATTAATACCTTCTCAAAGCCGTTCTTGTGCACATAGTCACCGGTGCCCAGCACCAGCGCATCATAGACCTCGCCGGGCGACCCCCGCAGCTCAACCTGTCTGGGGGGTAAGGCCGGTTTCTTCAGCTCGAACGGCGCCTCGGATACCACTATTTTGGGGGTGGGACACCCTGGCTCCCCGGCAGGCGGTGGCTCTTTGCGCCACCTGGGGTCGTGAAGACGCGCCCGGAAGACGGATTCAACATCCAGGTCGGCCACTATCAGGTCCTCCTCAAACTGCCTGCCCCGGGCCAGCAGCTGCCCCTTCTCATCCACGGCTATACTGTTGCCGTCGAAGACCAGCTCATCCTGCCCTCCCACCAGGTTGGTGTGAGTGAAGATAGCCACGTTGTCCACGGCGCGGGATACTATCATCCTTTCCCGCAAATCCACCTTGCCGAAGTGATAGGGCGAAGCGCTTATGGTAACGATAACCTCGGCTCCAGCATTGGCCTGGGCGGTAGCCGGCCCATCCTCGTACCAGATGTCCTCACAGATGTTGATGCCCAGCCCGATGCCGCCGATAGTATAGACCGGGCATTGGTTGCCGGCGCGGAAGTAGCGGTTCTCATCAAAGACGCCGTAGTTGGGCAGAAATATCTTGTGATAGACGCCGGCTAGCCTGCCGTCGTGAATTACGGCCGCCGCGTTATAGATGTCCTCTCTGGCATCAACAAAGCCGACGACGACAGCTAACCCCGATGAAGCCTCGACCACCTTTTCCAGCGAACGCAGGTTTTCGGCGATAAACTTGGGCTTAAAAAGCAGGTCTTCGGGGGGATAGCCGCATGTAGCCAGTTCGGGAAGAGCGAGCAAATCCACTCCCAGAGACCTGGCTTCTTTAATGGCACTCAGGATTTTCCGCCGGTTGCCGGCAAAATCACCCACGGTAGCGTTGAGCTGAGCCATCCCGATGCGCAGCCTGCGGGCATCACCCAACTGCGGCATAGCGGCCCCCCTCTCAGACTTTATAATATGGGCAGGTACTTCTTCAGCTCGTATTCGGTTACCTGAGCGCGGTAATTTCCCCACTCTATCTTCTTGTTCTGGATGAAAGCCTCAAAAACATGGTCGCCAAGAGCCTTGCGCACTAGCTCACTCTTCTCGGCTAACAGTATGGCTTCCAGCAGGCTGGCCGGCAGGGTGCCTATGCCCCGCTTCTGCCTTTCCTCTACGGACATCTCATAGACATTCTCTTCTACCGGCGGAGGCGGCTCCAGGCCCTTCTCAATTCCCTCCAGCCCGGCGGCCAGCATGACACTGAAGGCCAGATAGGGGTTGCAGGCCGGGTCGGGAGAGCGGTATTCAAGTCTGGTCGCCTTTTCCCTGCCCGGCCGGTACTCCGGGACTCGGATAAGGTCAGAGCGGTTGCGCCGCGCCCAAGACAGGTATACCGGCGCCTCGTAACCGGGAACCAGCCGCTTGTAAGAGTTGACCCACTGGTTGGTCACCGCCGTAATCTCGGGAGCGTGTGCCAGCAGTCCGGCTATATAGCTCCTGGCTATCTTGGACAGATGGTATTCATCAGCTTTATCAAAGAAGGCGTTCCGGTCGCCATTGAAAAGCGACTGGTGAACGTGCATGCCGCTGCCGTTGATGCCGAAGACGGGCTTGGGCATAAAGGTGGCATAGACGCCATGCCTGAAGGCTACCTCTTTGACAACAAGGCGATAGGTCATCACGTTATCGGCCATGGTCAGGGCATCGGTATACCTCATGTCTATTTCATGCTGGCTGGGGGCGACTTCGTGGTGGGAATACTCAACGCCGATACCCATATCCTCCAGGTCCAGAACGGTATCCTTCCTCATCTCGATAGCGGCATCCCGCGGAGTCAAATCAAAGTAGCCTCCCTGGTCCAGCAGCACGGTGCTCTCGGAATCCTGAAAATAGAAGAACTCCAGTTCCGGTCCCACATAAAAAGTATAGCCCAGGTCGGCCGCCCGCTTCAGGTTCCTCTTAAGGACAAATCTGGGGTCACCCTCAAAAGGCTCGCCCCCCGGCCTTAAGACATCACAGAACATGCGGGCCACGGCATTGTGCTCACGCGGCCTCCAGGGCAGCAGCTGAAAGGTATCCGGGTCAGGCAGGGCCACCATATCACTCTCATCAATCCGGGCAAATCCCTGAATTGACGACCCGTCAAAGCCCATCCCTTCGGTCATGGCTCCTTCCAGCTCTTCCACGGTGATGGCAAAGCTCTTTAGTATACCCTGTATATCGGTAAACCACAGCCGGATAAACTTAACATCATGCTCCTTGGCCATCTTTAAAATATAATCATTAGCCTCTTCCCTGCTCCTGTTGGCCATTGTTACCACCTCCTTTGGTAATACTTATTTTTATTTATAGAATTTAGCTATTTTACAATCAATGTACTTATTATCATCAATGTACTACATACTGCTACACCTCGCAACCTGCCTAGACGGCATTTTCGTCTATATCACCGGTGCGGACGCGCACCGCATGCTCCACCGGCAGGACAAAAATCTTGCCGTCACCGACATCATCAGTCCTAGCACCTCTGACGATAGCCGCGAGTGTCCTAGATACATCTTCGTCAAGCACTACAATTTCCAGTTTTAACTTGGGCACCATTTCTACTTCAAATGTTGTACCGCGAAACTGTTGCTTAAGCCCTTTCTGCTTGCCATGACCCTCAACGAGGGTCTTGGTCATTCCAGGGTAGCCCAATTCCTTCAAAGCTTCCTTCACCTCCTCAAATTTCTCTACCCTAATTATCGCCTCTATCTTCTTCATTTTCTTCACGCCCCCTTATTCCATATTGCCGCTGACCTAACTTTGCTTAGTAATAAAGTCGGGATAAGCTGGTGCGCCATGCTCGGGGATATCCAATCCCTGCAGCTCCTCTTCAGGGGATACACGAATGCCAAAAGCCTTATTCATTAGCTTAAAAGTTAGGTAGCCCATACCGAATGCCCAAACGGCAACCACTACTACACTGATAAGCTGGGCGAGTAACTGCTCACCTCCCCCCCCGTAAAATAGACCGGTGACATATGGTGCGTCAACTGAGTAATTACCATAGGTTCCATCGGCAAAGAAACCGACGCTAAGCAGACCCCACAGACCACAAGCACCGTGCACACTCACTGCCCCCACCGGGTCATCTATCCTCTTAGCTTCAAGGAACTTGACACTGGCATACATTAGCACACCACCGATAAGACCAATCACAATTGCTGCCCAACCCTCTACCCAGGCGCAGGGGGCAGTAATGGCGACAAGTCCGGCTAATATGCCATTGATAAGCATACCTATATCCCATTTCCTTGTCTTCCAGTAGGCTACAAGGAGTGCGGCCAGTCCACCGGCAGCCGCTGCCAGATTGGTGTTGACGGCGATAACCGATATTCTCAGATGGTGCGCATCACAAGTACTGCCCGGGTTAAAGCCAAACCAGCCAAACCACAGGATAAAGACTCCCAGGGTAGCCAGCGTTATGCTATGCCCGGGGATTGCCCGTGGCTTTCCGCTCTTATCATATCTGCCAAACCTCGGACCGAGAACGATTGCTCCAGCTAAGCCAACGAGACCACCAACGGCATGAACTACCCCCGAACCGGCAAAGTCCAGAGCGCCTAGCCCGAGCGGCAGACTGGAAAGCCAGCCTCCTCCCCACACCCAGTGACCATAGATGGGATAAATAATGGCACTGACTACTACACTATAGATAAGATAAGCCTTAAACTTCAGCCGCTCGGCGACAGCACCGGCGACAATGGTAGCAGCAGTAGCACAGAAGACCAGCATCCAGAACATATTGAGATAAGCATCAACATCATAATACTCACCAAGCATGAACCAGCCTTCTGTGCCCCAGAGACCGTGCCAGTCGCCGCCCATCATCAGGGCATAACCCACGAAGAAGAAAGTTAGTGAGCCAATCACAAAATCCATCAAGTTTTTAGTCATAAAGTTCCCGGCATTCTTAGCCCGGGTGAATCCGGCCCCGACCATAGCAAACCCTGGCTGCATAAACATCACCAGGAAGGCACAGACTAATATCCACACATAGTCTATCGCCGCATCTGCCGTGCCTCCTAGTCCGGTGGGATCAGCAGCCAAAGCTATACTACCTTTCATTGCCGCCCATGCCAGCCACAACAGACAGACAAGGCTAAAAGTTAACACCCCTCTTATTGTTATCCTCATCACTTTGCTTCTCAAGTCCATAGTCATCTTTAACTCCCCAATGCTTCAACTATCTCCAGCTTAACAGGCGATTGTTTCCAACAGATTACAGGGGGGTTAAATTTATGTTACAGATGGATAGAGGTGGGGGCGGCGGTTGGACTATCGCACGTGTTTGAGGTCACCGTCGACTGTTCCCTGCACCTGCTCCCTTTCCTCAGCGAAGTCAAAGCCGGTCCAGATACCGATAGAACCGAGCACCGAATCCTGCGGATGAAACTCGCGGAATATCTTAAAGTAGTAGGCCGCCTCGCGGCTGTTAATTACGGCATCGGGGTTCTCCGCTTTGATGCGCTGGTACTCATCCTCGCTCACTTCCGACTCGGCCAGCTTCTCCCCCAGGCTCTCGCATCCGGCCCCCTGGGTGTACTGGACCTTGTAACGCCAGAGTATTTCTTCGGGCAGATAGCCCGTCCCCTCGAAGGCCTTGCGCAGGATCCACTTCTCAATCATGCTCTCGCCGTCCTCGGACTGCCTTATCTTAAGCTCGGGCGGAATCTTCGTGGCCAGGTCAATCATGGCCGTATCCAGGAAAGGCACTCTCAGCTCCAGGCTAAAGAGCATGCCCATGCGGTCGGCGCGCTGGAGGTTGATGTTATGCAGGTTGCCGATACAGCGCATCGCCTCCTCATTAAGCTCATCGGTGGGATAGTGCTTCATATAGTGATAGCCGGTGAAGATTTCGTCGGCGCCTTCACCGGTGAGCACTACGGTGACATAGTCGGCGGCCAGCTTGCAGGTGAAGTAGCAGGGTACGGCACAGCGTACCAGCGACGGGTCGTAGCTCTCCAGCTTCTTGATAACTATTGGCAGTGCCTCGTAGTACTCGTCCTCGGTGAAAATCAGCTCGTGGTGCGTCGAGCCTATATGTTCGGCGGCAATCCGGGACGCCTTGAGGTCGTCACTCTCGTTACCGTCGGCGTCTATCATGCCCACGACAAAGGTGTGCAGGTTGGGGATTTCCTCGGCGGCGATAGCCGCCACCAGGCTGCTGTCCAAGCCACCGCTGCAGAAGGAGCCAACGTGAATCAGCTTATCGGAAAGCAGCCGCTTCTTAACCGCTGCTATAAAGGTCTCCCTAATTAGGCGGCTGGCTTCATCAAAATCGGCCAGAAGGTGCTCCCGAATCTCCGGTAGCTTATAATACTCAACGAAGCCGCTCTCTGGCGTGTAGTAAGAGCCGGCCGGAAACTCATGAACCTCATCTACTCCGGCCAGGGTCATGGCACCCAACTCGGAGGAGAAATAAAACCGGCCGTCGGCATAGCCGTAATATAGGGGCTTGATGCCGATTGAGTCGCGGGCCAGCAATAATTTGCCGCCGTCCATGATGGCGAAGGCAAACATGCCGTCCAGCTCTTTTACGCACTCCGGCCCCTTCTCCCGATAAAGGTGCAGTATGACCTCGGTGTCGGAGTCGGTGGTGAACTCATAGCTGGGGGGAAGGCCCTCTCTAATCTGGCGAAAGTTATAGATTTCGCCGTTGCAGATTATGCCTGTTTGGCCGTCGGCGGTCAGTATCGGCTGGTGACCGCCAGCCACATCAACGATGGACAGCCTGGTATGGCCTAAAACAGCACCACTGAAGTTATAGACGCCACGGTCATCGGGCCCCCGGTGCTCCATGGCATCGAGCATACGGTTTACCGTCTCAACATCCTTAGCTCCGTAACAACCAGCAATTCCGCACATTTAAATCTCACCTCTCTAAAAGCTAATTCAATAACCTTTATTTACACCTTAAAGCGGTAGCCGATATTTCTCACCGTCTCGATGAAGGTGTGCTTTGCGTCCTCAATCTTGCTTCTCAGTCTCCGCACATGCACATCCACCGTCCTGTCGCCACCGTAGTAGTCATAGCCCCAGACCTTGTTAAGCAGGGCTTCACGACTATAGACACGGCCCCGGTGGCTGGCCAGGAACTTTAGCATCTCATACTCTTTAAAGGTAAGCTCAATTATTTCGCCCTCCAGGATCACCTCACACTTGGCCAGGTCTATCAACAAGCCGTCACACTTGATTAGCTCGCCGCCGTCAATGTTCCGGGCCCGGCTTAAAACTCGCCTGGCTCTCAAGACCAGCTCATGCGCATCGCAGGGGCTGGTGATAAAATCATCAACATCAAGACTGCCGTTAAGGCTGTCCAGCGTATCTCCGGGGAGCAGGGCTATAACCGGCAGGCGCCTTTCCCCTTTCAGCCTCCGGACGAGCTCCCCTACCTCGTCAGCGGGCAGGTTACCGCCCATCTCAACCAGGACTAAATCAGGGCGTTGGACGGTTATCTCCTCAAGCACCCCCTCACCATGGGGAACTATGTCACAGGCAAAGCCGTTACGAGCGATTTCGGAACGCAACTCGGCCAACGCCCCGGTTTCTTGAGCTATCATCAGCAGCCGCAATATTGTCCACCCCCATCAATAGGCGTAGAGCCGGCCGTAAGGCCGCAGCCAGCGGGGAAACAGCTTTATAAACTTATGCTTCAGTATCTCGCCAGCATCGTAGCCGAAGTGGGCGGCGAACTCGCCGACCAGCTGCTTAAGAACCTGACGGTCGGCGTCCTCCAGCTGGGCGACGCCTACCTCCTTACCCAGCTGGTACTCCTCGACGCTTCCCCTCAGGTAGATAACGCCGCCGTGCATGCCTGTGCCGATAAAATTGGCTTTATGACTCTCGCCCTCTTTTAAATTCAGGCCCAGCAGGATCAGCACACCGCCGGCCATATACTCGCCGACAAAGTCCTGGGCGGTGCCCCCGATAACCAGCGCCGGCTTACGATCCCGGTACTCCTTCATATGGATGCCCGCCCGGTAGCCCACGTCATCGCGGACAAAGATTTTGCCACCCCGCGCCGATAGCCCGATAATATCTCCGGCGTGGCCGTGGATTACTATTTCGCCCTCGTTCATGGTATTGCCGCAGCCGTCCTGGGCGTTGCCCCAGACGATAATCCTGGGCCCGTTCATAAAGGCCCCCAGGTCGTTACCGGGAGTGCCGAATATCTCAATCTCCACCGGCTTATTCAAATCGGTGCCGATGTACCTCTGCCCGTAGACGTTGCGGAGCTCGATGCGGCGGGTGCTGTTGGTAACGGCTTTTCTTAAGTTAGCGTTAAGCTCCCGGTAGTAAACGCCGCCGGCATCCATCTTAACCACTGAGTTCTTTCTGCTCGCCATTGCTAGCTCCCTGCCATCCCTACTCCCAGAATTTCCAGCTCGGTATCGCTTAAGCCAACACCTCTCAGGTGCAGGCGGTTGCCCCGCAGGCTCTCGATGGCGTTGACCCCCAGCCCACCCAGTATATCTTTTAGCTCGATGCTCCAGCCCCGCAGCAAATTAGCCAGCCTTCGGGCGCCGATGTCGGGATTGACCCGCTTGGTCAGGCGGAGGTCGGTGGTGCAGAGCCCCCAGGCGCACTTGCCGGTATGGCACTGCTGGCAGACATGGCAGCCCAGGGCAATGAGGGCCGCCGTGCCGATATAGACGGCGTCAGCCCCCAGGGCGATGGCCTTGGCCACGTCGCCGCTGTTTCTGATGCCGCCGGAGACCACTATAGAGGCCTGGTTGCGTATGCCCTCCTGACGTAAACGGCTGTCAACCGCGGCCAACGCCAGCTCGATGGGAATGCCCACATTGTCACGGATAACCTTTGGCGCCGCACCGGTAGAGCCCCGGAGCCCGTCAAGGACGATAATATCGGCGCCGCCCCGCACCATGCCGCTGGCGATAGCCGCCGCGTTATGGACGGCGGCAATCTTGACCGATATCAGCTTGGTGTAGTTGGTCGCCTCTTTCAAAGCGTATATAAGCTGCGCCAGGTCCTCAATAGAGTAAATATCATGCTGCGGCGCCGGCGATATAGCGTCGGTGCCCTGGGGAATCATCCTGGTTAACGATACCTCGGCGCTTACCTTCTCCCCGGGCAAATGCCCGCCGATTCCCGGCTTGGCTCCCTGCCCGATTTTTATCTCGACCACCCTTCCCGCGTTCAGGTAGTCGGCCTGCACGCCGAAGCGCCCGGAAGCCACCTGGACAATGGTGTTATCGCCGTATTTATACAGGCTGGGGTGCAGTCCCCCCTCACCGGTGTTCCAGAGGGTACCCATCTCGGTAGCCGCCCGGGCCAGAGACCGGTGCACATTAAGACTCACCGCCCCGTAGGACATGGCGGCAAACATCACCGGCACCTCCAGCCTCACCTGGGGAGCCAGCTCCGTTTTCAGATTCCGTGATTTATCATCAAGCTCCAGCCGGTCGGGTTTCCGCCCCAGCCAGGTAACAAGCTCCATCGGCTCACGGAGGGGGTCTATAGAAGGGTTGGTCACCTGGCTGGCATTGAGCAGCAGGTGGTCCCAGTAAATCTTCTGTCCCTTGTCGTCACCCATGCCGGTCAGCAGCACCCCGCCGGTCTCGGCCTGCCTTAAGATATCTTCGATAACCTCTGGGCGCCAGTTATAGTTCTCGCGATATTCCTGCGGGTTGCGGCTGATGGTCAGCGCCTGGGTGGGGCAAAATACCTCGCAGCGGTGGCAGCCGACGCAGTTCTCCTCGCGGCTCCTGACCTCGTTGTCCTCGGCATCATAGTAATTAGCGTCAAAGCTGCACTGGTTAACACAAACCTGGCACTGGATACAGCGCTCCGGGTCTCGCTTTACTAAAAACTTGGGTGCTATATAGGTCTTCATCGTCTCATTCTCCCTGCATCCGTACCGGTATCCCCCGCTCGGCCAGGTACCGCTTTATATCATTGATGGAGTAGGTCCCGTAGTGAAAGATGCTGGCCGCCAGGACGGCGTCCGCCTTGCCTAAAATTAACGCCTGATAGAGGTCTTCCGGGCCGCCGGCGCCGCCGCTGGCAATCACCGGCACGCTCACCGCCTCGGAAATGGCGCGGGTAAGCTCGTTATCATAGCCCGTCTGGTGACCATCGGCGTCCATGCTGGTAAGCAGTAGCTCGCCGGCGCCAAGCTCAACCACCCGTTTTGCCCAATCAATAGCGTCAAGCCCGGCAGGCTCCTGCCCGCTGTGGGTATAGACCTCCCACTTAGGCTGTTTATCTCCATTCACTCTTTTGGCGTCTATGGCCACCACGATGCACTGGCTGCCGAACTTTTCAGCGCCCTCTTTAATCAAATTGGGTTTAAGCACCGCCTCTGTATTTATAGATACCTTATCCGCCCCGGCCAGCAGCATGCGCCGCATATTGGTGATGGTGCGCAGGCCTCCACCCACTGTAAGCGGCATAAATACCTTATCAGAAATACGCTCGACGACGTCAACCATGGTGTCGCGCCCCTCCGGGGTAGCCGTGATATCCAGGAAGACCAGTTCATCGGCGCCTTCCTTATAGTAAAAATCGGCACGCTCCACCGGGTCACCGGCGTCGCGCAGCTGGACAAAGCTCTTCCCCTTGACCACCCGCCCGCCCTTTACATCCAGGCAGGGTATAATCCGCTTGGTCAGCATCTTATTTCGCCCCCCCCGGCGGTTACTCTATTTTTAGCCCCCACCTTCAGCCTGCCGACTACCGGCTGGCCACCCATCGGTATCCAGGCCTTATCCAGCTCCGGGGCTATCAGGCGGATTGCCGATTCCTCAGAAGATAGATAGAGCATATCACCCTTCTCCCCCACCGTCAGCGGCCTTAAGCGTATACGATCGGTCAGCCCAATCATCTCACCGTGGTGGGCGATAATTACGGCGAAGGGCCCGTTCAGGAGCAGGCTGCCGTACACCTGGCGCAGAGCCAGCATCAGCTTCTGCTCCTCTTTCGGCAGGCGCCCGATAGTATTCCAGAAAGGCGGTGCCAGGATTTTGGCCACTACCTCCAGCGGCAGGTGGTGCTGGCGCATCAGCAGGTCGACGGCGTAGGCCACCACCTCGGTATCGGTCTGCATGGTACACTGGTAGCCGAACTGCTCCAAATACCTGCGATTAATACCGTAGGACGAAATCTCACCGTTGTGAATAACCGTCCAGTCCAGGATACAGAACGGGTGCGCACCACCCCACCAGCCGGGGGAATTGGTGGGGAACCGCCCGTGAGCCGTCCAGAGGTAGCCCTGGTACTGCTCCAAACAGAAGTAATCGGCTATCTCCTCGGGGTAGCCCACCCCCTTAAATACCCCCATGTTCTTACCGCTGGAAAAGACAAAGCTGTCGGATAATTTGGTATTTATGGTCATAACCTTTTCTAATACATAGTCATCCCCGGACTGCTTGCCTGGCTTATTTTTATTTATGTCAAGAAAATAGCGCCGTACCAGCGGCGGGTGCTTAATCGGCGGCGCCAGCCGGGTGGGCACCTCCTGCTGCTCGATAAGGTCAAAGTTATCCTTTAAAAACGCCTCCGTCTCCTGCCTGCCCTGCTGGCTCAGGAACATCACGTGAAAGGCGTACTGGTTGGCGTAATCGGGGTAGAGGCCGTAGACGGCAAAGCCGCCGCCCAGCCCGTTGCCACGGTCGTGCATGTTGGCGATAGCCCTGATGACGCCCTCGCCGGAAAACCGTTTACCGGTGGTATCCATCGCCCCGAATATAGAGCAGGCGTCGATTATCTTGTTATCCTGGTTAGGGTTATTTATCCGCCCGATATCTCTCACTTAAAGCTTCTCCTTAAAAGCAAGGCTATTCATCAACGACCTCTTCTTCGGCTGGCTCAACCGGGGGCACTATGGAAGCCTCCTCGGAAGCCGGTATATCCAGCCGGGCACGCCAGATTTTCTCCGGCAGAGAGGCAAGGCCGAAGTCGTCGGCAACCAGCGTTTCTTTAAAAGACCCCACCTTTACCCCGTCCTTCATTAGATTATAGATAATGCCCGCTTTCTCGATATCGCCGACAAAGACCATGCCCAGTATCTTCCCGTCTTTAATTATCACTTTTTTATAGATACCATCGCCCCTCTGGCTGATAACTTCGTAGCTGTCATCGGGCGGGTTCACCATCCCCGCCGAAAGGATATTCACCCCGAAGTACTTTAGGGCGTTCATGGCCGTCCCGCCCCCGTATTCCGCCTTCTTACCGGCCATATTCAGGCCGGCGACCCGGCCGCCGGTATAGGCGTTGGGCCAGACCGGCGTTACCCGGTTCTCCCCGTAGACGAAATCATAGGCCTCGGCAACATCACCGCAGGCATAGACACCGGGTACGGATGTAGCCATACGGCGGTCAACGATTATGCCCCGGTTGGTCTTAACCCCGTTATCAGCCACCAGGTCAAGGCGCGGCGTAACTCCGATGGCGACGACAACCATATCGCATCGTATAGACCGCCCATCATCCAGGCTGACGCCGTTGACCTCATCCAGCAGACTGCTGTTTATTTTAGCCACGGTATGTCCGGTTATTATGTCAACACCAGCCCCGCTCAGAGCCGCCGCTTCCAGGGCCGCCGCCTCCTCATCAAGGATGGTGTTCAAAACCCAGTCCTTCATCTCGACGATGCTGATCTCCACCCCCCTCTTTAACAGGGCTTCGGTGGCGCTCACCCCGATAAGCCCCCCGCCGATGACCACCGCTTTTATCCTGCCCTGGCGCTGCTTCAGGAACTTATCTATTGCTTTAGCATCATCAAGGGTGGTAAAGGTGAAAACCCCCTTTAAATCTTTACCCTCCATCCCGGGCACGATAGGTGAGCCGCCGGTAGCCAGCAGCAGCTTCTGCCAGGCAATAGTTCGGCCGCTTTCCAGCTCAAGGGTACGCCCACCGAAATCAATTCGCGCCACTGTATCACCGAAGACGGTTTTTATTTTATTCTGCTCGTAGAAATCGGCCGGGCGGTAGAGCATCCTCTCCAGAGAACGCCCCTCGGAAAGGTGCTCGGAGATAAGCGGCCGCGAGTAGGCCGGGTAGGGCTCGTCGGAGACGATAGCCAGTGTCCCCGCCTTATCCACCCCGCGGATGGCCTCGGCGGCGCCGATGCCACCCGCCGAGTTGCCGATAATCAAATACTTTATTTTCTCTGCTATCGCCATTTCTTACCGCCTGCCCGCTTTGGCTCCCAGGGCAACCCTGATAAAATTATCGTAAATTTTTAGCCCCACCTCCCCACTCTTCTCCGGGTGAAACTGGGTGGCCACCAGGTTATCTTTAGTTACAACACTGCAGAACGGGATGCCGTACTCGGTCTCGCCGGCCACCAGCGACCCGTCCTCCGGCTTAACATAGTAGCTGTGGACAAAATAAAAGTTAGCTTCATCGGGTATGCCCTCGAAGATGGGGTGAGCAATCTTTTGCTTTACCTGGTTCCAGCCCATGTGGGGAACCTTTAAGCCCGGTGCAAACCTGCGCACCGCGCCGGGGATAACGCCCAGGCACTCATGCCAGCCGCCCTCTTCGGTGCCGCCGAACAGCACCTGCATCCCGATGCAGACCCCCAGGAATGGCCACCCCTCAGCGACATAGCGCTTAACCGCGCTGTCCAACCCCGTTTTCTGCAGGTTAGCCATGGTATCAGCCGCCGCCCCCACCCCGGGCAGTATAACCACCCGGGCGCTAATAACCTCTTCAGGGCGGTTAACAACCTTGGCCTCATAGCCCAGGCGGCTGACGGCGTTAACCACGCTGCGCAGGTTGCCGGCGCCATAATCTATTATGGCAATCATCTAAAATCCTTCCCTCTGTCCACCCGAGTTCAATTCTCGACGGTAATTTCCACCACGTTTTCCCGGGCGATAGCTGTCTCCTCACCGTTCTTCTTGACAAAAACATGCATCAACCCCAGTATCTCGTACTGCCCGTTCGCCAGGCCGTTGGTATCCCAGCGCACCGAAAAGTTATCCTGCTTGTCCCGGGACTCCCCTATCTTAATCCAGGTACTGGCGCTCTTCGGGCGGTAGTACCAGGGGTTGGTTATCCGCACGATAGGCCCGGTGAGACCCATCTCCGCCAGCTCCTTGCCCAGCAGCTCCTCGTCAAGCTCCTCCCGCAATAAAACATTCCCCGAATATTTCTTCATCACCTCTGAAGGAACAATATAATGCGGTCCCCAGTTATGTGACATCAAAACACCCCCTCTTTTATTCGGTCAACCGTTTTCCGCCACGGGAGTCCCATCCGGCACCTCAACATAGACCAGCGCCTCATTGGGGCAATTAGCCACGCAGACCGGGACTTCCTCCCCCTGGCAGAGGTCGCATTTGAGCGCCCTCTTCTGCTCCGTATCCGGCTTTATCGCCGCCAGCGGGCAGACCAGCAGGCAGGTCCAGCAGCCGATGCACCTATCCTCATCCACATTGACCAGCCGGCTCTCCGGGTCGCGGCTGAGTGCGCCGGTAAGGCAGGCCTGTACACAGGGGGCATCGTCACACTGCTGGCATCGCACCGATAGCGATACCACCCCCTTCTCGTCCACCCGGATTCTGGGTAGTGGCGGCGGGTATTCCCTGTTGAACGCCTTGACCAGGTCTTTTGACCGGGCGTGCTTAAGCTGGCAGTACACCTCGCAGAGGCGGCAGCCGATACAGAACTCTTCCTTAACGTAGACCTTTTTCACTTAGACTCCTGGTATACGGCCAACGGTTGCCGTATACCACATCATATCAGATACAATATTCTTTGTCAATTCCCTGTTTTTGCCAGATTACACCCGCCTGCTGGACCCGCTTTTTTAGAAGGGGATTAAACAGCCACTATTGTAACATTAAATAGGCAGTGCGCCAAGACAAAATATGCGGGTATAGGCGCAAAGGGTGAAAATGTATATAATATAGAGGTAGCAATGGCAGATACTATGGAGCAGTTCCCCATATGGCGCGTTACCGGGACCGGTCGGAGTATCGATACCGACATAGTAGTCATGGAGTTTCCCCTTACCATCACCCTCAATAACAAAGAGGTGGCCACTCTGCCCTGCTCCCCCCAGAAGCTTAACTACCTGGCGGTCGGCTTCCTCGCCTCCGAAGGCTTAATCAACAGCCACGATGATATCACAAAGATAACCGTCGACCGGAAGAAGGGCACGGTGCGGGTGAAAACCAAAAAAGATATCAAGCCCACCCCCCACACCCAGGCCAAAAAAGTAGATTCCGATATTGCAATATCAGCCCCCCAGGTCTTCGCCCTGATGGACGATTTTGTACAGAGCTCTCAACTATTCAAAGACACCGGCGGGGTACACAGCGCCGCCCTGGCCGATACTGAAAACATTCTGGTCTTCAGCGATGACATCGGCCGGTACAATGCCATAGACAAGGTCTTCGGGGAATGTCTGCTCAAAGATATAGCCACCACCGGGCGCTTGCTAATCACCAGCGGGCGGGTCTCATCGGAGATACTGCTCAAGGTGGCTAAGAGAAACGTTCCCCTGCTTATCTCCAGAGCCGCTCCCACTAACCTGGGGGTGAGGCTGGCCCAAAATCTGGGGGTGACCCTGGTCGGCTTTGCCCGGGATAAAAAGATGAACCTCTACGCCAGCGAGTGGAGAGTGAAGGGACAGGAGGTAGAATAAACCGCCCTCAAGGCTTGCCTTAACCGGGGGAGTTGTTTACTATTATGGAACCAAAAATCAAGGTCCGTTTCGCGTCGGGAGGAGAAAAAGAGTTGACGGTTGAGGAAGCCAGAAAAATCCTGGACGAAACCTACGCTGACCCTCTGGGCGGTCTGGTAGCCAACAGCAAAACCGGCGAGGTCATCTACCGGATAGACCCGGATGTGGCCGAAATCACTGTTCTGGACACGATAATCGGCGGCGGCTAGCCTATTAAGAGGGGGTGACCGGCAAAATGCTCAACCAAGACGAGCAGGAAAAATATGCCCGCCAGATAATGCTTAAAGGCTTCGGGCAAAAAGGGCAGGAAAAGCTAAAAAGGGCCACGGTCTTTATTGCCGGCGCCGGCGGCCTTGGCTCTTCCTCAGCCACCTATCTGGCCGCTGCCGGAGTGGGCACACTGCGCATCGTTGACCACGATAAGGTAGAACTGAGCAACCTTAACCGGCAGATCCTGCACTGGCCGGAGGACATCGGCCAAAAAAAAGTCAGTTCAGCTAAGGGCAAGCTAAAACAACTGAACCCGCAGGTAAAAATAGAAGCCGTCGAGAAAAGAATAACCAAAGCCAATGTCTCCCGGCTGGTGGAAGGCTGTGACCTCATCGTCGATGCCATGGACAACCTGCCCACCCGCTATCTGCTCAATAAAACCGCCATAGAAAAAAATATCCCCTTCTTTCACGGTGCGGTCTACGGCTTTGAGGGCAGGGCCATGACCGTAATACCGGGCCAGACCGCCTGCCTTAGATGCGTCTACCGGGGAACCATCGCCGAGGAGGAATTCCCGGTCATAGGGGTAACGCCGGCGGTTATCGGCTGCATCCAGGCGACAGAGGTGATAAAATACTTGGTGGGGATAGGGCAGATGCTGGCCAATAGACTTTTAGTCTACGACGGGCTTAACATGAAATTTACCGAGTTCAAGGTTAAAAAAGACCCCGATTGCCCGCACTGCGGAAAGCCGGCAAAAGACAGGAAATAAGTGTAAACGTATTGCCGGGGGGTAAATCACAGGGAGGAGTCAGAAATAATGGAAGCAAAGATAACCTATTTTCCCGAGCCCGGGAAGCAGAACACCGATGAAGTGCTGCGCCTGGTCGGGATCAGGGCGGAAGAGTTGGGCATAAAGAGCATTCTGGTAGCCTCTACCAGCGGGGATACCGCGTTAAAGGCGGTGGAGGTCTTTAAGGGAGCCAGAATAGTGGCGGTCAGCCACTTTACTGGTATGAGAGAGCCAAATTTCCAGGAGTTCACCGAAGAGAACCGGCAGAAGCTAGTTAGCGCCGGCGTCCCCCTGCTCACCGCCACCCACCTTTTCTCGGGACTGGGCCGGGCGATGCGCAAGAAGTTCAATATGTACCTCTTCGAGGAAACGGTGGCTAACACCCTGCGTATATTCGGACAGGGCATGAAGGTAGTCTGTGAAATCGCCCTTATGGCGGCTGACGCCGGCCTGGTGCGCACCGACGAGGATATCATCGTTATCGGCGGCACCGGCCGTGGGGTGGATACGGCGGTGGTACTGCGGCCAGTCAACTCCGAGGACTTTTTCGACCTCAAGGTCAAGGAAGTCCTCTGCAAACCCCTGTTCTAGTGCTAAAGGTTACTCGTCTGCCTTTATCGGGCAGCAGGCAGCTTTAATATCTATAGTTTCTGCGGCCTGACCATCCCGGCCATCAGCTACCGTGACGGTAATGGTATAGGTGCCCGACTTCTCAGGAGCTGCCCAGCTAACCGCCGCTCCCTCACCGGTGATAGTCCCGCCGGTGGCTGACCAGACATAGCTCAGTTCGTCCCCATCCGGGTCTGAGGCAGAACATTCAACAGGAGTGGCCGTAGACCTTTTAACTTGACGGTACTCCGAAAACAGCCTGTTTATAACCGGGGGCTGATTAGCCGGCGGTTCATCAACCGGCGGTTGCCCGGTCAGCGGCTGGTCAGTCGGCGGTTGCTCAGCGGGGGGTTGGTTAATCGGCGGCGGCTCAACCGGGGGACAACCACTGATAACAAGGACGGCTAAAACCAGTATCATCAAACCGGCCAGCCACTTCGGCCGATTGCCCATCGGTCTTACCATGCCTTTCCCCCTTATTAAACCACCGCGCCTGCTTAAGAAGACCGCCGGACTTTTATTACCTCCGCCAGGATGCTGACGGCTATCTCCTCCGGCGTCTGCGCCTCTATTTCCAGGCCAATCGGGGCATGGGCCCTGTCCATCTGCTCCCGGGATATTCCCCTGGCCAGCAGGTGGGAGAATATAGTCTCGTTTTTGGTTTTGCTGCCTATCATGCCGATATACTTAGCCGGGGTGCCCACCGCCCACTCCAGCACCACCTCGTCATGCTGGTGACCATGGGTAACAATCACGATGTAGCTCGATTTATCTATCTTTAGCTTAGGGAATGATTTGGTAAAGTCCTCGGCCAGGATAACATCGGCTTCGGGGAACCTCTCGGCACTGGCGAAATCAGCCCGGTCGTCGATGACAGTAATATTAAAGCCGACCAGCTTGCCCATCCTGGCCAGCGACAGCGCGATATGCCCACCGCCGAATATATATAAGGCAGGCGTGGTCAGGATAGGCTCGATAAACACCTCCAGCTCCCCACCGCATATCATCCCCATCTCCCCGGCTTCCTCAGCGGTCAAGCTCATGTAGAGACGCTTTGGCTTGGCCTGCTTTATCACCTTAACCGCCTCCTTGATTACCTGGACTTCCAGGCTACCGCCGCCGATTGTTCCCAAAATGCTGCCGTCGGGGCTGACCAGCATCTTGGCCCCTTCCTCTCTGGGCGTGGAGCCGCTGGCCGAAACAACCGTGACCAGCGCCGCCTCCTCCCCCTCCGCCTTAACCCTTACTATCTCCTGGTAAATATCATTCATCTCTAGAACCTCTAAACCTAAGCATTGTAGCGCATCATTATCGCCTCTAAAACCCCGCCGGCAATCGCCCTCACCCTGGGGCGAATGGTATAACAGTCCTCTTTATCCCCGGAAGGGTCTATCTCCCCCAGCTTCGTCCCCTTTTTAACCGTTGTCCCGTCCCGCAGCATGGCCCGGACTATACCGTCTATCTCCGCCCTGACCGGCTTTCCAGCCACCGTAGCCACCACCTCGCCGGCGCTGGCCGGGTCACCTATATATCGGTCGGTCAGGAAAAGGCCGTCTCCGGCAGCGTGCAGCGCCCGCTCATGGGTCAGGCCGCCGATAGCGACCGGGATTCCGGTATCCTTCTCGGCCTCCCCCTCAAGAATTACCCTCCCCAGCCTCTCGCTGTTGTTGGTCTCCACCACCATATGGACATCCTTGCCCGCCCCAAAGCCAGGCCCCAGCCCGATAACCAGCGGGGCATGGTTAATTTTTGTCCCCAGGTTCTTCTTGGCCATTATAGCGTCAACCAGCACCTGGGGTTTAAACGTTTTCCTGACCGATGTTTTGGGGTCAACGATGATAGCTACACGTCCCTCCCGCCACAGCTTATGAATCTCAACGGCCGATTCAGCCCGCCGGGCAACTATCCCCTCAACCTCCTTCTCCCCGTCATAGATTGCCTCGCAGAAGGCGACCCCCCGGCTGACGGCCAGGGGCTCAGCAGTTTCGGTCAGGCAGACGCGGAAGCGGGCACGGGCCAGCTTATGGGCCACCCCACTGGCCACCTCCCCACCCCCCTTTATAAGGACGATTAAGCGGCTTAGTTCAGCGCTCATTCTCTACCTCTAGCACGATGTGACCTAGTTAACACTGCCCCAAATTATACCACAATGATATAATTAAGCTAAAATGGCTTAGATTATGGATAGAGGCAGTTTCGAACGGCTGGTGGCCAGGGCGGTGGATGATTTGCCTGAGGAGTTTCTCGATAGGCTGGAGAACATAGATATCGTGGTGGAAGACCAGCCCACGCCCGACCAGCTGCTCCATCTGGGGCTGGAGCGGAGTGAAACACTGCTCGGCCTCTACGAGGGGGTACCTCAGACCGAGCGGGGCTGGCACTACGGGCTGGTGCCGCCGGACAAGATAACCATATTCCAGCGGTCAATCGAGACCAAATGCCGCTACGGGGGCAATATCAGCGCCGAGGTCCAGCGGGTGGTCAAGCACGAAATAGCCCACCACTTCGGCATCAGCGATGCCCGGCTGCACCAGCTAGAAAAGGATGACGACTAACCCAGGCCAGCAATCATCCTCTCTATCCGGGTAATATCCAGCACGTTAATCACGCCGTCCTGATTGGCATCAGAGCCGGGGGTTTCAGGATCAAGGGCGGCTATCGCCCTCTCCACCCTGGTGATATCAAGGACATTAACGGTGCCGTCACCGTTGGCGTCTCCAGGTGCCACCGTCTGCACGGTAAAGCTGTCACTGGCGTAATCGACCTCGGCGGTAGTGTTACCCGCCGAATCGGTAGCCCGGACGTATACCGTATGCTCTGCCTCGGAAAGGGCGGCCGTGGTAAAGGTATAACTCTCGCTGGGGCTGTCAAAGGCGCCGTCACTGGCCGTCGCCGCCGTCCAGATGCCGTCATCAACCTTGTACTCCACCGTGCTTATATTAGATTCATCGGTGGCGGTGCCGGTTAAGGTCGGGGTGGTGTTATCGGTCGGGTCGGGGGTAAACGGCGTTATGGTCACCACCGGCGCGGTGTTATCGGCAATAGTCACCGAATCACCGGTCCAGGTGGCCGTTATCTCCTCGGCCAGGTTATTGGAAAGCACGCCGTTGGACAGGCTTATAGCGCTGCCGTCGCCGTCAGCGCCGATAACATGGAAGTGCAAAACCGCCAGATACCCGGAGCCGGTCACGCCGGTTACACCGGGCACGTTCTGGACAACCCGCCATGTCCCCACCTCAACCTCGCTATAGATATCCACCGGTATCGCGGTTGCGCCTATCAGCCCGGCGGTTACATCATCCAGCCGCAGCACCAGGGTATCAAAGGAGACGTCAAAGCTAACGGCATCGAAGTCGGTAATATCGCCGATATTGACGTTAACGGTGAAATCGCTGGCGGGGCTGACTTCAGCCGGGGCGTCTATACTAACCGCCACCGGCGTCACCGTCACCTCCACCGAGCCGCCCACCCAGGTGGCCGTTATCTCCTCGGCCAGGCTGCTGGCAATCACGCCGTTGGAGAAAGTTATGGTGCTGCTGTCGCCCTCAGCGCCAAGGACATGAAAGCTCAGCACCCCCAGGTAGCCGGTACCGGATACCCCTGAGATACCGGGGACATTCTGAATAACCCGGTAGGTGCCGGCGCTAATCTCGTTATAGACATCAACCGGTATCGCGGTTGAGCCTATCAGCCCGGAGGTGACGTTATCCAGCCTCAGCACCGAGGCGTCAAAAGAAACATCATAGTTACAGGCGTCAAAGTCGGTCACCTCCGTGATATTAATATTAACGGTGAAATCGCTGGCGGGGGATACCTGCGCCGGGGCGTCTATACTCACCGTAACATCCGCCGCGACCGCCGGGACGGCTATTACCACCCCCAGAATCACTGCCACAATGGTTATCATGCCCAAAATTTTCCTTTTCATGCTTACCTCCTGTTCTGCCCGCCTCGAAGCGTAATCGGGCTTACCAATAACATAGCACCATAGCAATCAAAAAAGCCTAGAAACGGCATCAGCAAAACGTCAAATTTACATCAAAAAAACATCAATGCCCCCTCGCATTGACAGGTCGCAAGCGGTATAATGCGGTGGAGAACAGGCCAAGATGAAAGCGCAGATTCTAAAGCGCACAGCCCCCATTGATAGCAGACCCCTGGAGCTGGTGGAGCTGCCCACCCCACAGCCCAAAGCAGGGGAAATACTGGTCAAAATCGCCGCCTGCGGCGTCTGCCACACCGAGCTGGACGAAATCGAAGGCAGGCTCCAGCCCAAACTACCCATAATCTTAGGCCACGAAATCGTCGGCCGGATGGAAAAGCCGGGGCCGGGGGCGACCAAATTCAACATTGGAGACCGGGCGGGCATCGCCTGGATTCACTCCGCCTGCGGCAAATGCCACTTCTGCCGGGGAGGCGAGGAAAACCTATGCCCCGACTTTCAGGGCACCGGCTGTCAGGCCAATGGCGGCTACGCCCAGTACACGGTGGTGCCGGAGGACTTCGCCTATCCAGTTCCCGCTCGTTTCACCGATTCCCAGGCGGCCCCCCTCCTCTGCGCCGGGGCCATCGGCTACCGGGCGTTAAGGCTGACCACCCTGGAAGACGGCCAGGTTCTGGGGCTGTTCGGCTTCGGGGCTTCAGCCCACATCGTTATCCAGTTGGCCAAATATAAATATCCCAACGGCAAGGTCTTTGTCTTTACCCGGCCGGGGCAGAAAGAGCACCAGGCTCTGGCCAAAAAACTGGGCGCCGATTGGACCGGGGCCACCGGGGAGACCCCACCCGCCAGCCTCAACTGCGCCATTGACTTTACCCCGGCCTGGAGCCCGGTAGTGGCCGCCTTAAAGGCTCTGGAAAACGGGGGCAGGCTGGTCATAAACGCCATCAGCAAGGAAGAAAAGGATAAAGAATCCCTTTTGGGATTAGATTACTCAGGCCATCTCTGGTGCGAAAAAGAGATAAAAAGCGTGGCCAATATCACCCGGCGTGACGTTCTGGAGTTTCTGCCCCTGGCCGCCCGGATTCCCATTATCCCCGAGGTACAGGAATTCAAGCTGGAAGAGGCCAACGAGGCACTAATTTTGCTCAAAAAAGGCAAAATCCAGGGTGCGGCCGTCTTAAAAATAGATTAGTTATGAACAAAATAGGAAAAGGGCTTGACTTTTGTCACCAGGCGAAGCACAATCTAAGCCATGGATACTACTACTGGAACTAACCTTAGTACCATAATCAAGAGGCAGAGGGTTATGGTGCCGTTGACCCTGCGGGAGCTCGCCGCCAGGGCCGGCGTATCGGCATCACACCTGGGCAGAATCGAACGGGGAGAGCGTTTCCCCTCGGCCAGTATCCTGCGCAAGATAGCCAGACCCCTCGGTTTTGACGAGGACGAGCTGTTCATGCTGGCTGGCTATCTCTCACCCGGCACCCCTCTCGGGAGCGAGAGCCAGGAGGGGCTGGACCCTTACGTGGCCAAGATGCTGTCAAGAGAACCGATAGAAACCCAGCGCGCTATCATCGGCATCTTGAGCATTCTTAAGAGCATTGCCCAGAACAGTAGCCAAAAAGAGCCGTCCTGATAGAAAGCAGCCAATGCTATCAGCAATACTTCTGGCCGCCGGCGAATCAAAGCGGATGGGTGAGCCCAAGCAACTAATGCCCCTGGGCAAACATACCCTGCTGGAGCAGACCATTGACAACCTGCTAAATTCATCGGTTGACGAGACTATCGTGGTGGTGGGGCATAAAGCGGAGGAAATAACCAGGGCCATAGCCACCAAACCGGTCAAAATAATGCTCAATCACAACTACAGCCAGGGGATGAGCACCTCCATAGTTGCCGGGCTCATTCTGGTTGACCCCAAGTCACAGGCGGTCATGCTGGCTTTGGGCGACCAGCCTCTGGTGGAAAGCCGGACTATCAACCAGCTGATAGACGCATTTAATAGCCACGATAAAGGCATTGCCGTCCCCACCCACCGGGGCAAAAGAGGCCACCCCATTATCTTTGACATTAAATACAAAGCGGAGCTGCTGGAGCTGGAGGGCGATATCGGCGGGAGGGAGATAATCCGGCAGCACCCCGATGATGTCCTTAAGGTGGCAGTTGATTCGGCAAGCGTTATCTCTGATATTAATACCAGAGACGATTACCAGTCTCAAATAAGCTAACCCCACCCCCATTTTTATCTATTCCCACCCGCCGCCCTTTAAGGTAAAAGGGCTGACGCCCTTTTCATCCCCCCCTTTTTTTAAAAAAAATGTTAACCCAGTGGGGTGTTTAAGAGGGGCTGACGCCCCTCTTTTATAAATACTTTCCCCCTCCCTTGTAAGGGAGGGGGATTAAGGGGGTGGGTTGATAAAATTTGTGGTGTCACAATCCCATTTGACAAAAGGGCTATATCGCCTGTAATATAACACTGACCGCTTCATAAGAGCCAAAAAATGACCGAGATACCCAAATTCACCGTCAAAAAACCGCCTCACCTCTCCCGCCACCCCCGGCCGGGCTACTCGGTAAGGGGGCGGATATGGCTGGAAAAAGACGGCGAGCTTTACATGGGAGGGGGCAGGGAGATGCTGCTGGAGCGCATTGACAGGTTCGGCTCAATCGCCGCCGCCGCCCGCTCGATGAAGCTGGGCTACCGCAACGCCTGGCTCTGGGTGGAGGCGGCCAACCGCCTGGCGCCGTCACCCTTGGTGGAGAAGGTCGCCGGCGGGCCGGGGGGAGGCCGCACCAGGTTAACCGATGAGGGACGTAAGGTAGTGGAACGGTACAGGCAGTTGCAGGCCAGGTTCCAACAGTTTGTGAAGGAGGTGGAAGAGTAGTGTAATAATTTTTTAGCCAGCGCTATATCTAACGCAATATAACCGTTTAATCTAGAAAGAGAAAAATGAAAAAGCTACTTATTGCACTTCTGGCGGGAATACTGGCTCTAATCCCGGTTGCCGGCTGTCCCGCTCCGGATGAAGCACCCATCGGCATGGCGGTGGAGTTTATGGACCACGCCGCCGGCGCCTACATCAGCCAGGACAAGGGCTGGTTCGAGGAGGCAGGATTAAATCTCACCGCCTACGAGAGCTATGTAACCGGCATGGCGCTGGCTTCAGCCCTGGCCCGGGATGAAATTGAGGTTGCCTATATATGCCTGGTGCCGGCGATAAATGTCTACGCCAACGGCGGCGTGCCCATAAAAATAGTCGCCGGTACGCACAAGTACGGCTACGGACTTGTGGTAGACCCCGCCAAAATAAAAACGGTCAGGGACCTGGAAAATCCCGGCACCCGCCTCGGCTGCGTCCGGGAAGGCGGCGCCGTCGACGTGCTCATGCACAGGACGATAGATAACTATAACCTTGATGAAGACAAAATATTAAACAATACCCGGCGCATGAACCCGCCCAAACTGGTGCTGGCCATCAAGACGGGACAGCTGGACGCCGCTTTTCTCCCCGAGCAGTGGGCGACCATGACCGAAGAGCTCGGCTTTACCATGCTGCTCACCAGCCAGGATGTCTGGCCTGATATGCAGGGCAGTGTGCTGGTGGTCAAGCAGGAGCTGATAGATAATAACCCCGAGGTCGTCCAGAAGTTGGTCAATGTATCGCAAAGGGCGACGGACTGGATAAATGAGCACCCAGATGAAGCCGCCGGGGTCGTGGCCGGGCAGATGCAAGCCGCCGGCGGTGAGGTTTTCCCGAACGAGGCAGGAGAGGTCGCCAGCGGGCTGGAAATCACCCCCGAAGTGATGCTGCGGTCTATGGAAAGGCTGGAATATACCACCGATATCGACCCGGAGATAGTCCAGGATACCATAGACTACATCGCCAGTCTCGGCTACATCAAGAACAGCTTTAACACCGCAGATATTCTGGACTTGACCTTCCTGGAGGCTCAATAGTGCTTAAGAAAATCAGGCCGGGGTGGGGGCTGCTACCAGTAGTCATCTTTCTGGCTGTCTGGGAACTGGTGGCCAGATTGAATTTAGTCCCCGGCGAGCTATCTTTTCCCCCCTTCTCGGTGGTGGTACTGGAATTCTACCATCTAACCGCCAGCGGGGTGCTGGGTGATAATTTTCTGACCAGCCTGGGCAGGGTGCTAATCGGCTTCTGCGCCGGCTCCATAGCCGGTATCGCCGTGGGCACGGTGATGGGCTGGGTGGAGAATGCCAACAAGACGTTGCACCCCATAATCAGCCTGTTTTACCCCATCCCCGCACTGGGCTGGCTGCCGCTGCTCATGCTCTGGGTTGGTATCAACGAGATGCTTCCCATCGCCATAATCTTTATCAGCTCCTTCTTCCCCGTCCTCTACAATACCGTCACCGGCATCAGAAACGTGGATAAGCAATACATACAGGTAGCCAGGACGCTGGGGGCCTCCGACACCAGGATTTTAGCCACCGTGGTCATGCCACTGGCCCTGCCCAATATCTTCACCGGCTTAAGGCTAAATGCCGGTATGGCCTGGCGGGTAATAATCGCCGCCGAGATGGTGGCAATACCCACCGGCATCGGCGCCCTGATGATGAGGGCGGAAAGCCTCATCCGCATAGACATCATTATTGTCTGCCTGATAGTATTAGCCGTGATGTGCCTCGCCTTCGAGAGGTTTTTCCAGTACCTGGAAGCCAGAATGACCACCAGGTGGAGATGATATGCCCGCTATAGAGCTAAAGAATATATGCCAGTACATCTGCCGCGATGTCAACCTCAAGATACGGGACAAAGAATTAATGGTGCTGCTGGGGCCCAACGGTGCCGGCAAGACCACCGTGGTCAACATTATCGCCGGCCTGACCGACTACCGGGGCTCGGTGCTCTTTGACGGGGTGGCGGTGGACAAGCTCCCCGCCAATAAGCGAGAGGTGGGCTACCTCTTTCAGGATTTAGTCTTGTTCCCCCACCTTGATGTCGCCGCCAATATCGCCTACGGCCTGACCGCCAAAAAACAAACGCCGCAACAGGCTGAAAGCCGGGTAAAACAACTCCTCCAGATGATGAAGATAGAGCACCTGGCCTCGCGCTACCCCAAAAACTTGAGCGGCGGGGAAAAACAGCGGGTGGCTCTGGCAAGGGCGCTGGCGCCATCCCCTAAAGTACTGCTCCTTGATGAACCTTTATCCAGCCTGGATGTGCCCACCGCCAAGTACCTCAGGACTGAGCTCAAGCAGCTCCAGCAGAGGCTGGGAATCACCACCGCCTACGTAACCCACGACCTTCAGGAGGCCGAGGAGATGGCCGACCGCATAGCCGTTATCCAGAACGGCTGCCTGGAGCAGGTGGATAAGCCGGAAAGGGTGTTTTTCTACCCCCAGAACGAAAAGGTCTCCGATTTCATCGGGGCGCCCAATATTCTGGACTGCGACTACTGCCGCAGCTTAGGCAAAGGGGTTATGGAGGTCGGCTGCGGCGGCCTGCCCATAATCGTCCCCCATGACGGAGAGGCGGTTCACCGCATTGCCCTCCTCCCCAGCGATATACACATCTCGGAAACCCACCCACCGGGGCCGGAGGTAAACCGCTTTAAGGCGCTTGTAACCAGCATCAACCCCACCAACGAGACGGTCAGAATCGGGCTCAAGGCGGGGGCGCTTAACCTGCTGGCGGGCATGCCCCACCACATCTTTGAGGATATGAGCCTGGCGGTGGGTAAAGAGGTCTTCCTGATACTCAAGCTGAGAAGAATAAAGGTCTACGAAAACAAAGACAGCCAGCGGTCAGATTCGAACTGACGACCGGCGGTTTACAAAACCGCTGCTCTACCCCTGAGCTACGCTGGCATAAGCCCAATTTTGTATCTGGCTGTACTCGCGGGTTCCCCCGGGTGCTAGACAGTTTGTCGGCAAAATGTCGGCAACAGAACCCCAAACAAAGACAGCCAGCGGTCAGATTCGAACTGACGACCGGCGGTTTACGAAACCGCTGCTCTACCCCTGAGCTACGCTGGCTCAAGCCAAGTATAGCACAAGAAAGTTATTTATTAACCTAACCCGCTTAGTTATTTGCTCAGCAACCCACCCCCTTAATCCCCCTCCCTTGTAAGGGAGGGGGAAATAGTTTTTAAAAAGAAGGGCTGGCGCCCCTCTTAAACACCCCAAAAATTATATTTTATTGACGCTAATATAGGGGTATGCTAGTATAAAAAGCTATGTCGGTAGAACAAGGGCTGGGCAAATTTTCCCCCCAGAAGGAGATGTTGCTGACCATCGGCGTCTTTGACGGGGTACACCTGGGCCACAAACACCTTATCGCTCAACTGAAGGAGCTTGCCCGCAAGCAGGGAAGTTTAAGCGGTGTGATAACCTTCAGCCAGCACCCCCGGGAGGTGCTTTCACCCCAAACCAAACTGCCCTCCCTTACCGGCCTTGAACAGAGAATAGCCCTGCTCAAAAACGAAGGCGTCGATATCGTTCTCCCCCTCCCCTTCACCCCCCAGTTAGCCTCCTTAAGCCCGAAACAATTTCTAGAGTTACTCAAAGAATACCTCAAAATGAAGGGGCTGGTCATCGGGCCCGACTTCGCCCTGGGTAAAGATCGTCAGGGCGATATTGATGCCCTGCGCCGGCTGGGACAGGAGATGGGTTTCAGCGTAACGGTGGTGCCCCCGCTGACCATAGACGGCCAGGTGGTAAGCAGCACCGCTATCAGAAAAGCACTGGCCGAAGGCGATATGAAACGGGCGCAAAAGCTGCTGGGACGTCCTTTTAGACTTCAGGGACGGGTAGTTACTGGGGATAAGCGCGGCAAAGAATTGGGTTTCCCCACCGCCAATCTGGACGTAGAGCCGGGGCAGGCCCTCCCCGCCGGGGGCGTCTATGCCTGCCGGGCTCATATTGACGGCCAGACCTACTCCGCCATGACCAACATCGGCCACCGTCCTACTTTCGGCGGCGGCCAGCGGTTGGTCGAAGTCTACCTCCTTGACTATAACGGCGACCTCTACGGGCGGGAGCTGGCAATAGATATCATCGGGCGCCTCCGTGACGAAAAAAAGTTTGATACCCCGGAGCAGCTAAAAGAGCAGATAGCCGAGGATATAATACAGGGCAAAGACATGTTAAAAACCAGAGGTGGAAGTTAAGCTATGACAAATCTAGACATCGATTATGTGCTGAAACGCGGGGTGGCGGAAATCATCGTCGAAGAAGAGATGAGGGCGCTTTTGCGCTCGGGCAAAAAACTGCGCTTGAAGGAGGGCTTTGACCCCAGCTTCCCCGATATCCATTTAGGTCATATGGTAGCCCTGCGCAAGCTGCGGCAGTTCCAGGAGCTGGGGCACCAGATTGTCCTCATCGTCGCCGACTGGACGGCCCAGATCGGCGACCCCAGCGGCATGTCGGTCACCCGCCCCATGCTGACCCTGGAGCAGGTCAAGGCCAACGCCCAAACCTACATGCAGCAGTTCTTCAAGATAGTCGATAAGAAAAAGACCGAAATCAGGTGGCAGAGCGAATGGTTCGGCAAGTTCACGCTGACTGATATTATCCAGCTCACCAGCAAGTTCACCGTGGCCCAGTTCCTGGCGCGGGACGACTTCAGCGCCCGCTATAAAGCCGAGAAACCCATCGCCATCACCGAGCTGCTCTACCCCCTCCTCGTGGCCTACGACTCGGTGGCGATTAAGGCCGATGTAGAGTTCGGCGGCACCGACCAGAAATTCAACTTCCTGGTAGGCCGGGAGCTCCAGTCCATGGTCGGCCAACCCCCCCAGCAGTGCTTTATGGTCCCCCTGCTGGTGGGCACGGACGGCAGCCAGAAGATGAGCAAGAGCCTGGGTAACTATATCGGCGTCGCTGAAACGCCGGAGCAGATATACGGCAAGGTGATGTCCGTCCCCGATAGCCTGATTATAAACTACTTTGAGCTGTTGACCGATGTCCCCGACGAGGAGCTGGAGCAGTTCAAAAAGGGACTGGATAACACCACCGCCAACCCCATGACGCTCAAAAAACGGCTGGCACGGGAAATCATTGCCCAGCTCTATGACCGGAAAGCAGCCGCCGAAGCCGAAGGGCACTTTGAAAGGACGGTGCAGAGGAAAGAGGTGCCGGAGAAGATAGCCCTGGGTACCAAGTCAGGCAAGAGTCTTCAGGATTATCTCGTGGAAAACCAGCTGGCTAAAAGTAAGAGCGAAGCCAGGCGTCTTATTGATCAGGGTGGTGTATATATTAATGATAAAAGAGAGAAAGACGTGAATTATATCGTTCAAAAAGATGATATTATAAGAGCGGGCAAGAGACGTTATATAAAGTCTACTTAGCGCCGGCTAGATAATGCTATCCCACCCTACCTCCCCGCAAACTGCTTCCGTGATAGGACTATTAGAATGATAGCAACTATGGCCGGAATCCACAAAAAAGCGGGAAATCCCGCACCGCCCTGAAGTCTATATAAAGAGGCTAAATCACTAGGATCAAACCGAATCCAATAGTCAACCATAAATGCTACCGGGATAATAGCGGCAACAATTGCCCCAGCTAATGCCAACCAAAATCTTTTTCTTTTGAAAGCGTAAACGCCGCCGACTATCGCCGGCACTGCAAAAGCAGTCATTATTGCCCAAAATATTATATCTGACGTCCAAACAACATTTAAATCTGGCCAAGGTGAAGTTAGGATCTTTATAATAGTGAACAACAATATAAAGGCATACCACGCCCCGTATAAAATATCCAGAACCCCGGCTGTTATCGGCATCCACTTTTTGTTCATCGCTACCCCCCCCCTTACACCAGCCGGTGCAAGACCAGTCCCGCCGGGGCTTTGGGGTAAAAATAGGTGGACTTTCTCGGCATCCGGTCGTCGGCGTCGGCAACCGCCCTGATTACCTCCGGCTTAATCGGCCTTAACAAAAAGGCAAGCTGGTATTCCTGCTCCAGCACCCGGTTAACGGCATCCCGTCCCTCGTAGCTGAAGGCAAGCACAGCCCCCTCCCCACCGCTGCCCAGCCCCAGCAGCTCTTCCAGTAGCACGTGTTCAAGCACGCTTACATCCAGCTTCTTATAGAGCGCGGAATGGAAATAGGGCATCATCTGGCTGGCGGCGGCAAAATCGCGCAGCTTTAGTATCAGCAGGCGGTCTTCGGCCAGGCCGAAAAGGGCAAATCTAACCTCGTCCTTGCCTCCGGCGGCAAGCAGCTGGTCGACTCTACCCCAGACATCGGGCGCATCAAGCGGCAACTCCTCAATATCAAATAAAGACTTTAGCTTGGTTGATAACTGGCTCAAAGCGGCTCTGGGTATCCCCCCCACCAGCCGGTGCGGCGGCAGAATCAGGACACCGGGGTCGGCAAAATCCACCAGCGCCATCATGACGCAATCGTAGGCCTTATCCCCCGTTGACGAAACATCGGAGCGCCTCTCCCGCTGGAAAGCCAGCGCGCTCTCGTAGCGGTGGTGCCCGTCGGCAATATACAGGGGCGAATCGGCCAAATATCCGGCAAGCCGGCTGATTATATCGGGCTGGGTGATAGCCCGCAGCTCGTGCCTCTCGCCGTTGGATTCGCTGAAATTAACTACCGGCCGGCTCTCCCCGGCTTTCGCCAGTAATGAAGCCACCTGCTGCCCCCGGTCCTCGAACAGGGCCAGAATGGGGCTGGTATTGGCCTGGAGCGCCCAGAGCAGGCTAAAGCGGTCGCCCTTGTATTCGGCCAGTATTCCCTCATGGGGTCGGACTACTTTCTTATCCCACTCCTCCAGCCTGACCCCGGCGATTATATTGCGGCGCCGCAATTCCTTGCCCTCGTAGCTGAAATAGTGGTCGTGGATATATACAGCCGGCGCCGGGTCAGCCGCCAGGACGCCCTCCGCCAGCCACTGCTCCAGTGTAGCCGCGGAACGCGTATATTTATTATCCGTATTGGTGTCCTGCGCCAGCTCCCGCCCGGCCTCTATGCGGACAAAATTATAGGGGCTGCGGTGATACAACTCCTGCTGCAGCTGTGGGGTAATAACATCATACGGGGGGCAGATAATGTCGGCCAGCCCTCCGGCCAGTTCCCAGTTATAACGCACTCCCCGGAAGGGACGGATTTCAGCCAAGGTCTCCTCTTTCTATATAGGGAAATTCGGCTAACCTAAGTTTACCGTATACCGCGCCCAGGACACAAGCCCGCTACCAGATAACCAGAATATCCAGTATGGTGTCATCAAAATCAGGTGGCAGGTAATAGTAACCCTCCCTGGGCTCTATACACTTGTAATAACGTTTGCCCACTTCCGGTATGACTACCTCATCGGTTATGGCGTCGAAGTAGACCAACCCTTCATCGACGGTATCAAAGGCTATTATGGCATGCCCCGCCCCTTGATATAGCAGATGAACCAGAGCACAGCGCAGCCCCTCGGCCTCGGCGTTATTGCATACATCCCGGGAAAAGTGGGTGCAGACATAAACCCCGTAGTCATCATCATTATATTCATTATCACTGGTCTTGTCCCTCTTGAGGAAGGCAACCGCCTCTTCATAGGTTGGATCTCTTAAAACATAACCGTGGCCAAAGCCAGCTTCCAGACCCTGGTCATAGCCTTCGTCGTAGCCGTCGGCCTGGCCCAGGTCATAGCCTTCGTCGTAACCCTCGGCTTTGCCGGAAATATAGCCATCATCGTAGCCCACCTGCTCCCCCGCGCTATAGCCAATATCCTGACCCGTTGAATACCCCCGGCCATATCCCTCTGTGTCGCCCATAGCGTAGGCCACGTAGTAAACGCCGTAACCGCCGGCACTTACAAAAACTAATATAGCCAGTGATACGAGAGCCCACTTTATCCAGCTCATTTTACCAACCCCCCTATTGTTATCAAGGTACATTATAACGCTTTATCTTTCACCCAGCCACCAGCTTTGCTATACTTAAAATGCAAAGGGGTGTAAAAATGGCTAAGAATAATATAGTTATCATCGGTGGTACCGCCTGCGGCCCCAAAGCCGCCGCCAGGGCCCGCCGCTGTGACCAGCAGGCTCAAGTAACCATGGTCGAGCAGGGAGAAAACCTGTCGGTGGCAACCTGCGGCCTCCCCTACTATGTTTCGGGAGTAATTGACAGCCGGCGGGAGCTGGTAGCACGCGGCCCCGCTTTCTTCAAAGAGGTAATGAATATAGACGTGCTCACCCGGACCAGGGCTGTGGCCATAGACCGTAAAAATCACCGGGTCGAGGTTCTCAACCTGGAAACAGACCGGGCTTCAAATATTGAATACGATAAGCTGGTGCTGGCCACGGGCAGCACGCCGATGGTGCCGGACTTAAAGGGAAAGAACCTGAGCGGAATCTTCACCCTCTCCAAGATAGAGGAGGCGCATGCCATCCGCAATTTAGTCTCACCGCGCAAAATCAAGAAGGCGGTCATTATCGGCGCCGGCCTCATCGGCCTGGAGATGGCGGAGGCGCTTGTCTCCCAGGGGCTGGAGGTCAGTGTGATCGAGGCCCTGGACCGGGTCCTGCCCGCCCTCCTCGACTTCGAATCAGCCGCCTATGTGGAAAAACACCTGCGGGAAAAGGGGGTAAAGCTCCTGCTCGGGCAGAGTTTAACCGGCTTTGAGGGCGATAAAGAAGGCAGGGTAAACAGGGTCATAACCGAAAAGGCGGAACTGGCAGCCGACCTGGCGCTGCTGGCCATCGGCGTCAGGCCCAACACCAGCCTGGCTAAAGATGTCGGCCTTGAAATCGGCGCCACCGGAGGCATCGCCGTCAACTCTCACCTCCAGACCAGCGACCCCGATATCTACGCCGGCGGGGACTGTGTGGAGAACATCCATCTGGTCACCGGGCAGAAGATACTGGCGCCGCTGGGCTCCACCGCCAACAAACACGGCCGTGTCATCGGCACCAATATCGCCGGCGGTGATGAGACCTTCCCCGGCGTGCTCGGCACGTCCATCGCCAAGGTCTTTGAATATAATGTAGGCCGGGTCGGCCTCAGCCAGTCGCAGGCGCAAGCCGCCGGCTACGACGTAGTAACCTCCCTTGTCCCCGGCTACGAACACGCAACATATTATCCCAAAGGCAAAGAGATTCTGGTGAAGCTGGTGGCGGAAAAATCCAGCGGCAAGCTGCTGGGCGGTCAGGTGGTGGGACCGGGCGAAACGGCCAAACGCATTGACGTGCTGGCCACCGCCCTCAGCTTTTCCGCCACCGTTGACGACCTGGCCAATACCGACCTGGCCTACGCCCCGCCCTATAACAGCGCCCTGGACCCGCTGCACAACGCCGCCAACGTCATCCGCAACAAGCAGTCGGGCCTGGCCAGAGCGCTGACCCCTATGGAGGTAGAGAGTAAACTTAAAAGCGGGGACGACTTTATCTTCCTGGACGTACGCTCGCCGGGTGAGTGGGAAGCCTACCGCATAGAAGCTCCGCAGGCCAGACTTTTACCCCTCAGTGAGCTACGGCAGAAGCTTGATAAGCTGCCCGGAGACGCCGAGATAGTCATCTTCTGCCATACCAGCGTGCGCGCCTATCAGGCCCAGCGGATACTGGACGGCGCCGGCTTTAAGGATGTCAAGTTCATGGACGGCAGCATCGCCTCCTGGCCCTATGAGCTATCAACGGAAAGAAAGGCCCCACCCCCGTTTTAAATCTTTTCCCACCCACCACCCTTTAAGGTAAGCGGGCTAAAGCCCTTTTTACCCAGCCACCGGCTTTGCTATACTTAAGCCATAGTAGTTAGACCCGCCCAAATGTAATATAATAGCAAGCAAGCAGCATGGAAGCAGAAAAAGCCAGAGATAGAATAGAAAAGCTAAGGGCGGAAATTAACCACCATAACTACCGGTACTACGTGCTGGACGACCCCGAGGTCGCCGACGCCGAGTATGACGGGTTAATGAGGGAGCTTAAAGCACTGGAGGAGGAGCACCCCCGGTTCTTGACCCCCGATTCCCCCACCCAGCGGGTGGGGGCGGCGCCGGTGGAGGCCTTCGGCGTCGTCGAACACCCCCTCCCCCTCTTATCGCTGGGCAACGCCTTCTCCCGGGAGGAGCTGGCCGCCTGGTATAACCGTATTTCCAGGCTGCTCGACGGCCAGAAATTCGACTTTGCCTGCGAGCACAAGATTGACGGACTGGCCGTGGCGCTGACCTATATTAATGGAAAGCTCACCACCGGGGCTACCCGCGGCAACGGCGTGCGCGGCGAGGATATCACCCAGAACCTTAGGACGGTCAGAAGCATCCCGCTTTCGGTACCCAAAGACGCCCCACCCCGCTTTGAGGTGCGCGGCGAGGTCTTCCTGCCCAGGGCCGGCTTTGAGAAATTAAACCGGGAAAGGGCTAAAGAAGGTCTGCCCCTCTTCGCCAACCCCAGGAACGCCGCCGCCGGCTCGGTGCGCCAGCTTGACCCCCGTATCACCGCCAAACGCCCGCTGGATATCTATATCTATATGCTGGGCTGGGCGGAAGGCAAAGCCACCCCACCCACCCACTGGGAGACCATGGAATACCTTAAAAGCCTCGGCTTCAAGATAAACCCCAATAACCGGCTGCTTAACAGCATCGAGCAGGTCGCCGAATTTCACCACACCTGGGAGGAAAAAAGGGAAAGCCTTGACTACGAAGCCGACGGCATCGTGGTCAAGGTCAACCGGCTTGGCCTGCAGGAGCGGTTGGGGAACGTCGGCCGCGAGCCGAGGTGGTCTATAGCCTACAAGTTCGCCGCCGTCGAAGCCACCACTATCTTAAAAAGCATTGAAATCAGCGTGGGCCGCACCGGCACCTTAAACCCCTACGCCGTACTGGAGCCGGTCTCGGTGGGCGGGGTCACCATCAAACATGCCGCCCTGCACAACGAGGACGATATAAGGCGCAAGGACATCCGCATCGGCGATACCGTGATTGTGCGGCGGGCGGGTGAGGTGATACCGGAGGTGGTGAAGCCAATCAAGGCCAAGCGCAGCGGAAAAGAAAAGGAGTTCAGCCTGCCGGATAAGCTCTATAATAGGGAAAGGAAACGCCCGGCCTGCCCGGTGTGCGGGGCGGAGATATTCCGGCCCGAGGGCGAGGTGATGTACTACTGCTCTAATGCCGCCTGCCCCGCCCAGGCGCAACAAAGCATCGAGCACTTCGCCTCAAGGGGGGCGATGGATATCAGGGGCATCGGCGAATCGCAGAGCGCCATGCTGCTCAAAGAGGGGCTGGTCAAAGATGTCTCCGATATATATTACCTGAAAGACAAGAGGAAACAGCTGCTCGATATAGAGCGGATGGCGGAACTGAGCGTAGATAATATGCTAAACGCCATTGATAAGAGCAAAAACAAGCCGCTGTCCAGGGTTATCTTTGCCTTAGGGATTCGCCACGTCGGCTCGGAGACCGCCGAAATTCTAGCCCGCCGGTTTCACGGAATCGAGGCGCTGGCTAAAGCCTCCAGGGAAGAGCTTATAAACATCGAAGCCGTCGGCCCCAAGATTGCCGATAGCATCATAGCCTTCTTCCGGGAGGCGGAAAACCAGAAAATCATCCGGCGGTTAAAGGATGCCGGCGTCACGCTGCAAGAAGAGGTCAAAACGGAAAAACTGCCTCTGGCCGGGCAGGAGTTCGTTGTCACCGGCCGGCTGGAAGCCTTCTCCCGCCAGGAGGCCGAAGCCAGGATAAAAGCCCTAGGGGGCACCGCCAAGGATAACGTCACCAGAAAAACAAACTACCTGGTGGTCGGCGCCGAACCCGGCGGCAATAAGCTGTTAAAAGCTCAGGAGCTGGGCACCGGACAAATCAAGGAAGAGGAGCTTCTCCGTCTTCTGGGGCAAAAATAACAGAAAGAGGTAAAGATGAAACGTTTCAGCTGGTTATTAACAGGTCTGGTGGCTTTCTGCCTGATAGCCATTACGCTGGCGGGATGCGGCGCAAACTGTCAGCTCCGGGACTTCTCCTCATATGAGGAGCTTACGCAGTGGCTGCAGGCCAACGATGTCTCCGAAAAGCCAATCTGCGACTATGCCAGCGAGTGGTATAACAAGGCCCTGGAGGTACAGGAGGATGCCCTCAGGGACGGCTATATCGTCTCGGCCGCCTACTACTACGATTCATATACAGAGACATATATAGTAGATTGTACAACCATCATTGACGGCGACATCTGGTACTGGGACCCGGAAACCGACCAGCCGTATGCCGATTACAGCCTGGGCAAGGTAAAATAGCTATACCCCTCCCGGAGATTATGCTTTATGACGAAACTAATCGTAGGTTTAGGTAACCCGGGGCGGTCCTACGCCGGTAACCGCCACAATATCGGCTTTATCTGCCTGAGATATTTCGCCCGCACCCAGGGGATAAAGTTCGACCGCAAACAGGGGCTGGCCCGCGTCGGCACGGGGGCGGTGGCCGGAAACAAGTTGGTGCTGGCCCGGCCCCAGACCTACATGAATAATAGCGGCCGGTCGGTAAGCCGCCTGGTGCGGAAATTCAGCGTCAATCCCCAGGACATGCTGGTCATCCACGACGACCTTGACCTGCCCCTGGCTAAAATCCGCGTAAGTTCCGGCAGCGGCTCCGGGGGGCACAAGGGCATTAGCTCTATTATCCAGGAGCTGGGCACCCGGGAGTTCACCCGCATCCGGGTGGGCATCGGCCGGCCGGATAAGGCCAACCCCGGCGAAGACGATATTATAGACTATGTGCTCAACAATTTTACATCTGAAGAAAAAAAGGCCATCAACCAGATTATACCCAGGGTGAGCGAAGCCGTCCTCTACCTGCTCGCTGAGGGGCTGACCCCGGCCATGAATAAGTTTAATTAGATATTTTTTATAAGGGAACCCTATCCCCTTTATCCCCTTCCCCTTGGCAAGGGGAAGGGGAATAATTTTTTAAGAAGAGGGGGCTTCGCCCCCTCTTAAACACCCCTGATTAGTCGCTTCCCCTTCTCCCTCCACCCAAAAGGAATGACTACCTTCAACAAGTTTTCGCTTCTACCAAACGCCCAAAAAATACTTCGGCTTTCCTCCCCTTCTCCCCCCACCCCCATAAAAGCGAGTTGGAGAAAGGTTCCAACCTCTGAAGGGTGGGAGGGTGGGACGAAAAACGACTTCTAAAACTGGGCGGGGCAGCAACCATCTATAAAAACCCCCCTTTGCCGACCCCAGCTTCAGGTGCTATAATCGCTATACATGGTAGATAAGCCAAAAACCATCGCCGTTATCGGCGGCGGGTATTGCACCAAAAAAGAAGCCGTGCTGGCGGAAGAGGTCGGCCGCGAGTTGGCAAAGCGCGGCGCCGTGCTGGTATGCGGCGGGCTGGGCGGAGTTATGGAAGCCGCCTGCCGGGGGGCCAGCTCCGAGGGGGGAACCACCATAGGCATCCTCCCCGGTGAAGACAGCCACGCCGCCAACCCCCACGTGCAGATTCCCATAGCCACCGGCATGGGCTATGCCCGGAATATCGCCGTGGTCAAATCGGCCCGGGCGGTTATCGCCGTCGGCGGCAGCTACGGCACCCTCTCCGAGATAAGCCACGCCCTGCAGGGCGGCACCCCGGTTATCGGCCTCAACACCTGGTCTCTATCCCGCAACGGCAAGGAGGACAACTCCATCATCCCGGCGCAAAACCCAAGTGAAGCGGTAAATAAAGCCCTTGATTTAGCCTCTAAAAAGGAGGAGAAATAAAGTGCCAACCATAGAAAGGGTCACCGCCAGAGAAATTCTGGACTCCAGGGGAAATCCCACCCTGGAGGTCGAGGTCGAGCTGGCTAATGGCACTATAGGGCGGGCGGCGGTGCCCTCCGGGGCCAGTACCGGCAAACATGAAGCGGTAGAGCTCAGGGACGGCGATAAGTCCCGCTTCGGCGGGCGTGGGGTGCTCAGGGCGGTAGCCAATGTCAACGAGGTTATCGCCTCGGAGATAATCGGCACGCTGGCCACCGACCAGACGACTATAGACCACAACCTCATCCAGCTTGACGGCACCGATAATAAGTCGCGGCTGGGGGCCAATGCCATACTGGGGGTGTCTTTAGCCGTGGCCCACGCCGCCGCCAACCTGCTCAACATGCCCCTGTACCGCCACCTGGGCTGGGGCACCTATAGCCTGCCCGTGCCCATGCTCAATATCTTAAACGGCGGCAAGCACGCCGCCAACTCCACCGATTTGCAGGAGTTTATGGTGGTGCCGGCCGGAGCCGCCAGCTTCAGCCAGGCAATGCGGATGGGCGCCGAGGTCTATCAGGCGCTTAAAAAAGTGCTCAAAGACAGGGGGCTGAATACCAACGTCGGTGACGAGGGGGGCTTTGCCCCCGCCCTGTCCTCCAATAATCAGGCGGTGGAGGCGGTGCTGGCCGCCATTGAAAAGGCCGGCTACAAGCCGGGCAAGGACTGCTTCATAGCCCTGGACCCGGCCGCCAGCGAATTTTATAAGAACAAGAAATACATTCTGGCCAGAGAAGGCGTCTCCCTCACCAGTGAAGAGATGGTTGAATATTATGTCAAATGGGTATCGCAGTACCCTATTATCAGCATCGAGGACGGCATGGCCGAGGACGACTGGGCCGGCTGGCAGCTGATGACCGAAAAGCTGGGCGATAAAGTCCTGCTGGTGGGCGACGACCTCTATGTCACCAACGTCAACCGCCTGAGCAAAGGTCTCAGGCTAAAGGCGTCCAACGCCATTCTTATCAAGCCCAACCAGATTGGCACACTTACCGAAACCATCGCCGCCGTGGAGATGGCGCAACTGGCCGGCTGGAAGGCGGTGGTGAGCCACCGCTCCGGCGAAACCGAAGATACCACCATCGCCGACCTGGCGGTGGGCTTAAATACCGGCCTGATCAAAGCCGGTGCCCCCTGCCGCTCCGAGCGCACCGCCAAGTACAACCGCCTCCTCCGCATTGAAGAGGAACTGGCAGAGAACGCTACCTTCGCCGGCACGGAAGCCTTTGACCACTAAAGCCGCAGGTGAGACATGATTGAGGTCATACCTGGTATATATCGTATGCCGCTGCCGTTGCCCATCCCCACCGTGAGCCATATCAATACCTACCTGGTCAAAGGGGATAACGGCTATCTGCTGGTTGACACCGGCTGGAACACGGAAGAGGCCTTCGCCTCACTGAAAAAACAGCTGGCAGAGCTTGGCATCAACGGCCGGGAAATCTCCCGCATAGTTGTCACCCACGCCCACCCCGACCACTACGGCATGGCCGGCAAGCTTAAAAACCTTTTCGGCGCCACCCTGTATTTTCACCACCTGGAAAAGGACGTTATTGAGTCAAGATACGTCAACATGGACGAGCTTCTCAAGGAGATGAGCCTGTGGTTAAAGGGCAACGGGGTGCCGCCGGACCGGCTCGCCGAACTCCAAAAAGCCTCCCTGCCGATGCTGAAGTTCGTTACCCCCGCCATGCCCGATGTCACCCTCTACGGCGGCGAGGCCATCACCTGCGGCGATTTCAGCTTCAACGTCCTGCCCACGCCGGGGCACGCCCCGGGGCATATCTGCCTCTACGAGCCGGATAAGAAAATATTGTTTTCGGGAGACCACATACTGCCAACTATTACCCCCTATGTCGGCATGAACCCGCAGTCGGGCTCCAACCCGCTGGGTGATTACCTGGATTCAATCAATAGCCTTAAACGGCTGGATGTCGACCTCGTCCTGCCCGGCCACGAGCAGCCCTTCACCGGACTCAAAGACAGGATTGAGGGCATTACCCTGCACCACAGCTTAAGAAACGCCGAAATTATGGCCGCCCTCGGCTACGACTCCAAGACGGCCTTCGAGCTGACCACCGGGATAACCTGGATGCACGATGTCAACGGCGTCGGCTGGTATAAGCTGGGCACCTGGGACAAGAGAATGGCCCTACTGGAAACACTGGCCCACCTGGAAGCGATGAGGGTTAAGGGAGAGCTGGAAAAATTCACCCGGGAGGATATCCTGTACTACCGCCTTCCCCAAAAAGCGAAAACCAGTGAATAAAATAGGCATCACCACCACCGTTCCTATAGAAATATTATTAGCCGCCGGCTACCAGCCGGTAGACCTCAATAATGTCTTTATCGCCGACCCCAACCCGGAAAGATTAATCAACATCGCCGAACGTGCCGGCTTCCCCCTCAACTGCTGCAGCTGGATTAAGGGAATCTACGGGGCCTGCCTGGAGCATAAAATTGATACCATCCTCTGCGTCACCACCGGCGACTGTTCAAATACCGTCATGCTCATGGAGGTGCTAAAACTTAAAGGAATCAAGACCATACCCTTCGCCTACCCGGACCGGCCCGACCGCCAGAAAATGCAAGATGCGTTAGAGTCGCTGGCAAAAACCTTAAACACCACCCTGGACGCCGCCGGGCAGGTCAAAGAAGAACTAAAGCCCTGCCGCCGGCTGGCGCTAAAGCTGGACGAGCTTACCTGGAAACAGGGGGTGGCCAGCGGGCTGGAGAACCACCTCTGGCTGGTATCTTCCTCAGACTTTAATCAGGACTATCATAACTACCAGAAAGAGCTGAAAGAATTAGTGGAAAAGTGCCTCAAGCGCCCATCATATCCACCGGACTGGCTGAGAATAGCCTATATCGGGGTGCCCTCGGTCTACGGCCAGGACCTCTATAAATATCTGGAGACAAAGGGGGCCAGGGTGGTCTTCAACGAAATCCAGCGCCAGTTCGCCATGCCCCACCCCGGCAACTCGCTGGCCGAACAGTACTCAAACTATACATATCCATACTCCATATATGATAGACTTAAGGACATCACCGCCGAATTAAACAAGCGCCGGGTGGACGGCGTCATCCACTATGTCCAGGCCTTCTGCTACCGCGGCATCGGTGATATAATCTTTAGAAATAAGTTAAAATTGCCCATCCTGACACTGGAAGGCAATGACGAGTTCTCCCTGACCCACCACCTTAAAACCAGGGTCGAAGCCTTCCTCGATATGCTCCATCGCAGTCGGCGAAGGACAAAAATCGCTTAAGGAGGTATAAAAATGGTAACTAAAATCGGCATTAACGGCTTCGGGCGGGTGGGGCGCCTGACCCTAAGGGCGATTAACCAGTACCATAAGGGCAAGCTGGAGGTGGCCGCCGTTAATGACCTGGCCGACGCCAAAATCAACGCCCACCTGCTTAAATGGGACAGCACCTACGGCCCCTACCCCGGCGAGGTAAAAGCCGCCCAAGATAGCATCATGGTTGACGGCAAGCCGGTAAAGGTGCTGGCGGAACGCGACCCGGCCAACATCAACTGGCGGGATTTAGGGGTAGAGGTAGTCATAGAATCAACCGGCCTCTTCACCGACGCAACAAAAGCGGCGGCACACCTCAAAGGCGGCACCAAAAAGGTGCTCATCTCGGCGCCGGCCCGCAACGAGGACATCACCATCGTCCTCGGCGTCAACGAAGACCAGTATCAGCCGGACAAGCATAATATTATCTCCAATGCCTCCTGCACCACCAACTGCATCGCCCCGGTGGTTAAAGTACTCCATCAGAGCTTCGGCTTTGAGAAAGGCTTGATGACAACCATACACGCCTATACCAACGACCAGCGGCTGCTGGATACCTATCACAGCGACCCCCGCCGCGCCCGCGCCGCCGCCCTGAACATTGTCCCCACCACCACCGGCGCCGCCAGAATGGTAACACAGGTCATACCGGAGCTAAAAGGCAAACTTCACGGGCTGGCCTTCAGGGTGCCGACGGCCACCGTCTCGGTGGTCGACCTGGTCTGCGACCTAGAGAAAGAGGTCACCGTGGAGCAGGTCAACCAGGCGTTCGAAAAAGCCGCCGCCGGGGAGCTAAAAGGCATACTGGAATACTGCCGGGAAGAGCTGGTCAGCATGGACTTCAAGGGCAACCCGGCCAGCTCCATCGTGGACGCCCCGGGCACCATGGTCATCGCCGGCAACATGGTCAAGGTGCTTTCATGGTATGATAATGAATGGGGCTACAGCTGCCGCCTTGCCGACCTTGCCCGATATGTGGTGGGAAAAGGTATGCAGTAGTACCAAGGTAGTAATTGACAATTTAGGCTAACCATGCCTAAAATAAAACATTATTCCCCTTTGCGAGGTGGACGATGAAAATAGTCGTTGTAGGTTTTGGACAGTGCGGCTGCAACATTGCCGACCAGTTTTATGCCCTCAACACTCACGCCCGGTCACTCTTTACCCGCCGGATTGAAATCCTAACCGATGCCTTCGCCGTTAACACCGATGAAGCCGATTTAGGCGGATTCAAGCACATCCCCACCGACAGGCACCACCGGATTGTCATCGGCGGGGTGAGAACCTTCGGCCATGGCGTGGGCAAAATGAATTTCGATGCCGCCAAGATTATCCGGGAAAGCCACTCGACCATCACCGATAACATCCTGGACTCCAGAAAATTCCACGAAACCGACGCAGTTCTGACCATAGCCAGCGGCGGTGGGGGTACCGGCTCCGGCTCCATCGGCTGGGTGGTCAAGTCACTCAAGGAAAGGATGGATAAGCCGGTCTACGCCGTCATAGTGCTTCCCTTCGGCTACGAAGAAAACGGACTTACCTCCTATGCTGTAACCAATACCGCCACCTGTTTAAAAACGGTCAGCCAGTACGCTGACGCCGTCTTTCTGGTGGATAACGAACGCTTCGCCCGCCGGGACAACAGCTTCTCCCGAAATCTGCACCAGATAAACCACGAGTTCGTTAATAATTTCTATGACCTTTTCTGCGCCGGTGAAGAGAAAAGGATGAAATACCTGGGAAGCAAGGTGCTGGATGCCGGGGATATCAAACAGACCCTGGGCGGCATCACCGCCATCGGCCGGGGGCAGATTGAAATGGGCACCTTCCACCGCCTTAACAAGTCGCACTTCCGGGAAGAAGCCAGGGAACACGGCTCCGTAGCCGGAGCCCTGGACAAGGCAATAAGCAACCTGTCGGTATCAATCGACCTGGCAGAGGCCAGGAGAATCCTGGTCCTGCTCACCGCCCCCAGAGGAACTATTACCCTGAGCGCCATAGAAGAGGTGGCGACTCTGTTGCAAGAGCGAGCTCCTAAAGCAGTAGTCAGAATGGGTGATTACCCCCGAAGAGGCAAGGAAGTCTCGCTAACATTATTGGCTTCCGGATTAGCCAGGGTAGGTCGGGTGGAAACTCTATTCAGCCACGCTACCGAGCTATTTGACAAGCAGGTGGAAATAGATAAAGAAACCCGGGAGCAAGTGAAAGAAATGCATCATACAGGCGACGAGCTCCCTACTCTGGATTAGATATGTTGACAAGACTGAATAACATGCTAAAATGACAGTATTCTGAACTTAGAGGTGAAATATGAAACTAGTGGTTGTGGGGCTGGGACAGTGCGGCGGCAGGATCGCTGACGAGTTCGCCCAGTTAAATAAGCGGGCACGCAGTCAGCGCGGCATTGAGATAGTTACCGGCGCTTTCGCCGTAAACACCGATGCCGCCGACTTAAGCGGACTAAGAGTTATAAGCGGTGACTACCAGCACCGAATCCTCATCGGAGGTCGGAGGACCGGTGGCCACGGCGTCGGCAAGATAAACGAGCTGGGCGCCGAAGTGGCCAAAGAGGACAGCGACAAGGTCGTAGACGCCATCAGGACGGCACGGCACTTCTTCGAGACCGATGCCTTCCTGCTCATCGCCGGCGTCGCCGGCGGTACCGGCTCAGGGGCAATCCCTATAATCGCCCAGATGCTAAGAGAGCGCTATCTGGACAAGCCCATCTACGCCATGGCCGTTCTCCCCTTCGCCCATGAAGAGGAAACCGAGGAAAGAACCGTTTATAATACCGCCACCTGTCTCAAATCCCTGTATCCAACAGTAGATGCCGTTTTCCTGGTTGACAACCAGAGGTATGTCAGGAAGGACTTCTCGCTTAAGAACAACCTGACCAAGATCAACGCCCTAATCGCTGAGCCATTCTACAACCTGCTCTGCGCCGGTGAGGAGAAAAAACCCAAGCACATCGGGGCCAAGATAGTCGATGCCGGTGACATCATCCAGAGCCTGGCCGGCTGGACAGTAATCGGCTACGGCAAAGCACCGGTGCCCGCCTTCAAATGGTTCTCCTTCCTATCCAAGAACTTCGTCAAGAAGAGCACCGAAACTCACCGCGGAATCCAAGCCATGGATGAAGCCTTAAGCGAACTGTCGCTCAAGTGCAATCCGGCCGACTCGGGCAGGGCCATCTACCTGGTCTCGGCTCCAGCCAAGGAAATGAATATGGACCTAGTCAAGGAGCTGGGAGATTACCTCAGGACCATCAGTCCGGAGGCAGTGATAAGGAATGGCGATTATCCCAGGGAGAAAAGCCTGATCGACATCACCCTGCTCCTGTCGGAGCTTAATGCCGTGGAAAAGGTCAAGGGCTACTACACCAAAGCCAGCGGCGTTATCCACGAACTTAAGGGAAGACGGGAGGAGTTTGAGGGCAAACTCAAGGAAATAGAAGAGGCATCAAAAGACCTGCCCTCGCTGCTATAAACTCAAGATAGTAGCTAATCTAGCCAGCTTTACTGGTGCAAACCGGTAAAGCTGGCTTCTTTTATTTAAATAAAATAAAATCTAAAAGTCTATTTAAGGCTAAAGCCTCTTGGGAAATCAGGCCATATTAGGGTATAATAAGGGCGAGCGAATATGACATCCCAGGTCTTTTATCGCAAGTGGCGCCCCCAAACCCTGGCCGAAATAGTCGGTCAGGAACAGGTGACTCAAACATTAAGCAATGCCCTCAGTAGCGGGCGTGTATCCCATGCTTATCTCTTTTACGGCCCCCGGGGAACCGGCAAGACCAGCACCGGGCGTATTCTGGCCAAGGCGCTCAACTGCCTCAGCAACGGCAAGGGCGAACCGTGCAATAACTGCGATATGTGCCGGGCCATAACCGAGGGCCGGGCGCTGGACGTAATTGAGGTCGATGCCGCCTCCAACACCGGAGTTGACGATATCCGTAGCCTGCGCGAGAAGGTGAACTACGCCCCCAACCAGGCCCGCTATAAGGTCTATATCATCGATGAAGTCCATATGCTCAGTAATAGTGCCTCCAATGCCCTGCTCAAAACCCTGGAGGAACCACCCCCCTATATCGTCTTTATTCTGGCCACCACCGAAGCCCATAAAATCCCGGCCACCATCCTGTCCCGGTGCCAGCGCTTCGACTTCAGGCGCATCTCCCGCCCAGACGTAATCTCCAAGCTAACCCGCATCTGTGAAACGGAAGGCATCAAGCTGGAACCGGAGGGGCTAAACCTCATCGCCAAGAGCGCCACCGGCAGCCTGCGCGATGCCGAAAACCTGCTGGAGCAGATGACCACCTACTACGGCACCGAAATCAGCCTCAACCAGGTCCAGGCTATCCTGGGCATTACCGGGGACCAGCGGGCCAAGGAATTAGTCAGGCACATAGTAGCCGGTGACATCGCCGGCGGAGTGACAACCATAAACGGTGTCAACAGTGACGGGCTCGACCTGCGCCAGTTCAACCGTGAGGTAGTAGAGTACCTCCGGCAGCTGCTGCTGGTAAAGACCGGCTCGGAAGACGCCGTAGACATCACCGCCGAAGATAAGGCCGAACTAAAACAGCTGGCGGCTAAAACCTCTTTAGCCCAGATATCAAAATCAATCAAGCTCTTCGGCCAGCTTGACCTCGGCTTTGATAACTACTCCACCCTGCCCCTGGAGCTGGCACTGGTAGACTGCGTCCAGCCGCCGGCTGAGCAAATAAAAAGCCCGGCTCCCCAGGCAAAGCAAGAACCTCCCCCGCCGGTCACAAAGGCCTATCCACCCAAACCCCCAACAGCCAAGGCCGAGCCGGTAACCAAGCCAGCGGCCAAACCGGAACCGGCACCCGAACCAGTGGCCGAGCCTAAGGCAAAACCAGCCGAGTCTAAGGCAAAGTCAACAAAGGCCAATGACACCCCCACCACCCCACTCGAGATAAACAATGAAATCGAGCGTCTTAGGGTCAACTGGAAAGATGTCATGGAGAAGGCGCCGGAGGAGGTTAAGAGAACCCCGGCCATCGCCATTCTCAGGAGCGCCGGGGTCAAACCGGTAGCCATTGAAGACGATACCGTGATTCTGGCCTTTAAATACCCCATTCACAAGGACAAGATGGAGACAATAGAAAATCAGCAGGTCGCCAGGGCAATCATCAGCAACTTTCTGGGGCGCCCCTGCCAGGTGCGCTGCGTATATGAGGCAGAAGACAACCACCTGGTGGACGCCGCCAAAAGGCTCGGCGCCCAGGTTATCAGCGTGGAGGAAAAGTGAACAGGTCTTTTATGCGTCAGGCCCAGGAGCTCCAGGCCAAGCTGGCCAAGGCTCAGGCAGAGCTTGCCGAAGCTATCATTGAAACCTCCTCGGGAGGAGGTGCCGTCAAGGTCACCGTCAACGGTCAACAGCAGGTGCTATCGGTAAAAATATCGCCCGAGGCGATAGAGCCCGATGACGTTGAAATGCTGGAAGACCTGGTAATGACGGCGGTAAACGAAGCCCTCTCCAAATCCCAGGAGCTTGCCGCCGAGCGCATGGGCAAACTAACCGGAGGCCTCAATATCCCCGGCCTGACCTGAATTTAAGGGGTAAAATTAAAAAATAAGGGGCGATTAAAAAGGGTTTTTCTTCCCATACCCACCCGCCCTAAGGGGCTGGTGCTCCCAATCTCCCGCTTTATCGGGGGTCAAGAGGAGCGGAACTAAAGAATATAGGGTGTTTAAGAGGGACAAAGTCCCCCTTTTAGAATTCTCCTCCTCTTCCCCTTGTTGAGGGGAAGGGGATAAAGGGGATAGGGTTACCTAATAATAATATTTAGAGGGGAGAGCGTATATTGGACTCAAATCTCACACCTACCTCAGGTGCGGTAGCCAGGTTAATACAGGAACTAAATAAACTGCCCGGCATCGGGCCCAAGAGCGCCCAGCGTCTGGCCTATAACCTGCTCCGGGCGCCGGAAGAGCAGACCAAGATGCTGGCCGAAGCCCTGCTCTCGGTAAAGCAGCAGACCAAACTATGCTCGGTCTGCTTTAATATCACCGATACCGACCCCTGCCCCATCTGCCGCAACTCCCAGCGGGAGCGGAGCAAGATTTGCATCGTGGAACAGCCGCAGGACATACTGGCACTGGAGCATACCAAGATATATAACGGGCTGTACCACGTCCTCCACGGCGCCATCTCCCCCACCGAGGGGGTGGGCACTGACGATATAAGAATCAAAGAGCTGATGGACCGTCTGCGGGACGGCTCGGTAACCGAGGTCATACTGGCCACCAACCCCAATCTGGAAGGGGAAACCACCGCCATGTATCTCAACAAGCTCATTTCCCCCTTAGGCATCGTGGTCACCCGCCTGGCGCGGGGGCTTCCCTTCGGCACCGAGCTGGAATACGCCGATGATGTCACCCTCACCCGGGCTATAGAGGGCAGGCAGGAATTTTAAAGGAGTTACTATCATGTTTAAATCGGCCTTTATCGTTATGGCGCCCGACGGCGACCCCGCCAAGTACCGGTCAACAATCAAGACCTCCAAGCTGGAGTTTACTACAGTAGTCATCGAGATGATGGACTTCGACGCCGCCGTCGAGGTGGCCAAGGACCTAGTGCAAAACCAGGGAGTCCAGTCCATCTACCTGTGCGCCGGTTTTACCCACCAGGCGGCGGCCAGGGTGGCCAGCGCCGTCGGCGGCAGGGCGGCAGTACAAGTCTCCAGGGGAGATGTCCCCAGCACAATGATGGTTGGGGAGATTCTGACCAAGGAAGGCTGGTTTGCCGAGGAGGGATGACCCCTCCCCTTTTTATATCTATTCCCACCCTCCACCCTTAAGTGGAAGGGTCACTCCCCCCACTCTTTAAGGAAGGGGTTACGGAAAGTCAGGTTCAAACACTTTGGGAACAACAAAGGTGATAATAGAGCATAAAGAAATTACTCCCTCCGGTTCTTTCAAAGGCACAATCATTGATATTGAAACCATTGGAGAATTTACCAGAAACAGGTCATATACCGCCTGTAATGATTCAAGACAATGCGAGAATTTACAGCAAGTAATCTTCGGCCTAATCAATGATAAGGAACTTCAAATATTCTGCGCCCAAGATAGAGAAGCTATCGAAGAATTAAAATCACAAACGGAACAGATTTTAAACCGCCTTGAAAGACCCTTTTATGCCTTCAATACTGGTTTTGAGAGCAGTGTCTGGTTTCATCATATAGGAATAACAATTAACTTCGATGGGGAACTACAAGAATTTAAATTCGAAAGTAAAGCGGCAGCGAGAATGAGTCTGGATATACCGAATTATGATGACCCATTTCACGATATGGGACGTTTATGTATTGAAGCATGGCACAGCGAAGAATTTGATAAAGCTATAGCGCACAATAGAGCCTGTCTCTTAAAAGAAAGAGATATCCTGTTAAAAAGAGATTATAGAGAACCAGATAAAGTAAACTTCAATAAATAGATCAATAAAATGTCTAAACCACGTAACTACCAAACAGAAGCCGTAATAATCAAAAAGACCAAGCTGGGGGAGGCGGGCAGGATACTCACCCTCTATACCCCCCACCTGGGCAAGATTCAGGCGGTAGCCAAGGGGGTCAGGCGCCCCCGCAGCAAGATGGCCGGGCACCTGGAACTGCTCACCCACAGCCAGCTGTCTCTGGCGCGCGGGCGCAACCTGGATACCATAATCGGCTCCCAGACCATCAACAGCTTTATGCCCCTCAAAACAGACCTCGACCTCACCTCCTACGCCCTCTACGCCACCGAGCTGGTCAACCAGTTCGCCGCCGATAATGTGGAAGACTACCCCCTGTTCCAGCTACTGGTAGAGACCCTGCAAAGCTTAAGCCAGGACGGCGATAACGATTTAATACTGCGCTACTTTGAGATGCACCTTTTAGATATGGCCGGCTTCCGCCCCCAGCTCCAGCACTGTGTCAGTTGCAAATCGGCGTTAAAGGAGGCCACCAATCTATTCTCCCCCGGCGCCGGCGGCGTGCTCTGCCCCGGCTGCCGCCAGAGCCATTTAGCCTACCCCCTTTCCGAAAACGCCCGAAAAGTGCTACTATTACTGCAGAACAGCGACTACGGCACCGTAAGCGGACTGGAAATCGACCGGGAACTATCTCACCAGCTGGAGATGGTAATGAGAAATTACATCAGGTACCTTCTGGAGAGAGAGGTAAAATCAACCGCCTGGCTGGATAGTTTAAGGGGACAGATTGATGACAACCAGATTAGACCGTATAGCCCAACAACGCCTGCAAAAACTTGAACGAATTCGCCGTCAGGGCATAGACCCCTACCCCTCCGGCTATGACCGCAGCCATACCACCAGGCAGGCCCTGGAACTGCTGGAAAAGCAGGAGAAAAAGAGCTCAAAAAGGGCAACGGTGGTCAGCCTCGCCGGACGCCTTACGGCAATGAGAAAGATGGGCAAGACCTCCTTCGCCGACCTGCGTGACGGCGATGGCAAGCTCCAGCTCTGCTTCTATAAAGACCGCCTGGATGAAAAAACCCTTGAGCTCTTTCAGGACCTGGACATCGGTGATATCATCGGTGTCAGCGGCAAGCTCTTCCGCACCAGGACCGGGGAAGCAACCCTTGATGTAGAAAATTTCACTATGCTGGCCAAGTCCCTCCAGCCCTTACCGGAAAAGTGGCACGGGCTGGTTGACGTGGAAACACGCTACCGCCAGCGCTATCTAGACCTCATCGCCAACGCCCCGGCCAGGGAGGTCTTTCAGGTGCGCAGCCGGGCTATCGCCGCCATCCGCAGCTTCCTCAACCAGCGGGGCTTCATGGAGGTCGAAACGCCGGTGCTGCAGCCGGCCGCCGGCGGGGCTCTGGCCAACCCCTTCACCACCCACCACCACGCTTTAGGGCAGGACTTTTATCTGCGCATCGCCCTGGAGCTCCACCTCAAGCGGCTGATTGTCGGCGGCTTTGACAAGGTCTACGAACTGGGGCGTATCTTCCGCAACGAGGGCGTCTCCACCCAGCACCACCCCGAGTTCACCATGCTGGAAACCTACGAAGCCTACGCCGACTACAACGATGTCATGGCCATGCTGGAGGAGATGGTATCATCGGTCAGCCATGAGGTATTGGGCACCACCAAGGTCCAGTTCGGCGAAGATACCATCCACTTCAAGCCGCCCTGGCGGCGCATCACCCTGCGCAAAGCCGTCAAGGAATACAGCGGCATCGATTTCGTTACCCACCCCACCGCCGACGGGCTGCGGGAAAAGATGCGCTCGCTTAAAATCGAGGTCGACCCCCAGAAGAACTGGGCCAAGCTGGTCGACGAGCTTATCAAGAGCTTTGTCAGGCCAAAGCTCATCCAGCCCACCATAATCTTTGACTACCCCCTCTCCATGTCGCCACTGGCCAAGACCAAGCCCGGCGAAGAGCGGGTGGTAGAGCGCTTCCAGGCCATCGCCGGCGGTCTTGAAATCGCCAACGCCTTCACCGAGCTCAACGACCCCCTGGAACAGAGGGAGCGCTTTGAGGAACAGCAAAAAGAAAGGCAGGGCGACGACGAGGAGCACTGGACCATTGACGAAGACTTCCTGCTGGCGCTGGAGTACGGCATGCCCCCCACCGGGGGCCTAGGCGTCGGCATCGACCGCCTAGTGATGCTCCTGACCAACCAGTCGGCCATCCGCGAGGTTATCCTCTTTCCCCAGCTAAGGGAAAATAAATGAGTGAAAGCATGAATCCCCAGTGGTATAAAGAGCTATTTGAAGAAATGGGGATTGAATACGAAGACTATCCATTCACGAAAGGCACTGAAAACGAAGTTGAGTGGATGATTAAAGAGTATCTAACCAATTCCAAAATGAAAATCCTCGATGTCGGCTGCGGGACGGGCCGTCACGCCATTAACCTGGCTGCCAAGGGCTATAAGAATATCACCGCCATAGATTTATCACCCGGTATGATTGGAGCCGCCAAGAAAGTTGCCAGAGAGAAAAACGTGCCGGTTGACTTTAGAATTTGTGATGCCAGGGAGTTGCCTTTTGAAAATAAGTTCGATGCCGCCCTGTGCCTCTGTGAAGGAGCTTTTGGACTGCTTGAGAATGATGCCGAGAACTATAAGATACTAAGCGCCGTTCACCAATCCTTAAAGAAACACGGAATATTTATTCTTACTACCTTGAATCTTTTTCGGGACGCTGAATTCGACCCCATGACCTGTCGTGTGGCCATGGATGTAGAAATAACCAAAAAAGACGGGCAAAAAAAAGACTATCAAATGCAGCGACCGCAGTCATACCTTTCCGGAACTAAAATGGGTGCTGGAACAGCACGGTTTTGAGGTGCTGCTGGGCGCCGACCCTTTCAGCCAAGAGCCGATCAAGTACGGAAGCATGGAATTTATGGTCGTCGCTAAAAAGCTATGACGGCTTAGGGGAGAATTGGTAAGCAAGTCTGGGAGGGAAACCCATGTCTCTTATACCCGCCTTTGAAATAGGTATCTGGAACGCCTGGATTTTCATGAGCATCTTTATCCTGCAAATGCTGGCGGTTCTGCTCCAGGGTAAGAGGGTGTGGGCCAGAAGCTCACTTCCCTCTGATTTTAAGCGAAGCAAGCTGGAAAAGATTACCCCCCTTATCGGCAACGCCGTCTGGCTGCTGGCCACCCTGTACTCAATCTTTCTCCCCCTCCGGCTGGGGACGGCCTGGTTCTATATCGGCCTGCCCGTTTTTCTGGTCGGCCTGGTGATACTGGTGGTAGCCACCGTCAACTTCGCCACCGCCCCGGCGGAAAAACCGGCCACTAAAGGGGCGTATTCTTTCTCGCGGCACCCAGCTTACCTGTCAATGATTATAATCTATATCGGCACCGGCATCGCCAGCGCCTCCTGGGTCTTTATCCTGCTGGGAATCGCCAACATCTTCTGGATACGCACCGAGGCAATCGCCGAGGAAAGGTATTGCCTGGCAAGGTATAATAAAGACTACCGTGACTATATGGATAAAACGCCGAGGTGGATAGGAATACCCCAGTCGGGGTAAAATAAGCTAAACAAAAAGGGAGGTGGCCCCACCCCTTTTTATATCTTTTCCCGCCCGGCCACCCTTAAGTGGAAGGGTCACTCCACCCACCGTCCTTATTAGGAAAGGAACTCACCCGCTCTTTAAATAGAAGGGGAGAAAGGGGATAACACTCATGGAGCCAGTAAAAACAGAGGCGGGATACGTCACCGGGGCAGTGATTGGCGAGCCCGGCAAAGAGGTGCGTATCTACCGGGGAGTCCCCTACGCCGCTCCACCGCTGGGAGACTTACGCTGGAAGCCACCGCAACCGGTTACTCCCTGGCCGGGAAGCTGCCAGTGCACCGAATTTAAGCCCATAGCCCCGCAGGCCATGCTGGGCGATTTACCCCCCTTCCCCCAAATCCTACCGTCAGACGAAGACTGCCTCTACCTCAACATCCTGACGCCGGCAAAAAAGGCCACGGATAGATTACCGGTAATGGTCTGGCTGCACGGCGGCGGCTACCAGCTGGGCAGTGGCAGTGACCCCCTCACCAACGCCGCCCGCCTGCCCCAGTACGGCATAGTGCTGGTCAACATAAACATGAGGCTCAACACAATAGGTCTGCTGGCTCACCCCCTACTCTCTGAGGAATCACCAAAAGGTGTTTCGGGGAATTACATGTTTCTGGACATGATTGCCGCTCTCCAGTGGGTGCAGAAGAACATCGCCGCCTTCGGCGGCAACCCCAAAAACGTCACCATCTTTGGCGAATCCGGGGGCGGGGCCAAGGTGTCCAACCTGATGTCTTCACCCTTAGCCAGGGGACTTTTCCAGAAAGCTATCTGTGAAAGTGGAACATCGGTCAGGGCGTTCTCAACCGGCAAACCCCTGAAAGAACTGGAAGCCATGGGGGAGAGATTCTTCGCCAGGCTCGGCGTCAATAAGGAGAAAGACCCGCTGGCGGCGGCTCGCGCTATTCCCTGGGAGAAAATTATAGAAACTGATAACACCCTGACCCGGGAGCTGGCTATGTTTGAACCGGAGGGTCTCTGGGAGGCAGGAGTGGACGGCTGGTTCCTGCCCGATACACCATCCAACACCTTCAAGGCAGGCAGACAGAATACTGTCCCCCTTATCGTTTGCGCCAACCTCGGGGAAGTGACCGGTCCCGGGGTACTGGTGTTTCCCTTCTTAATTCCGGGTTATGTGGATATGCTTTCCAGTGTGAGCCAGGCTGGTCAAAAGGGCTACGCCGCTATTTTTGACCACGTTCCAGCGGGCTGGAAGCGGGAGGGCTGTATCTCCACCCACGCCATGGAGCTGGGCTACGTCTTCGGCGACTGGGATAACAAGGCTGGCAACTGGCCAATATTATATTTTCTCGCCAGCCAGTCCGGGGCCAAATCACCAGACCCGGGGCTTACCGGTTCAGATAGAAAGGTCTCCGAGGCGATGATGGCGATGTGGGCCCAGTTCGCCAGAACGGGAGACCCCAATATCACGGGCTTAACCACCTGGCCAGCCTACGAGGAGGCAACCGACCAGTACCTGTACATCGCCGACCCATTGGAAGTAAAATCCGGTTTTTCCCAGACCGTCCCTAAAAAAGCGGAAGGGAGCAACTAAATATGGCTGAAGACAAGGATTTAATCGCCTACTGCGGTCTTTACTGCGGCGACTGCTTTATCCACCAGGGCAAGGTCGCCGACCTGGCCCGGGACTTGAGAAAAGAACTGAGAAGCCACCGCTTTAACAAGACAGCCGAAGCCTTATCAGAGGTGTCCTTCTTTGCCGTATTCAAAGACTACCCGCAGTGCTATGATGTGCTCGGAGCAATGGTAAAACTCCGCTGCAAGAATACCTGCAAGGGCGGCGGCGGCCCGCCTTTCTGCAAGATGAGAAAGTGCTGCCAGAAGAAAGGTATTGACGGCTGCTGGGAATGCGCCGAATTTGAGACATGTGATAAACTGGACTTCTTAAAAGCAAATCACGGGGATGCCCATATAAAGAATTTAAAAATACTCAAGAAGGCAGGTGTTGACAGCTTTCTAAAGGGCAAAAAACTCTGGTATTCAGCTTCTTCGGAGAGGGATAATGCTTGACATTAAATTCATACGGGATAATACCGACCAAGTACGCAAGGCAATAGAGAACCGCCAGGACACCACCCCACTGGATGAAATCATGGAGCTGGACGCCGAGCGCCGCCGGAAGCTGTTAGAGCTGGAGAGCCTGAGGCACCAGAAAAAACAGGCCGCCCGGAAGAGGCAGTCGGACAAGGCGACTATCGAGGAAGGCCGCGACCTGCGCGCCATGATAAGGGGCCTGGAAGACGAGGTAAGGGGGCTGGATAGCCAGCTGGAAGAGCTATTGCTCCAGGTGCCCAATATCCCCCACCCCTCCGTCCCAGTGGGCGCCGACGAAGACGATAGCATCATAGTCCGTTCCTGGGGGGAGCCAAAGAGCTTTGATTTCACCCCCACCCCCCACTGGAAGCTGGGTGAATCGCTGGATATTATAGACTTCGAACGGGGAGTAAAGCTCTCCGGCACCCGCTTCTACGTGCTCAAAGGGCTGGGCGCCAGGCTGCAGAGGGCCATCATCGCCTTCATGCTCGACCTCCACACCCAGGAGCACGGCTATAAAGAAATATACCCACCCTTTATGGTCAAGCGGGAGTGCATGGTCGGCTCGGGCAACCTGCCCAAGTTCGCCGATAACCTCTATCACGATGAAGACGACGACCTCTGGTTCGTGCCCACCGCCGAGGTTCCCCTCACCAACCTCCACCGCGGCGAGATTATTCCGCCGGGGCTTTTGCCCGTTTACTATGTCGCCTACACCGCCTGCTTCCGCCGGGAGAAGTTGTCGGCGGGCAAGGACACGCGCGGCATTAAGCGCGGCCACCAGTTCGATAAGGTGGAGCTTTACAAGTTCACCGAGCCGGAAGCCTCCGATAATGAGCTGGAAAAACTTCTTAATGATGCCGAACAGGTCTGCCGGAAGCTGGAGCTGCCCTACCGCATCAAAAAGCTCTGCACCGCCGAGCTTGGCTTTGCCTCCCGGCAGTCCTATGATATTGAGATGTGGGCACCGGGCTGTGAGGAGTGGCTGGAGGTAAGCTCCTGCTCCAGCTGCGGGGACTTTCAGGCGCGCCGGGCTAACATCCGCTACCGCCCCTCCCCGGAAGAAAAGCCCCGGTTCGTCCACACCCTTAACGGCTCGGGGCTGGCACTGCCCCGCGTTTTAATCGCCTTAATGGAAAACTACCAGCAGTCAGACGGCTCAATATTAGTCCCCGAAGTGCTGCAGCCGTTCGTGGGGGAGAGGTTTATCACCTAAGCCATACCAAAGAGGAGAGGAGGTAACCCATGTCAACAAACGCCAAAAGAGCCTATGTCAGTATTCTGGGCGCGCTGGGTGTCATTATTCTCCTGGTAGGAATTTTCACCGAGCTGGACCTTACGATAGGCCTGATACTAGCCATCGCCTGCTGGATAGCCAGCGGTATCCTGGGCAGATACTGGGGAGTTAAGAAGAAAAAGGACTAGCCCCCTAGACCACAAACAGGTCGAGCCCGCCCATCATATTCATCGTCGCCCCGGTCATATAGCGAGCCTCGTCCGAGGCCAGATAGGCGGCGGCGTCGGCAATCTCGGCCGGATCGGCCGCCCGCTGCGACAGTATCCTCTTACCCAGACCATCGCGCGCCTCGTTAACCAGCGGGGCGTCCGTCTGGGCTATCCCGATTATCACCGCGTTGCCTGTTATGTTGAATCTGGCGCCCTCGATGGCAACTGTTTTAGCCAGGTTGATCAGCCCCGCTTTGGAAGCGGCGTAGCTGGATTGACCGGCGCCCCCCAGCACACCGGCCACCGAGGCGATATTGATAACACGCCCCCACTTATTGGCACACATATCCGCCCAGACCGCCTTGATGCAGTAAAAGGCGGAGTTTAGGCAGATTTTTACCTCGTTATCGAACTCCTCGATGGTAGCCTTATAGATAGGCACGAAGTGGCCCATCTGGGCGGCGTTGTTGACCAGTATGTTCACCGGCCCCAGCTCGGCCTTGACCTTGTCCAGCCCCTTCTGTACATCCTGGGCATCTCTCACGTCTATCTTGACGGCCATTGATTTGCGCCCCAGTTTCTTTATCTCCCCGGCCACCGCCTCCGCCCCCTCGATGTGCCCAAAACCGCTGACGGCCACGTCGGCGCCGTCCCTGGCCAGGGCCAGGGCGATAGCCCGCCCGATTCCGTGCGGCCTTGAAGAGCCGCTGACAAAAGCAACCTTCCCTTCTAAAGACATTTCTCCTCCTTTATTTGACGCTGTCAGTCTAAATATCTATACTAAGCTAAAGCCGCGGAGGGGTGTCCGAGCGGTTTAAGGAGACGGTCTTGAAAACCGTTGTTGGTGCAAGCCAACCGTGGGTTCGAATCCCACCCCCTCCGCCACCCTATTTAACTATCTCCCCGTATTTTACCAGACCGGCCAGGCCGCTGACCACCCTCTCGGGGAGGGGAAAAACGGGCACGCCGCCGGCCTCAAGGGCGTTTATCTCGGCATGAGCCGCCCCCCGCGGGGAATCAAGGCAGACCGTCATCGGCTTTTTAGCCTCCCCGGCTATATCCACCACCGCCCTCATCAGCTCCATGTTGGAGGCATAAAAGACGGCGGCAACTATTATGGCATCTACGCCGTCATCATCCAGAACGGCTTTGAGCATCTGGCGGCAGGCGTTGAAATCTTCCGATTTCCAGGCAACGTCAACCGGGTTGTCCACCGCGTTCAGCGCCGATGCCAGCTTCTTTAATTTTCGCTTTGTCCCCGCCGAAAACTCGGCCAGCGCCAGTCCCTGCTCACGGCACTTGTCGGCCATGATTATCGCCGGCCCTGCCTGCACCGATAAAATCGCCACCCTGTTTCCCTCCGCCGCCGGCTGGAAAGCCAGCGCCTTGGCGGTATCAACCACCTCGGTAATGCTGTCAACAACGAGCATGCCCGCCTCTCTAAAAGACTTCTCGTAGAAACCGTAATCTCCGACCGCCGCGCCGGTGTGGGCAAAGGTCGCCCGGCTCATCTCTTCCCCCCTCCCCCCCTTGTAGACCACGATTGGCTTAATTTTGGTTACCTTGGCAGCGGCGTTAAAGAGCCGTTCCGGCTCATCCAGCCCCTCCACGTATAGAACGATTACTCCGGTGTCCTTGTCCTGCCCGAAATAACTCACCAGCTCGTCGAAGTCGAGGTTGCAGCGGTTGCCCAGCCCGATAGCCTTGCTGATGCCAACGTTATGATTGGTCAGAGCGTGGGTAATATAGATAGTGGTGCCCCCGCTCTGGGCGGCAACAGCTACGTTGCCTGTCTGGCTCAAGCCAAGCGTATACTGGAACGAGGCGTTAAGCCGGGCGCGGGGATTAACAAAGCCCAGGGTGTTGGGGCCGATAATCTTCATCCCGCCTTTATCGGCTATATCTTTAAGCTTCGCCTGCAAATCGTTGCCGGTGCCGGTGCCCACCTCCCCAAACCCCCCGCTGATGAGGATTGCCCCCTTAACCCCCTTGGCCACGCACTCCTCTATGGTGGAAAGGGTAAGCTCGGCGGGGATGACCACCATGGCCAGATCCACCTCACCGGGGATAGCCGCCACCGATGGATATACCTCCAGCCCGAAAAGCTCTGAGATACCGGGGTTAACCGGGTAGACTTTACCCCCAAAGCCGGCCTCCAGCAGGTTGCCCACGCACATAAAGCCCATCTTCTCCGGGTTGGCCGAAGCGCCGACTACGGCCACACTCCGGGGATAAAAAATACGGTCCAGCTGCTCCACCAGATTCATAATTAACCAACCCCTAAAATCTAATCGGCCCCAAGCGAGACCTCGTTCAGCTTGGCAAAACCCATGGGATTCATTTCATACCCCTTAACGTACGGCTTAACCAGAACATAGTTCCGCCCGAAAGAAAGAGGGATACAGGCGGCATCGTCAACCAGAATCTGCTCGGCCTGCCGGTAAAGCTCCAGGCTTGAGTTACTGTCCTGCTCCACCCCCGCCGCCTCCAACAGGGCATCCACCCCGGGGTTGCTGTACTCGCCGTAGTTGTTATCGGCGCCGCTGTGAAACAGTATATCCAGAAAGTCCTGCGGGTGCGGGTAGTCGGCAATCCAGCCGCTGGAAAACATCTCGTCCTTCTCCTCGGCCAGGTGATATAGGAACCTCTCCGGCTCCAGCTGCCTCACCGTTACCTCCACCCCCAGGTTCTCCCGCCACTGGTAAACCACCGCCTCCAGCTCCCGGGAGATGGCGCCTCCCCTGCCTATAGTGGTAATGGTGATGGGCGGCAGCCGGGACACATCGCCGTAGCTTGACTCGGCGATTAGCTCTTTTGCCCCCTCCACGTCATATTCCAGCCCGGAAAGGGCTTCGTTATAACCTGGCATACCCGGGGGCAGGATGCCGTCCGCCGGCTCCATGGTGCCCTTGTAGACCAGGGAAACCAGCTTGTCCTTATCCAGCGCCTGGGAAAAGGCGCGGCGGATATTAACATCGTCAAACGGCGGGCGGGCGGTATTAAAGCCGATATAATAAAAGCTGAGCTCAGGGACTACCCTCAAATCCAGGTAAAAGGGCCCGGTCTCATCGGTGACCTTTTCAATATAATTACTGCCGACACCGGCAACATCTATCTCGCCCATCTCGTACATGTTCATCGGTATGCCGCTCCACAGCAGAAAGACAACCAGGTTCAGCTTAGCCACCCCGCCGTAATAAAGCTCGTTCCTCTCCAAGATAAGCACCTCGGTTTCCCGCCACTGCTTGAGCTTAAAGGGGCCGGTGCCGTTGGGGGAGCGCCACCATGTCCCGCCCCCCTCCGCTTCAGCCATATCGACGACGAAGGCGGTGGGGTAGGTCAGCTTGGAAAGGAAATAGGATTTGGGGGCGTCTATAGTCACCTCCAGGGTGTAATCATTGATAACCCTCACCCCGCTAATCTCGGTGGCCTGCCCGGCCAGCACCTCCCCCACCCCGACGATATCGCCCAGGTAGGTGGCCGCCGTCAGCGAGCCGGTCCGGGGGGCGCAGGCCCGCTCCCAGGAATACTTGAAATCTTCGGCGGTGAGCTTTCGCCCATCGTGAAATTTAACATCCTGCCGCAGGTAGAAGGTGTAGGTGCGGCCGCCGCTATCTACCTCCCACCCCTCGGCGATATCCGGCGCCGGCTCCAGGTTATCGCCAAAGCGCACCAGCCCGCTGAATATCTGCATTAAATACACGTGGGAGGTCATCTCGCCGGAGACGGCCGGGTCGAGGGTATAGGGGTCAATGCCGTAGAGGCTTAAGGTCCCCCCCTCGCCGGCGGGGGGCGGTATTTCCTGCCCAGCTGGTTGGATGCTGACCCCAAGCGGATAGGACAGCAGCAAGCTGGACGCACTAACATACCAAAAGATTGCCGCCAAAAGAACTACGTATATTATTCTCTTCATCTTAGATCATGCCCCAGTCCCGGTAGCCCTGCTGAATAACCGCCAGGTATTCCTTAGAAGGCGCCGCTTCGTCGGCCTGCCCGTTTCTAATATAGGTCACCGCCTCAATCAGCCCACCGAAGTCATCGTTCACCCCTATATTCACCCTGGTATACAGGTCGGGAGCGCCCTGGTTTTTATCCAGCCGCCTCATATCCGCTTCGGAAAGCTCATAGATAGCCCCTAACACCCTCTCCCCCCGGAAAGGCTGGATGGTGGCCACCCCGCCCCGCCACTTCCTGGACCAGCCGCTAAAGACCAGCCGGTAGTGATGCAGGGTAACGATAGACACCGGCCTGGCCGCCGGGCAGCCTTCCTTCATCTGCTTCTTGCTGAGGTCAGAGCCGTAAGCGAAGTAATACACCGTTCCCCCACGTTGGCTGTTCCCGCTAATAATAGCACGCTATCACGAAAATTGGCAAAGAAATTACACAAAATCGTGACAAAAATTACCATAAAGGGTAATAAAATGATATAATTTATGTAGTACAATAGTGGTAGTACTAAAGGGGCAATATGGAACAGGTCAAAACTGAGCAAGGGTCGGGTCTCGGAAAACCCAAGCTCGGCCGCGAATGGGAAGCCGGAGGGACTCCACCCGGGGATTCGGCGCCGGGGCGGTGGGCGGTGGCAAGGCGGGTGCGAGACTGGGCAGTCTTATTCCGCTCCGCTAAAGGAGCTGAATACATTGTCCATACCTTCCCCTTAACCGAGGCCGGCGAGAGAGCCGCCAGGACTATGGCCGCCAAGCTGGTGGACGTTGCCTGGGGCAAAGGCGCCATGGTTGAAAAAACCAGGACCAGCCAGGCACAAAAAGAAACCTTGTCCTGACCTGCCCCGGCGGTTAATACCATGCCTCTAAACTTCTCTGATTAAAAGGTTATTCTCTCCCAGCCAACTTGCGCTCAGTCGGAATCAAATCTAAATGCCTCACTAGGCACTTTATACGGCTTGCCGTACTTTACACCCTTTTTTTCCTTGCCATCAATTATCACCTGGTCCTCGCCGACAACAGCTACGGCCTCACACTCGACTAAAATGTGAGGATGCCACAGTTGGACAACTTCAACAGCAGTCATCGTTGGAACGTGGTCTCCAAAGTATTTTTCAAACGCGGGCCCCATCAGTCGCAAGTCCCAGAGATGTCGGCAGAAGAAGTTTAATTTGACCACATCCTGCATGCTAGCACCGGCCACCTCCAGTACATCCTTAATATTCTGAAATACCATCTCAATCTGACCGAGAAAATCGCGCTTATGGCATATCCGGTATTCTTTGTCCCTAGCTACCTGCCCAGAAACATAAATGGTATTGCCCACCTTAATAGCATGAGAATAGGTCATCCCTCTTCTCATTGGGGGCAGTTTATCCGATAAAATTAGCCTTTTTTTGCCCACTGTTTACCTCCTTGAAATTAAAATTTTTGCATCGTTCGGCTAAGTTACCTGGCCTTCCTACATAACCGCCACCTCCCCTAAAACAACCCCTCCCGCTTCAGGCTGAAGTGTTTTTTATCCCCGATAATTATGTGGTCCAATACCTCTATGCCGATAATCTCCCCCGCCTCAGCCAGCCCCTTAGTTAGCCTTATGTCATCCTCCGAGGCTGTGGGGTCGCCCGAGGGGTGATTATGGACAAAGATAATCGTAGCGGCGCTGGCCGCTATCGCCTCCTTGTACACCTCCCGGGGGTGGACTATGCTGGCATCCAGGCTGCCGATGGAGATTTCGGCTATTTTTATCAGCTGGTTTCTGGTATCCAGCAGCAGCGCCAGAAAATGCTCCTTCTTCTTACCCCCCAGCCTCCCCCTTACCAGGGCAGCTACAGCCTCCGGAGTCTCCACCACCGGCTTATCCTGAGTTTCAGCGTAGCCGCCCAGTCGGCTGGACAGCTCAAAGGCCGCCTTAATCTGGGCCGCCTTGGCCAGACCGATTCCCTTCACCCCGGAAAGCTCCTCCACCGAGGCATCGGCGATACCCTTAAGGCTGCCGAACCGGGCCAGCAGCCTCTGGGCGGTGACCATCACCGATTCACCGGAAACGCCCCGCCCCAGCAGCACCGCCAGTATTTCCTGGGCCGATAAGGCCTCCGCCCCAAACCTCTGCAGTCTCTCCCGGGGCCGCTCGGCGGGCGGCAAATCACGTATGGTAAAGGATTTCTTCGCTTTACTTGCTTTCAAGAGCCCACCGCCGCCTGGTATTTATCGTTGACATATTCCCGCCACAGGCTGTCCAGTCCGTCCATATCAAAGCCGTAAACATTTTCCAGGGCGTCGTCGTAGCCGCTGCCCCGCTTAAAGGTAGTCAAAAGCTCAAACATCTTTTCCTGCCCGTAGCCGGTTATAAGAAACTCTACCAGGCTGTGGCTCTGGGCATAGGAAAGAATGGCCTCCCCCGAATAAGCGGAGAAGGGGCTGGACAGGCTCTGCACCGATATAAGGCTGCCCCCGGCTATGGCTTCACCGATAGCGTCGCTGAACTGCGGCTCCAGCATCCCCTCACTGCGCATGGCCAGTCCCTCATCCAGCCATACCGGCAGGCTGTTATAGGGGTTAAGGGTTATCTGGTGAATAACCAGGTGGGTCAGCTCGTGGGCGATGGCGTCCTTGCCCCAGCTGATATTAACAGGAGATATGCCGATAGCCATGGTGCCGTAGCGGGTAAAGGCCACCCCACCCGTCCACTCCTGGGGATAAATCATGGCCCCCTGTAAATCACCGGAATCAGCGTAGATATAGAGCCGGGCCGGTCTCTCCAGCTCGGCGCCGGTATCCTCGGCCAGCCTCTCCAGGGCGGCTTGAGCCGCCGCCATCAGTTCCCGGGCAAAGGCGTCATCACCGCTGTACCAGTAAAGGGTCACCTTGCCCTCGGTCAGGCTGCGCCAGTCATAGCGGGTGTCATCAAATTGCACCTGCGCCGGCTCAGTTGCCAGCTGATTCCCGCCGTCATCGGCTACCTTCCACCAGTATTCCACGCTGGAGCCGGGCGGCAGCCCGCCGGTCTTTATCATCTCCAGGGACCAGCCGACATCTACTCTGGCAGCGGGGGTAAATTTAATATAGACCTCGCTGATAACCTCAGCAAAGCCGGCCCGGTCCATGGTATAGCACAGGCGTATATCGGTGATATTTTCATCGCTTTGGGCGGATAGATTAAAGTTCAGCCGGTAGGGAAACTCGGCCTCCGCCGAGCTTTCTATTACGGCCAGCCCGCTCTGGGCTTGAGCCGGGCCGGGGCTTAATATAGCCACGAGCAAACAGACTACTAAAGCTAATACGCCAATCTTTTTAATCATTTTCTTCACCCAAACTCTTTTCCCCCCACCCGTTTTATATCTTTTCCCACCCGCCACCC
>JAUVYB010000042.1 GCA_030603275.1 Deltaproteobacteria bacterium | reverse complement strand
CGGGGCTTCTTTCATAACTCCCCTAGCCCCTCTTATTTTAAGAGGGGGATTTTCTAACTCCTCTAGCCCCTCTTATCCCTCGACTTCTCTCAGGACAGGTCTTAAGATGGGAAATCATAAACTTACCTGTTACGAGCGAGCCCAATGAATTGGGCAACTACATTTCTTAAACAGCCTCGCCAGGGGAGGGAGAATAATAAGAAATTTTATGCGGCTACCTCTGCGGCTCGATAATCACTTTTAGAGAGTCCTGAGCCTGGGCGACAAGCTGGAACCCCAGGCCTGTTTCCGCCAGCCCCAGCCGATGGGTAATCATCTCCCGCACACGTATTTTGCCAGCCTGTATCAGTTCCAGTGCTGCGGCATTATCCCCGGGGCTGCCACCATAGGAACTGGTAAGTGTTATCTCATTGCGCCAGAACAGGTCGTTCAACGATATCGGAACGCTAACGCCCGGCTCTGTGGGAGCAAAGAAGAGAACAGTGCCTCCCCGTTCCACCGACTCCAATGCCTGAGCTATAGCTGATGTCGCCCCGTTGCATATTACGACAAGGTCAGCGAGACGACCCTCGGCTGCCTGACGTAAATAGTCTGGGGTATATTCTTTAGCGTGAATGGCAACATCGGCTCCAAATCTTCGCGCTGCCTCCAGGCGATAATCAACGATGTCCGTGGCTATAATGTAACCGGCACCTGAAGTCCGGGCCAGTTGTATATGGAGCAGCCCGGCAACGCCGCTGCCGACAACGAGCACACTTTGCCCTGGCTGTAGATGGGCCAATCTTTGCCCGCGCAGGACGCAAGCCAGGGGCTCAATAAAGGTCGCTTCCTCAAAAGATACTTCGCCAGGTAAGGGGAATATGCCATGTTCGACATTGATGCCTGGCAGCCGCACATATTCGGCAAAGCCACCAGGGTCGAAGTTCGTCTGACGCAAGGTATCACAAACGGTGTGGTGCCCACCAAGGCAATAGTGGCAGGTGTTGCAGGGAACATGATGGGCGGCACAAATCCGATCACCCGCTTTATAATGTTCCACCCCCTCCCCGACAGCAACAACCACGCCGGCGACTTCATGGCCTAAGACTAAAGGTGCTTTGTGCAGGCGATACCATTCCAGCAAATCGCTGCCACAGATGCCGCTGGCCTCCACCCGCATCAATACCTCGCCGGGGCCAATCTGTGGCACAGGCATCTCTTCAAGCCGTATATCTTGATTACTGTAATACGTAGCTACGCGCATGGTATTTTCCCCCAGGCCATAAGGCGGGGATAAACCCCGCCACTACATCTATGGGCACATCACCCCCACCGTCCCCCGAGATTGCTTCGTCGCTTTCGGCTCCTCGCAACGACCTGGTAACGCTTTCGGTCATTTTGATTTTTGCATTTCGTTCGGGGTTTAGCGCTTGAGATTCAGGGTTTCTTCAATGCCGCAGCATACTTACCTGGGCACAGCCGCTATGCCACTCCGCTCTTTACGCTATCGTATAACTCTTGAGCCTCTTTTGGAGTGACGTTCTCATGGATAATGGCACGTATGGCTCTTATCATGGCCACTGGGTGCTCATCTTGCCAGATGTTTCTTCCCAGATTCACGCCTATGGCACCTCTCTGGATGCCATCATGAACAAATTGAAGCACTTCATATTCTGTATCTACTTTGGGCCCACCAGCGATGACTACCGGAACGGGGCAGCCCTGTATAACCTTTTCGAATTTTTCACAGTAATAGGTCTTTACCACTCGAGCGCCCAGCTCAGCAGCAATACGGCAGGACAGAGCAAGATAGCGGGCATCACGCTTCTTCAGTTCTCGGCCCACAGCGGTAACTGCCATTACCGGGATGCCGTACCTTTCTCCTTCATCAACAAGCCTGGCCAGATTTAACAAGGAATCGTGCTCGTAATCAGTCCCAACGAAGATGGAGATGCCCACGGCACACACATTGAGTCGGATGGCTTCCTCCATAGAGGTGGTTATCCCCTCGTGAGCCAGGTCCTTTCCCACTACGCTGGCGCCGCCAGATACTCTAAGGATAATTGGTTTCGCCCTGTCAGGATCTACCGATGACCTCAAAACTCCCCTGGTAACGAAAATCGCGTCGGTGTAAGGGAGAAGTGGTTCAAGAGTTTTACGCGGGTTCTCCAGTTTGCTGACAGGACCTTGAAAATAACCATGGTCCACGGGCAGGAACAAACAGCGACCATCCTCTTTAACTAATTGCGCCAAACGGTTTTTCATCCCCCAATCCATGGTAACAAACCTCCTCTCTATGAGACTCTAGAACTATTATACCACACGAAGGCAGCAAATCGTTTCCCTGGCCGGGATAAATCCGCAAAGCGAGGTATTTCTGTTTTCTGCTTCACAGTGGTATAATTCCCCGGTGTTCTTGCTGAGCAGGAGGCAGGAAACGGCGTTACTCAAGCCCCGCCTCTCCTTTCAGTTTGGCGTAACCGCTGGAAGATTAGCACCGGCAGGCTTCAGACTATACGTACAACTTTGTTGACATTGTGGGGCAGTTCCGGCTGCCTAATCTGATTTGTGATGCCCTTAAACAGGAACCAGTTTCTGATGCATTTTGCGGCACTATTTGGCACCCCGGCAGTAGCAGTTCACAGCATCAACCAGAGGATAGAGTGGCCAGTAGTCGTGCCAACCATGGCCTGTACTAGTGAGATGGAAACATAAGCGGCTACAGAGGCTATGACAACCGGAGGAGATTTTCAGCAGAGGAACTGGACAGAAGGCAGCGTCTTCCATAATCTCTTGTCCTTGTCCTGGCCAATGCTTGTGAGCAGAAGCCTTATAGTCTTGCGCCCTATTGTTGACACGATAGTGGTGGGAAGGCTGGGGGCAGCCTCTCTTGCCGGGGTGGGTGTCGGCGCTATGGTCGTTATGGTTGCGCAGTCAATGATGTGGGGTCTTGTTTTGGGTTTAAGGGCTATGGTCGCCCGTCTTGTCGGCGCTGGCGACAAAGAAGGTGCTAACCATGCGGCGCAGCAAGGGTATGTCATCAGTATCGTCCTCGCTATCATTCTGGCGGCGATAGGCTCCTTACTAGCTAGAAAGATGCTACTCTTGCTGGGTGTGGAGACTGACGTTGCCGCGCTGGCCACGCCGTATATTCGGATACTCTTCGTGGCGGCAGTGTTCATGATCGTCCGCCACACGAACGAGGCTATCATGGAGGCGTCAGGCGACACCAGAACCCCCATGAAGATAGCCGCCCTGTCCACACTTTTGCACGTCATCTTTTGTCCTTCCCTGGCCTATGGCTGGTGGTTCTTTCCCCGCCTGGAAATAAGTGGAGCCGCCTGGGCCGGTGTCATTGCGCAGGGCGTGGCAGCGTCTCTCGGGCTATGGGTGCTCCTTACTGGACGGTCTCGCCTGCAATTGAACTTTCGAAACTTCAAACTCGACCTCAATATGATCTGGCGCATAGTTAAGATTGGTATTCCAGCTTCTACTACCACCACGCAACGCGCTCTTGCAGATCTCATATTGATGCGGTTTGTTGTAGGGTTTGGTACCCTCGCTGTGGCAGGCCAGACCTTGCTTAGCAAGATGGTTAATAACCTTATACATATGCCCATCATGGCCTGGGGAATGGGAGCTGGCGTCCTGGCAGGGCAAAACATGGGGGCAGGTCGGCCAGACCGGGCACAGAGAACCGCCTGGCTGGGGGTCGCTCTCTGTTCGGTTCTTACGCTCCTCGTTTCGATTATAATTTGGTTTTGGGCTGAGGACATAACTCGCATCTTTACCCCGGAAGCCGAAGTTATAGCCATCGCAGCCGCCTTCCTCAGGATAGAAATAGTGTCCTTGTTAGTGATTGGTCTGGCTATTGTACTGTCACAATGTCTGAATGGTGTTGGTGATACGCTGCCCGTGATGTTGGTCAACCTGGTGACTATGTGGGGAATGGTGGTGCCACTGGCATACTTCCTGCCGCAGGCTGGCAATCTTGGTGTTTACGGAGTCCGCTGGGCTATGGTGGCTGGCGTGGTGTGCAGGTCAATTTTTTACTCTGTGTACTTCTTATCAGGCAGATGGAAACGTAAGAAAATATAGCTGAGAGCACCGATGTAATGAAAGGCGCAAGCCCTGGTCTCAGCAGAATGTATTGGTCCAACATACAATTAATCCTCACAAGTCCCGGAAGAGCCGGTGAGAGTCGTGTCCGGACGAGCACATGCCTTGACCGCAGGTAGTGGTAGTGCTAACATTTCGTGCAAAGACTAACAACACCAGGAAGCGGGTCGTAAGAGGACCGGCATCATCGCTAACTGAATGAAGTCATAACACACTGGCTAGAGTCTGCTAGCAGCACATAAATCATAAATATTAGAGCATAAGGAGGATGAATATGCTGGAGAAGCTCAGCCTGGACGGCAGAGTAGCTGTGGTCACTGGCGGTGCTGGGGGTCTGGGCGCTGCCATATGTCTGTCACTGGCAAAAGCCGGGGCCGACATAGTGGTTACCGATTTTCGGGTTGAGGACGGCGAAAAGACAGCAGCTAAGGTTGTCGCCGCAGGACGGAAAGCCGTGTTGTTTCCTGCCGATATAACCAGGTCCGACCAGGTCAAAGATACGATGACTAAAGCCATAAACCAGTGGGGGAAGGTGGATATTCTGGTGAACTGCGCCGGGATCGTCCGTGGAGAAGTGCCAAAACCTTTCTGGGAAATAAGCGACCTTGAGTGGCAGCGGGGCATAGACACCAACCTTAGCGGTGCCTTCTACTGTTCACGCATTATAGCCAAACATATGGTGGACAGGCAATACGGCAAGATAATCAATATAGCCTCCGGCTTCGGTATGAGGGGAAGGCGTGGTAGCTTCATGTATAACATCGCTAAAGCCGGTGTGATCCTGCTCACCATGTCGCTGGCACTGACCCTGGCGCAGAATGGTGTCAGGGTGAATGCCATCGCCCCGGGGCTGTTCCAGACGCTGGGACCTAAGGAAGGATATGACGCTTTAGCGGCTTTTATCCCCATGAGACGCGCCGGACAGCCTTCGGAAATTGGCGCCCTTGCCATCTACCTGGCTTCGGATGCCTCAGATTATGCCACCGGCGAGGTGTTCTCGATTGATGGAGGAGCTCTATTCAGCGGCTATGCCCCGATTAATTACGTTCCATCAATCCCACTAAACGAATAGGGAGATATGTGATGATGCTAGAAGAATTCAGCCTTACGGATAAAGTAGCGCTTATTGGTGGTCTGGGGCAAAGCTGGCAAAAGGAGATGGCGGGCTACCTGGCAGAAGCCGGGGCACAGGTGGCGTTGTTCGGCCAGGACGAAGAGCAAATGTCAGCAGGTGTTAAGAAGGCGCAAGAGCTGGGAAAGGAAGCTATTGCCATTCCTGTCGATGTTACCAGCTACCGACAGGTAGAAAAAATGGTACAGACCGTTCTCAAGAAATGGCAGAGAATAGACATACTGGTCAACAGTTTCAACCTGCCATTCGCCAAACCGCTGGTCGAAACCGGCCCCGAGGAGTGGCAGAAGGCAATGAGCGCTAATTCGACC
>JAUVYB010000021.1 GCA_030603275.1 Deltaproteobacteria bacterium | reverse complement strand
ACATCTTCATCCATCTGATCATCTGCGTACTATTCCCGGAATTGGAGTGAGAACAGCCCAGGTGTTTCTGGCCATAATTGGTGACCCACACCGCTTCCGCAGTCAATCTGCCTTCGCTAACTGGACGGGCGTCGTGCCCGGAGCCAGACAATCGGCCAATACCGAGGGCAAGGGACTAAGGATGACCAAGGCAGGCCCCTCAATGATGAAGCGAGCTCTATTTCAAGCCGGGGATATTGCACGCAGGTATGACCCGCAGCTTGCCGATCTTTATTACAGGGAGATGGTGCAGCATGGCAAGACACACCTGCAAGCCATGGGAGCAGTGATGAGTCACCTGGGAGCTAGGATAATGGCGGTACTGCGAGAGGGTAGACCATATGAGTTGCGAGATAGCCAGGGCAAACTGATAACAAAGAAGGAGGCTATGGAACTCATCCGGTCAGCGTATAAGGTACCTGAAGAAACAAGACAGGCTCGGCGGCATCGCAAATCTAATGTGGGAAGGCTAACCGGTCGCAGAACGCGTGAGGCAGCTAAAGCTCCTCAGTCAGGACCACTCATACCTCCCCAGAAGACAGTGTACTGCGGTGAGGAATTACAATCCATGGCTAATTAAGGGCTTGACATCAATTAGGAAATCTTATTGTTTTTTACCATTTATTTGGGTTCTAATCTATATCAGGCCATGGTATAGCTCAGGTAAGCCTGTATCAAGAACAGCGCTATCAGCGTCAGGCTGCACCAGCTTACTCTAAAGTACCTTCTCGGCCTATAGTGAAGCCCGGCGATAAAGACCCCGGTCATCACTATCACGATGCCGGCGGTAATCAGGTGGTTGGTCGATACCGCGTTCAGCACCGGCCCCGGCGCGTAAAGCAGGTCGTCTATGGGGATGACGGCCATGTTAAACAGGTTGGAGCCTATCATATTGGCCACCGCCATGTCCACGGCGCCTATCCTCATGGCGGCGAAGGAGACGGTGATTTCGGGCAGGGTGGTGGAAAAGCCGATGAGCAGGGTGCCCACGAAGCTCTCCCCCAGGCCGGTAACGGTGGCAATCTCCTCACCGATAACCGCCAGCCAGGTGCCGGCGCCGATGATAAGCGCGGCGGCTATGGCGAAATAGAGGTAGACCCGCCTCATGGGTATGCCCGCGTAGTCCGGCTGCTCAATCAGCGGGCGGGTCGGCTGGTGCTGCTGGGAGCGGAAAATCTGCCACATAAAGAAAAGGAAGAGGATGATAATAACCGGGGTGTACCAGCCTATCCAGCCTAGACCTAAGTCGAAAAAGCGGCTGCTGATAAAGATAGAGACAGCGGCAACGGCTACCAGCACCATGCTGAACCATCCCGTCATACGGTGAACGGGGCCGGCCATCCCGAACAGGGAGCCGTAGCGGTAGGTGATATCGAGCAGGGCAAGGTTAAAAAGATTAAAGGCGTTGGCGCCAAAGAGATTGCCGATGGTTAAATCGGGGGCGCCGACCAGGGTAACGGCGCTTATTCCGGTGAAGAGCTCTGGCAGGGAGGTGACCAGGGCGAGGAGGACAACCCCTATCCAGACCCTGCCCAGTCCGGTCCTGATGGCGATAATGTCACCGTACTTGGCTACCGCCCTCCCTGAGAAAAATATCACCAGGACGCAAAAGACAAACTTTAACCAGACCAACCAGAGCAAGGCTAACTCCTCTTAAACTTAAGCCGCTTTATTGGCGTGGTGCTTTAAAAGTCAATACCGGCTCTTTTCGTTACCGGCCAACTTCTGCTATAATAGCATAGTTTTAGCCTCATTTTCTGCGCTAGGAAAGAGACTTCGGAACAAATGCTGATACTAAGTCAAATTCTTGCCATCACTATTTTCGTTCTCATGTTTGTCGCCATCATCTACGGCAAGGTACACCGCTATATTCCCGCCCTCATTGGCGCCGCCCTCACCCTGGGGGTCGTCTTCCTGCTGGTGATGAGAAGCCCTGAATCGATTACCAACGTCTTAAACCTGGAACAGCTGGGGCAATTTGGCTTCTGGATACCGGGGCAGGAGCACATAGAATCCTACGGCGTCAACTGGCAGACCATTGTCTTTATCGGCGGCATGATGGTCATGGTGGAGGGACTGGGGGAAGTCGGGTTTTTCCGCTGGATGTGCCTGCTGTTGGCCAAGATGGTCAACTACAAGGTCGTTCCCATACTGATTGTCTTCATGCTGCTCTCCGGCTTCCTCTCCATGTTCATCGACAGCATCACCGTGATTTTGTTCTTAGCCGTGGTCACAATCGAGCTGTCCCGCCTGCTCAAGTTTGACCCGGTGCCGGTGATAATCGCCGAAATCTTCGCCGCCAATACCGGCGGGGCTGCCACCATGTCCGGCGATCCCCCCAATATCATCATCGGCACCAGCCTCGGCTACACCTTCACCGACTTTGCTGCCAACACCGGCCCTATCGCCTGGATAGGGATGCTGTTCGCTTTAGTCTTCTTCTACTTCATCTTCCGCAAGATTCTGACCGTCCACCAGGGCGATGCCGCTACCCCCACCGCCCATTATCCCCAGCCCAGCGAAGCCATCACCGACCCCCTCCACTTCCGCATCAATGCCGGCATCTTTGTCGCGGTAATTGCTTTGATAGTCACCCACGCCGAAACCGGCATCTCCATGGCGCTGATAGGGGTTATCGCCGCCTTTCTTACCCTGCTGGCGGCAAGCCGCAAAGCCATGCACGTTATTTCCCGGGTGGACTGGCGCACCCTGCTCTTCTTTATCGGGTTATTCGTCTGCGTCGGCGGCCTGGAGGAAACCGGTGTGCTGGAGATGCTGGCTCTATTTATCGGCCAGGCCTCCGGGGGCAATATAGTTCTGGTTATACCCCTCATCCTGTGGATATCCGCCTTCGCCTCGGCCATAGTGGATAATATTCCCTTTGCCGCCACCATGGTGCCGGTAATCGTCAATCTCTCCAAGACCGCCGGTTTTAAACTGCCCACCCTGGCCTGGACTCTGGCTCTGGGGGCGGATATCGGCGGCAACGCCACCCCCATCGGTGCCTCGGCCAACGTGGTCGGCACCGCCATTGCCGAGAAGGAGGGACATCCCATCAGCTGGGGCAGGTTCTGCAAATACGCCGTCCCGGCTACGGTTATGGTCCTCGGCCTTTGCTGGCTGTATTTAATAATAAGATACGCTTAAGGGAGGTGGAAAAATGTGGAAGAAGATTCTGGTCCCGCTGGACGGTTCCGACCTGGCCGAGCTGGCCCTGCCCTATGCCGAAGAGCTGGCAAACGCCTTCAAGTCCGAGGTTATCCTGTTACACGTCAATGAGCCGGCCGAAAGCCATTACCGGCATATGCACGAGCTCTACATGCAGGAAGTGGCGGATAGGATGAAAGAGCGTATCAGAAAGGTCAGCCCGGTGGTTGTCTCCGGCAAATCGGCTGATGAAATCATCAGCTATGCCGAGAAAAATGATGTTGGTCTCATCATTATCACCTCCCACGGCCGCTCCGGCATAATGTCGTGGGCTACGGGGAGTATCGCCAGCAAGCTGCTGCAGGCCGCCGCCGTGCCGCTGCTGATGGTCAGGGCGGCCAAGCCCAGGCAGGAGGCGCAGCGGCCGGTCCTGCTCAACCGGATTCTGCTCCCCCTGGACGGCTCCGAAGCTGGCGGGGCGGCGGTGGAATATGTCGGGGAGCTGATGAGCCGGTTTGAGTCGGAGGTCATCCTCTTCGGAGTGGTTTCGTCGGGGCGGCATATTCGCTCGGTGGGCGGTCTGGACTATATCAGTTACCCCGAAGAGCAGGTGGCAATGTTCAAGAAAGAGGCTGAAGGCTACCTGGACGGGGTTTACCGTAAGCTCAAAAGGCGCAAGGGCACGGTAAAGGTAGCCCTCAAGGTCGGGGATAAAGTAGGTGATGTCGGGCAGGAAATTATTAAGTTCGCCGAAGAAGAAGGGGTCAATCTGATTGCCATCTCCAGCCACGGGCACTCCGGCATCAAGAAATGGGTCTTCGGCAGTATTGCCAATAAGGTGGTTCAGGACAGCAAGGCGCCGGTACTGGTGGTCAAGGCGCTGGGGGAAAAGGCCTAGAAAATTTGCATTATAATTAGATTATAGGTTATCATATAAAGTTACCTTAATCATAAATCATAAATCATATCAGTTTACCTTATCATATAGATGTAATTTTGCTGGTTTTTTATACTCTGTGACCTTTGCCCCTGTAGCTCAGTTGGATAGAGCACCAGCCTCCGGAGCTGGTTGCGAGCGTTCGAGTCGCTCCAGGGGCGGTTTTAAATATTAGCTTTAAGAGGCTAAATTGACAGGCAAAAACGGACTTATTGAAATCAGATGGCACGGTCGGGGAGGACAGGGTGCGGTCACCTCGGCGGAGCTGGTGGCGCAGGCGGCCATAAGCGAAGGCAAGTATGCCCAGGCCTTCCCCAGCTTTGGTCCGGAGAGAAGAGGCGCCCCGGTACTGGCTTTCGTCAGGATAGACAGCCGGCAGCCCATCAGGATAAGGGCAGAGATAACCCGGCCGGATGTGGTGGTGGTGCTTGACCCCGGACTGCTCAGCATTGTCAATGTTCTATCGGGACTCAAAGAAAACGGGCTGCTGGTAATTAACACCAAGAAGTCGTTTGAGGAAATCGCCGCCAGGTTTAGTACCAAATGTAAGATGGCCAGGGTTGACGCCGCCGCTATCGCCAGGGAGGTTCTGGGGGTGCCCATTACCAATACCACCATGGTCGGGGCCATGCTCAAGGCCACCGGCGTGGTCGAGCTGGAATCGGTGGTTGAGCCGCTGAAAAACCGCTTTGGCCGTATAGCGGAGAGGAATATCAACGCTATGAAAAGGGCCTATGAAGAGACCGAGGTTAAGGAGCTATAGGGGATGGCCAAGCGTAAGCCAAAGTCGGAAGGGGAAATGACCTGGAGGGACCTGGAAATCGGTGCCATCGTTACCGAGCCGGGTAATGCCAGCCGGTATAAGACCGGCGACTGGCGGTCGCAGCGGCCGACCTATGATTTTAAGAAATGTATTAAGTGCGCCCTGTGCCAGATATTCTGCCCGGAGGGCTGTATTTTCCAGAACGATGAGGGCAATTTTGAGGCCGATATGTACTACTGCAAGGGGTGCGGTATCTGTGCCCGTGAGTGCCCCACCGGGGTAATAACCATGGTCGAGGAGGAGGAATAATGGCCGATAGAGTGGGCATTGAGGTCTCGGTGGCCATCGGCGATGCGGTTAAGCAGGCCAATGTCGATGTTATCGCCGCCTACCCCATCACTCCCCAGACCCACATCGTGGAGCACCTCGCCGAGCTGGTAGCCAACGGCGAGGTGGACGCCGCCTACATTCCGGTTGAGTCCGAGCACTCGGCGATGAGCGCCTGTCTCGGCTCGGCTGCTGTCGGCGCCAGGACCTTCACCGCTACCGCCGGCCAGGGGCTGGAGCTGATGCACGAGGTGCTCTATGTCGCCTCGTCGATGCGCTTTCCCGTGGTCATGACGGTGGCTAACCGGGCGCTGTCATCGCCTTTAAGCGTCTGGGGTGACCACTCCGACGTCATGGCCGTCCGCGATACCGGCTGGATTCAGATATTTACCGAAAACGGGCAGGAGGTGGTTGACCATATCTTCTGCGCCTTCCGTATTGCCGAAGATAATAAGGTCCTGCTGCCGGTGATGATTCACCTGGACGGCTTCCACCTCTCGCACGTCATTGAGCCGATAACCTTCCCCGACCAGAGCAAGGTGGATAAGTTCCTTCCCGACAATAAATATCCCCTGCCCCTCCACCCCGATAAACCGGTCACCATGGGCGATTTCGCCCCGCCCATCATCTACCCGGAGGCAAAGTGGGCGCAGGAAGTAAATCTGAGGGCGTCCAAAGAGATAATTCTCAAGTGCTGGCAGGAGTTCGGCGAGATTTTCGGACACCACTACTCGCCAGTGGAAAGATACCACAGTGAAAAGGCTAAAGTCCTGCTCTTAACTATGGGCAGCTTCAGTGAAACGGCCATGACGGCCATAGACAAGATGCGGGGAGAGGGCAGGGATGTGGGGCTGGTAAGGCTCCGCCTGTGGCGCCCCTTCCCCTTCGAGGAGCTCCGCCGGGCGGTGGAAGACGCCGAGACGCTTATCGTCCTCGATAGGGCGCTCTCCTTCGGTGGCCCCGGCGGCCCCGTCTGCTCCGAGGTCAAGGCGGCGTTGTACGGCCAAGCTAAAAAGCCCAAAGTGGTCAGCTTCGTTTCCGGCATAGGCGGACGGGATATCAGCCCGGGTGACTTTGAAGAGATAATAAACAAGGGCATAACCATCTCGGAGAAAGGCTCCCCCAACGAGTTCGAGATATTCGGGGTGAGGGAATAATGCAGAACTACGGCGTCTATGTCCCCAGACTGGTAACTAAAAAGGACATTTTTGTTTCCGGCCACCGGGCCTGCATCGGCTGCGGCGAAGCCCTGGCGGTGAGGCTGGTCTGCAAGGCGCTGGGGCAGAATACCATCATCGCCAGCGCCACCGGCTGTATGGAGATAGTCTCCTCGCCGCTGCCCACCACCTCCTGGAAGGTTCCCTGGATCCACACCCTGTTCGAAAATACCGCCGCGGTGGCTTCCGGCATAGAGTCAGGCTTGAAGATGCTGATGAAGAAGGGCCGCATAGCCCAACAGGATATCACGGTAGTGGCCATGGCCGGTGACGGCGGCACCAGTGATATCGGTCTCCAGGCGCTGTCGGGAGCCCTAGAGAGGGGACACAACTTCGTCTATTTGTGCTTCGACAACGAGGCCTATATGAATACCGGCATACAGCGCTCTTCGTCCACCCCCTACGGCGCTGCCACCACCACCTCGCCGGCGGGTAAGGTGAGCATCGGTCAGGTAAGCTGGAAGAAGAATATGCCGGCTATCGCCGCCGCCCATAATATTCCCTATGTGGCAACGGCCTGTCCCAGCTACCCCTTTGATATGATGGACAAGGTGAAGAAGGCAGCCGCCACGCCGGGCCCGGCCTATGTTCATATACTATCGGTCTGCCCCACCGGCTGGAGGTGCCCCACCGATCTGGCCATCAAGCTGGGCCGCCTGGCGGTAGAGACCGGTATATTCCCCCTCTATGAGGTGGAAAACGGCAAATATAAACTGAATTTCGATTTCCCCGAACTCAAGCCGGTGACCGCCTACATGAAGCTGCAGGGCCGGTTCCGGCACCTGTCCGAGGATATTATAGAAAAGATACAAAAGCGGGTGACCGCTGACTACGCCGAACTCAAGGAGAGAGCAGTTGAAGGCTGAAGTTAAGCCGGATAAACAGAAGATAAAATCAATACTGGCACGGTACCAGAGCGACCCCGGTATGCTGGTGCCGATTTTGCAGGATGTCCAGGCGGAGTACAACTACCTGCCCAGGGAAGCCCTGGTGCTTGTCGGCCAGGGGCTGGAAGTCCCCTTGAGCCAGGTCTATAGCGTCGCCTCCTTCTTCAAGGCTTTCAGCCTCAAACCGAGGGGGCGGCACCTGATTAACGTCTGTCTGGGCACCGCCTGCCACGTCCGGGGGGCGGGCAGGGTCATCGATGAGATTAAGCGGGAGCTGGGCATAAGATCCGGCGAAACAACGGAAGACCTGAAATACACACTGGAGACGGTTAACTGCGTCGGGGCCTGCGCACTGGGGCCGATAGTAGTAATAGACGGCAACTATTCGGGGCAGATGACCGGCAGCAAGGTAAAACCGCTACTGGAAAGCTATAAGTAATGGCCAAGAAGCAGCAAACATCAAAACGGCTGGGCTCTGTTGAGGCGCTTGAGGCTCTCCGCAAGGCCATATTAGCCTCAAGAGACCCGGATAAGCCCTGCGTAACGGTATGCGGCGGCACCGGCTGCCATTCTTTCGGCAGCGAAGGGGTCAGCGACGCCTTTAAAGAGGAAATTAAAAAGAATAAACTGGATGCTAAAGTAGAGGTAAAGGTCACCGGCTGCCACGGCTTCTGCGAAAAGGGGCCGCTGGTGGTTATCAAGCCGGCAGACATTTTCTACCAGAAGGTGAATTTAAAAGACGTCCCGGAGATAGTCGCCGAGACTATTATCAAGGGCAATATCATTGACCGGTTGCTCTACACCGACCCCGATACCGGCCAGAAAATAACCTATGAGCCTGAAGTGCCTTTCTATAAGAAACAGAAACGGTTGGTCTTCGGCAACAACGGCCTGATTGACCCCACCCGGATTGATGATTATATAGCCGTCGGCGGCTACGCCGCTCTGGGCAAGGCACTTTCTAATATGTCCCCTGAGGGAATAATTAACGAGGTCAAGAAAGCGGGCCTGCGGGGGCGGGGCGGCGGTGGGTTCCCCACCGGCGATAAGTGGCAGAGCTGCCGTGATGCCGAAGGCGAAAAACGCTATGTAATCTGTAACTGTGACGAGGGTGACCCCGGCGCCTTTATGGATAGAAGTTTAATGGAGGGCAATCCCCACAGCGTTCTGGAGGGGATGATTATCGGTGCTTATGCTATCGGCAGCCACGAAGGCTATATCTATGTCCGCAACGAGTACCCGCTGGCGGTTAAAAACGCCCAGACGGCAATAGAACAGGCCGAAGAGTACGGCCTGCTGGGTAAGAATATTCTGGGCTCCGGCTTTGACTTCTCGGTCAGGATAAGCCGGGGCGGCGGCGCCTTCGTCTGCGGCGAGTCCACGGCGCTGATGGCTTCGCTGGAAGGCAAGGTCGGCGAGCCCCGGGCCAAGTATGTCCACACCGTGGATAAGGGCCTGTGGGAGCAACCCACCAATCTTAATAATGTAGAAACCTGGGCTAATGTCCCCCTGATAATCGGCAACGGCGCCGACTGGTACGCCAAAATAGGCAGCGAGGGGAGCAATGGAACCAAGATTTTCTCGCTGGTGGGCAAGATTAAAAACACCGGCCTCATTGAAGTCCCCATGGGCATAACTTTAAGGGAGATTATCTACGGCATCGGCGGCGGTATTCCCGATGGCAAAAAATTCAAGGCGGTGCAGACCGGCGGCCCCTCCGGCGGCTGCATACCGGAGAGCCTGCTGGACCTGCCGGTGGACTTTGACCGGCTCGACAAGGCGGGCTCGATGATGGGCTCCGGCGGCATGATTATCATGGACGAAGACAGCTGCATGGTGGATATCGCCAAGTATTTCATCAACTTCCTTGAGGACGAATCCTGCGGCAAGTGCGTTCCCTGCCGTGAGGGCTTAAGGAGGATGAGCCAGATACTGACCGATATCACCGAGGGCAGGGGCAAAGACGGCGATATTGATTTACTGGAGAGGCTCTCAGCCACCCTGGTCGATAGCTCGCTGTGCGCACTGGGCAGCACCGCCCCCAATCCGGTATTGACCACGCTCCGCTATTTCCGTGACGAATATGAAGCCCATATCAAGGAAAAGCGGTGCCCGGCCGGCGTCTGCAAGGCGCTGGTGACTTACAGCATTGACGAAGAGAAATGCCCCGGCTGCGGTCTGTGTGTCAAGGCCTGCCCGGTAGAGGCGATAACCGATATGGGCAAGAAGAAGCCGGTGGTCTTAGACCAGGAGAAGTGCATTAAGTGCGGCGCCTGCTACGATGTCTGCAAGCTGGGCGCGGTAATTAGGAAGTAAAGGCAGTAGATATGGTTACGCTGACAATTGACGGTCGCAAGCTAAAAGCCGAAGAGGGCCAGACCATACTTCAGGTGGCTGAAGACAACAACATCTATATCCCAACCCTCTGCCACAACGAGGCGGTTAAGCCCTACGGCGCCTGCCGCCTCTGCCTGGTTGAAATCACCCGGCGGGGAAGGGAAAAGCTGGTGGCTTCCTGCCTTTACGAGGTAGAAGACGGGCTTGAGGTAAAGACCGGCTCGGACAGGGTTGTCAGCAACCGCAGGATGCTCATGGAGCTGCTTCTGGCGCGCTGCCCCAATAACAAAGAGATACAGGACCTGGCCCGGCGGCTGGGCGTTGAGGAGACGAGCTTCCAGCAGGACGACAAGCAGTGCATCCTCTGTGCCCTGTGCGTCAGGGTGTGCCAGGAGGTTGTCGGCGTCTCGGCAATCAGCCTGGTCAATCGGGGGGTCGACCGGCAGATGGGCACTCCGTATTACGAACCTTCCGATGTCTGCATCGGCTGCGGCTCCTGCGCTTACGTCTGTCCGGTAGGTGCCATAGATTTCAAGGATGTCGGCGATACCAGGTACATCAAATGGCCCAGCAGCCAGATGGACTTCAAGCTGAAGAAATGCAAGACCTGCGGCGGCTACTGGATACCGGAAAGGCAGCTGGAATACATGATAGAACAGACCGGTCTGCCGCCAGGCACTTTTGATAACTGCCCCGATTGCAGGTAGAGATTAACCCCGCTTTAAACTTTCGTATTGACCCTTAATCACAGCATTGCTATACTCTGGTAGCGGGGTGTAGCGCAGTTGGCAGCGCGCAGCGTTTGGGACGCTGAGGTCGGCGGTTCAAGTCCGCCCACCCCGACCATCCCCTCTTCGATTTAAAATTCCGCAGGAGGAGGATTTCAAGTGATTATCGGGTTATTAGCTTTTATGGTTCTCATGGCCCTTATCCTCGCCCTGTGGGAAATCCAGATGGAGGGCAGGGATGGCTGGGCGGCAAAAATGCCCTGCTGGCGCATAAAAAAGGGCTGGCTCGTCAGGTTAACGGGCGGACGTCCGATAACCGGCTACCACGTTTTTATGACCCTGTTCCTGATTGCCATGGTTCACCTGCCCCTATTCTTCGTCGCGTGGAGCTGGCGGCTGGAAGGCCTTCTAATTGGATTTTATATTGGAATGGTTCTGATGGAAGACTTCCTGTGGTTTGTCTTTAATCCGTATTACGGGATTAAGAGCTTCCGCAGGGGAAAAATCTGGTGGCACGATAAGTGGTGGGGGCCGGTCCCCAGTTTCTACTGGATTCTCATCGTTATCGCCGCCCTGCTGCTCTATTTCGGACGGACCGCTATCTAAAGCTGGCGGGCATAAATAGCCGCGCCAAGCACTCCGGCCTCATCACCAAGCTCAGAGGTAACGATGCGCACCGCGCCGGCGCATAATGGGAAAGCCCGTTGTTTTACTGCCTGTCTTGCCGGCCCGAGTAAAAGTTCTCCCATTTTTGATAAACCGCCGCCAACTATTATCATCTCGGGATTAAAGATATTAACCAGGTTTGCCATGCCCACGCCAAGATATGTAGCGGCCCTGGAAATTACAGCCGTTGCCAGCCGGTCGCCGCCCTGCGCCGCCATGGCAACTTTTTCCGCTGTAATGCCCTCCGGGTCACCGGACACGATATCGGTGAGTTTAGATTGCTCTCCCTCTTTGATACGTCTTTTCGCCTCATTGGCCACGGCTGTGCCGGAGGCTAATACCTCCAGGCAGCCGAAGTTACCGCAGTTGCATTCCGGCCCGTTAGCGTCGATAGTCATGTGCCCTATCTCGCCGGCGCAACCGGATGTTCCGGAGTAGAGTTCACCGTTAACTATAATACCGCCGCCGATTCCTGTGCTTACCGTAAGATAGATAAGATTAGTCATGCCCCTCCCTGCCCCCAGGCGGTGTTCTCCCAGGGCGGCGGCGCTGGCATCGTTGAGCAGGCAGGTATCGGCCCCGTACCGTTTTCTTATCATATCCCGCAGGGGTATATTAAGCCAGCCGGGGAGGTTCGGTGATGATGTTACCAATCCTTTATCTGTATCTATGGCGCCAGCCGCGGCAATGGCTATGCCATAAAGTTGCGCTGCGTCGGTATTGCCTTGAGATAAGAGGCGGTCAATCATTGAAAATATCCGGCTGGTCACCGGTTGAGGCCCCTCGGAAACCAGGGTGGGAGAATATATTTTATCCATCACCCGGTTGTCGGGCGATATAAGCGCGGCGGCTATCTTGGTACCGCCAAGGTCTATGGCTAAGACGGGCAGCTCATTATTTTTAGTCTTCTGCATCGCGGGGGAAATTATAACACAGCAGCCGGGCTTTGACTTACTGTCCCAACAGGTTGGTCAGGTGTATCAGCCAGTAGGCTATGCCGATACTGAGAATAAATTGTCCGATGAGAAATATCCCCATCATCTGGTGTTCCAGACGGGGGTCTTCCCAGGCGGCGGAGGTGAAGAAGAGTATCAGGCTGGTTAGAAGACCAGCCCCGCCCACACACATAAGAACCAGTGCTATAATTGGCATGTTTCCTGCCTCCCTGCTTAGTGGCTAACCCTCCAGGGTCTCTTTCCTGGCCCTCTCCCACTCTTCCCTGGATTTCCTGGCTTTTTCCTGGGCCTCTTCATTTTTCTTGGCCTCTTCGGTCTCGGCTTCCTTTTTGGCGTTCTCCCAGTCTTCCCTGGATTTCCTGGCCTTTTCTTCGGCCTTTTTAGCCTCCCTGGCCTCCTGGGCTTCTATTCTGGCCTGTTCGGCTTCTCTCTTTACTTTTTCCCAGCCCTCCTTGGCTTTCTGGGCTCTCTCCCTGGCCTCCTGGGCTTCTATTCTGGCCTGTTCGGCTTCTCTCTTTACTTTTTCCCACCCATCCTTGGCCTTCCGGGCTTTCGCCTTAGCCCCTTTAGATTCCAGGGCCTCTTTAGCTTTTTTCTTGGCGGATTCAGCCGCCCTTATCGCCCTGGCCTCGGCTTCTTTTGCCATCCTGGCTTCCTCGGCTTCTAGCCGGGCCTTCTCTCCGGCCTCCTCGGCCTCTCTGGTGGCACCGGCTTCGGCCTCCTTGGCCATTCTGGCTTCCTCGGCTTCTATTCGGGCCTTCTCCTTAGCCTCCTCGGCCTCTCTTCTGGCCTCCGAGGCTTCTATTATCGCCCTGGCCTCAGCTTCCCTGGCCCTCTGGGCTTCCCCGGCTTCTATTCGGGCCCTCTCCTTGGCCTCCTCGGCCTCCTTTCTGGCCTCCTGGGCTTCTATTATTGCCCTGGCCTCGGCTTCTTTTGCCCTCTTGGCCTCCTCGGTTTCTATTCTGGCCCTGACCTTGGCCTCCTCGGCTTCCCTTATTGCTTTGGCCTCAGACCCCCCGGCTATCTTGGGCTCATCGGCTTTTTTTATTGCTTTAGCCTCAGTCTCCCGGGCGGTCTCCGGGGCTGGTTTTCGCGGCCTCCGGTGGCCACGCCTCAGTATCGGGTAACCGCACCACTGGCAGTAATCACCATCGGTTCTTTGTCCACAGTTACGGCATCTGACCATTGTTAATCCTTTAAATCTTGCTTAACTAGAAATCTTGTCTCACTACTTTAAGTAGCAGTGACATCTTTGTCAATACCTCAAAAGTAGGGGTGAATTCTGTGGCGTGTAGTACGGCTATTTATGCTCAATCTGCTTAATCTGGTAGCACAGTTTGCCCAAGGGGGCGGTTATCTCCACCGTTTCTCCCCGGGCGCAGCCGATAACGGCTTTACCTATGGGTGAATGGCTCGAAATCATGCCCTTGACAGGGTCTACTTCCCGGGGGCTGACCACGGTGTAGCGCAGTTCCTCGCCGGAATCCGGGTCAATCAGAATAACACTGTCACCGACGCTTATCTTGAGCCCGGTTCTTTTGGTCTCATCAATAATGGTGGCCGATTTCAGGGTCTCTTCCAGCTCCATAATCCGCCCCTCCAGGTGCCCCTTTTCCTCCCTGGCGGCGTTCAGGGGCGCGTTCTCGCGGAAATCCTTATCCGCTGCCGCCAGGCGCATTTCCTCAATAACCTCCAGCCGCCGGTTTTTCAGCTTGGCAATCTCGGCTTCCAGCTTGGCATACCCCTGCTGGGTCAGGGGGTTGGCTGGTGACTGTCGCCGTCCGGCCGGGGAAGGCAGCCTGGCCTTGGACTTCCTGGTCTTGAGGTGAGCCGCCAGGTTGGTCTTGACCCAGCCCCGCTTCCTGGCGTAGGCCAGAAAGGCCCGCACCTGCTCGACATTAGTTAAATAGTTGGCCTGTGACGATGATAATCGCCCCGCGTAATTTTCCACCTCATGGGCGGTAAGTAAAGAAAGGGAACGCTTGCTGCCGTACCAGCGCACGAATCCATATACTGCCTGCTGGCTTTTCTCGCCTTCTTCGGCGGGCAGGCTGGCCAAAAAACCGCCGGCTGCCTCACCCAGATTCGGATTCTGGCTGGAACTATTCATCTTGCCTCCCCAATTATATTCTACATCATCTTACTAGAAAAAATTCGCTCACTGGGAAACTGCCGGCTTCTGCACGATTTTCATGGCGACCTCAGCCGCATGTTTTCCGGAGAGAAGCATACCACCGAAGATAGGGCCCATTCTGGGGCCACCGCAAACAGCATTAGCTGCCATGCCGGCCACAATCAAGCCGGGATAGACCTCTCTGGTATTCTCTATTATCTTTGTTTCGGCTATCTCGGCCCACATAGACCTTTCACCCAGTATTCCGCCTCCCTCTGTCCTTAGCTTGACGCCAAGCTTGTTGACCACTATGTGGCAGATTTCGCTGGCATGGCCGGTAGCGTCAATTACCACCTTTGAGCGTATGGACAGGGGGTCGACATGCAGTCCGGCCAAATTAACCGCGCTCCAGTTCAATACCAGGCCGGTTATTCTGTCGTTCTTCCTTATCATAACGTCTTCGATGCTTATCAAATTGAATATCTTGGCTCCTGCCTGAATTGCTTTGAGGCAAATGGCTGAGGATGCCTCTACAGAGTCAGCAGTATAGTAGCCCTTTTCATACTCTCTGGTTCTGACACCAAACTCATCCAGTATCTCCTTGCCTTCCTCCTGTACCACGATGGTATTGAACATCATCCCACCGCCGGGCATACCGCCGCCGGGGCGAAGACTTCTCTCAAAAATGACTGTTTTTATTCCCTCTTTTGCCAGGTAGTAACCTGCAGCCATACCGGCCGGCCCGGCGCCACCAATGGCTACCTCAACGTCCATCGCCTCCTGGAAGTCCTTCATGAAAGTTTCGGTTATCGCTCTGGATATGATTACCTCATCGAGTTCCATCTATCTCTCCATTTTTATTGTATTAGCACTTTATTACAGGTACACCCAGGTACTTTTCCACCAGCTCCATGGCGCAGTATTCCCCGCACATGCTGCAGGCTTTGCCGACTGATGTATGCTTGCCGTGAACCCGGCGGGCAAGCTTTGGGTCTAAAGAAAGCCTGGCCTGCTCCTCCCAGTCCAGCTTCTTTCGGGCCAGGGCCATCTGCCGGTCCCACTCTGAAGCGCCCTTTACCCCTTTAACGATGTCACCGGCGTGGGCGGCAATGCGGGAGGCGATAACCCCCTGCCTCACGTCTTCGGGGTCGGGCAGGGAGAGGTGCTCGGCCGGGGTTACGTAGCACAGGAAGTCCGTTCCAGCAGCGGCGGCGATAGCCCCGCCGATAGCCCCGGTGATGTGGTCATAGCCGGCGGCAACGTCGGTCACCAGCGGGCCCAGGACGTAGAATGGCGCCCCTTTGCAGATAGACTTCTCCAGCTGGACATTGGCCTCAATCTGATTTAATGGCAGGTGCCCCGGCCCCTCAACTATAACCTGCACACCGGCCTCTCTGGCGCGCCCCACCAGCTCGCCGATGGCCAGCAGCTCCTCTATCTGGGGACGGTCGGTGGCGTCGGCCAGGCAGCCGGGGCGCATGCCGTCGCCGAGGCTTAAGGTTACATCAAACTCCCTGGCTATCTCTAAAAGGCGGTCAAAATATTCATAAAGTGGGTTTTCACGCTCGTTATGCAGCATCCAGCCGATGAGAAAGGCCCCGCCCCGCGATACCACGTCGGCCACCCTTCCCTGCTTCTTTAGATGTTCGACGGCGGCGCGGGTGGTGCCGCAGTGCACGGTGACGAAATCAACGCCGTCACGGGCATGCTCTTCTATGGATGAGAACAGGTCGTCAACGGTCATCTTGACGATGGCGCCCCGTTTGTTTACGGCTTCAATACCGGCCTGGTAGATGGGCACCGTGCCTATCATTGCCGGGCTGGCTGTAACTATTGCCCTCCGGATGGCGGTTATGTCGCCGCCGGTGGAAAGGTCCATGACGGCGTCGGCGCCGCAGTCAACGGCCACCCGCAGCTTCTCCAGCTCGGTGTCAATGTTGCCGAAGTCGGAGGAGGTGCCGATATTGGCGTTGACCTTGGTCTTAAGCCCCCGCCCGATGCCGCCGGGAACCAGATGCTCATGCCCGGGGTTGGCAGGGATTACTATAGTTCCCTCGGCAACCCCCCGCCGGATAAACTCCGCCTCCAGCCCCTCGCTCTCCGCCACCAGGGTCATCTGCGGTGAGATAGTCCCTTTTCTGGCCAGTTCCAGTTGAGTCATAGCTGCCTCCAAAAAATAAAACCAGGGGCTTCGGTGCTTACTCTAAACCCCTGGTCTAAGTCGCTACCGCTTCCCTCCGCTCGTATTACCGAGGTCAGGTTCCTAGGGTTGGCTTAAAACTGCCTCTCAGCCCTTAGCACCCCTAGCGGTGGTTTTATTTAGTTGTATAGCTAAAATATAGCACAGGCGAGGCTAAAATGCAATTTTGCTAAGTGTATCAACCTCACCCCCTGTGTCCCCCTCTCCATTCTTGGAGAGGGGGAATTGTTTTTTAAGAAGAGGGGGCGAAGCCCCCTCTTAAACACCCCGCAAAAATATCTGAGGCCGGCGCATCCTCTACCAGAGCAGATATGACTTGCGTATTTTCTCAAAAGTTAGTGTATTTAGGTAAGTATTGTTTAATTTGTTTTAATTTGATAGGATTGTCTTGTGAAAAAACTTACTGATAAGTTTGTAGTTGCCAAAAGAGACATCAAAAATACGAGTGGGGTTTTGGTTCAAAAAGATGATGTTGGTATTATCGAATTTGAGTCTAAAGGAAGCTCTTCAATTTTCTTTATAAGAATTTGGCAGAAGGTAACGTTAGATAATAATGATTTTGTGATTATTGATGTTAAGAAAACCGGAGATGCTTTCTCTAAAAAAATTTGTAATATTTGCCATAAACTCCTAAGTACTGCAGAGTTTGCAAGGAATCAAAATGCCAAGAACAACAGATCAGTTCGAAGGCCATCATGCAAAGAATGCAGGAAGCAACTTGAGGGGAAGGACGCGACTCCGAAAGCAAAATCTGAATGGTTAAAAAATAAACCACAGAATGAACCTTTTGAGTGTCCAATCTGCGGTAAAAGAACTATTGCGGGCATAACTAGTAAAGTAGTCCTTGATCACAATCACCGCACAGGAGAAGTAAGAGGTTGGGTATGTGACAGTTGTAACACAGGAATAGGCAGATTTAAAGATAACGTAGAGCTGATAAAAAGAGCTATTAAATTCATTGAGTAAATAGTTTAGGACTTAATACTTCTAGTCTTTTCTTTGTTAATTCAACATATTCTGTAGATATATCACATCCAAGATAAAAACGATTGTTTTTAAGTGCCATTTTACAGGTGGTTCCAGAGCCACACATTGGATCAAAAACAACCTCGCCCGGATTAGTCCATGAAAGTATATGATCTTCCGCTAATTTCTCAGGGAAAACTGCAGGATGTTTAAAAGCAATTCTATCGCTTGTCGTTCCGTGAAGACCTGTGGCATATTCCCAAATATTTGTCTTTGTTTTTTCAGGTTTAAGTTCGCCTAATATTTTCTTATTTATCCCATCTGCACCTTTATTAAAAGGCAACATTTCTTGCCCTTGTCTCGCGGTTTTAACCTTTAAGGGATTAAATGTTTTTGGGCTTCCTTTACTTAAAACAAACATGAATTCATAACAGTTTGTATAAGCATTTGTTCTCATAAAGGGAGTATTTTTTTTCTTGTAAATCATAACATCGTGAACTTTAAATCCAACTGTTTGAAAGAATAACGCTTGCTTGAAACATGTAAGACTTCGGTCGCCGTTTTTAATTTTATCGCCAACTACCCATACTAAAACACCTCCCCTTTTAGTTATTCTGAATAAATTTTTAGCAATACCTTCGAAGTCGAATTGATAGCCATTATAATTTCTTAATTCGTCATAAGGAGGCGAAGTGACTGTTAGATCAACATAGTTTTCGTCCATAGATTTCATCAATTCGATACAGTCGGAATGATATACTCTATTTAGTTCAATTTTCCTAAGGTCTTTATCACTATTCATTGTTTTATTAGGACGAAGACATAAATATTTTACACGCCTCCGTGTAAAATGTCAAGACTTTTTTGCGTTTTCTTTAAGGGAGTAGCCTCATATTTAAATTTAGCTCGTTCGGCAACAATTGAAAGGAGGGTAGAAGAGGTACCGCGAGGTTTATACATCCCCTTTTCCCATTCGCTTATTGTTTGCTGACGTGTGCCCAGCCTCTCGGCCAGCTCACACTGGGTTAAACCCAGGTGACGCCTTAAGGCTAGGATGTGCTCGCTGCCCCACTGTAGTCGATTTGCTTTATCCTTAACCATTAATCAAATTCTACACGATTTAGTGTAAACTGTCAATAATTAGATTGTTTATCAACCTCACCCCCTTATCCCCCATAAAAAAGAACTGAGAGAGGTCTAACCTCTGTAGCTCAAAGTGCTATAATAGCTACTATGCAAAAACTAAAAGCGGGAGCAAAAGAACTGGGGCTGGAGCTTACCCCCGCCCGGCTTGAACAATTCGCAAGCTACTACAAGGAGCTGATTGACTGGAACAGGCGGGTAAACCTCACCGCTATAACTGACTACGAAGAAGTCCGGCTAAAGCACTTCTTGGACTCCCTCACCATAATCCTGGCCTGGCCGCAGGCGACCCAAAAAGACCTCCGCCTTATTGATGTCGGCACCGGCGCCGGCCTGCCGGGAATCCCGCTCAAAATAGCCTTCCCCGAAATAAAGCTGGCCCTGCTTGAGGCTACGGCTAAAAAGGCCGAATTCCTGCGACACATTGTACAAAAGCTGGGGTTGGATGATGTTGAAATCGTGGCCGGCCGGGCGGAGGAGGTCGCCCATCAAGCTCGCTACCGGGAGAAATTTGACCTGGTGCTCTCACGGGCGGTGGCCGCTCTGCCCACTCTGGTGGAGCTGACCCTGCCCTTCTGCGCTGTCGGCGGAAGCTTTATCGCCCAGAAGAAGGGGACCGTTGATGATGAGATAAATCGGGCTGCCGGGGCAATCGGCCTTCTCGGCGGCAGCCTCCGGGAGGTAAAAAAGGTTGCTCTGCCCGCTTTCCCCGATGAGCGCTGCCTGGTTGTAATAGATAAGCTGTCACCCACCCCGGAAAAATACCCCCGCCGCCTGGGCATACCGGCCAAGAGGCCGCTCGGCTGAGGCTGATTTGACATAACGCTTGAAACAAATATTCGTAGCTACCCACCTTCGAATTGTTTCCCCAATTTTTAAATTACGTTCTTTTGTCGTTCCTGATTCTCCAGTTGTAACCAGGGTGCTTGATGTTGCTACCATCGGGGTTCAGCCTTAAATTGATAAATAGACCAAACAATAGTAAAATACAGGTGTGAAAAGTCGTAGTTCAAACCGGAGTGAGGAGAAGAGTATGGAAACCGGCACTTGGAAGGTCAAAACCGGGCTTGCCCAGATGCTAAAGGGCGGGGTGATTATGGACGTGATCAGCGCCGAGCACGCCAGGATTGCTGAAGCGGCTGGCGCCTGCGCCGTGATGGCACTGGAAAGAGTCCCCGCCGATATCAGGGCGGATGGTGGTGTGGCCCGTATGGCTGACCCGACTGTTATCGAAGCCATTATGAAGACGGTCTCTATCCCGGTAATGGCTAAGTGCCGCATCGGCCACTTTGTGGAAGCACAGGCGCTTGAGGCTCTGGGCGTAGATTTTATCGATGAGTCGGAGGTGCTTACCCCGGCTGATGAAAGCCACCATGTCTGGAAGCATGACTTTAAGGTTCCGTTTGTCTGCGGCTGCCGGGATTTGGGTGAGGCGCTGCGGCGTATCGGTGAGGGGGCGGCTATGATTAGGACCAAGGGCGAGGCCGGTAGCGGCAATATTGTAGAAGCGGTAAGGCATATGCGGGCGGTAACGGACAGCATCCGTAAACTGACGAATACCACTCAGGGGGAGTTGATGGCGCAGGCTAAGGAGATGGGAGCCCCCTTTGAGCTGGTAGCTGAGGTGCATAAAGCAGGCAAACTGCCGGTGGTTAACTTTGCCGCTGGCGGGGTAGCTACCCCGGCTGATGCCGCTCTGATGATGCAGCTGGGTGCTGACGGCGTATTTGTCGGCTCAGGTATATTCAAGTCCTCTAACCCCGAGGTCAGAGCCAAGGCTATAGTTGAGGCTACCACCCACTTTAAAGACCCCAAAATCATTGCCGAAGTCTCCAAGAACTTGGGAGAAGCTATGCCCGGGCTGGATATAAAGCAAATCCCTGCCGAAGAACTGCTGGCGTCTAGAGGGTGGTAACATGAAAATCGGCGTCCTTGCCGCGCAGGGAGCCTTTGTTGAGCACATAGATATGTTGCGCCAACTGAAGGTAGATACTTTGCCCGTCCGCTTACCCCAGGAACTGGCCGGCTTGGACGGGCTAATCATTCCTGGTGGGGAGAGCACCTCTATCATAAAGTTGATGGTAGCCTACAACTTGATGACCGAGGTGAAGAGCCTCGCCCGGAGCGGGCTGCCCATATTCGGTACCTGCGCCGGCATGATACTTCTGGCCAGCAATATTTCAGACTCGGATGTAACGCCCCTGGGGGTTATGGAGATAACTGTTGGCCGCAACGCCTTTGGCCGGCAGAGAGAAAGCTTTGTGACCGAGCTATCAATACCGGTGCTGGGGGAAAAACCGTTTCCGGCTGTGTTCATTAGGGCTCCGGTAATTAAACAGGTGAACGGTAAAGCGGAAGTATTAGCCAGGTTGGATGACGGCACTGCCGTCGCTGCCAGGCAGGGTAAGCTACTGGTCTCTGCTTTTCACCCTGAGTTGACCAGCGACCTGAGATTTCACCAGTATTTTCTGGATATCGTCTCCGGAAGCCTCGAATCTGGAGGGTAACTTTGCAGAAGGTAATCACTGATGACCTTGATGCGCTGGTTGATGTTCTGCCGCCGCATATTCGCCAACCGTTACGACGGCAGAAGGACATCAGTGAGCTTTTAGAAGTAATCCTTGACCTGGGTCGTCCCCCTGAAGCCCGCTTTCCCCTCCGGGAGGTGATTCTCAACCCTAAAGAGGTTGACCAGGAGGATATTGACTATGTGTCTTCCCGGGTCAGCAGCTTCGGCGATGACAACCGTGCCGGAATTGAGCGCACCCTGCACCGCATCTCAGCCATCCGCAACCGAAAAAGGCGCATCATCGGGATGACCTGCCGTGTAGGTAGAGCCGTCTTTGGCACGATAAAGGTGATTGAAGACCTTATTCAATTGGGCAAAAGTGTCCTGCTTTTAGGCCGCCCCGGAGTGGGTAAAACAACTATGCTGCGTGAGGTAGCCCGGGTGCTGGCCGATGACCTTGATAAGCGGGTCATCATCGTGGATACCTCAAATGAGATTGCAGGGGATGGCGATATTCCCCACCCCGCCATAGGCCATGCTCGCCGCATGCAGGTAACTACCCCCACCATGCAGCATGCGGTAATGATTGAAGCCGTGGAAAACCATATGCCCGAGGTAATCGTCATTGATGAGATTGGCACTGAGCTTGAGGCCCAGGCGGCTCGAACTATTGCCGAGCGTGGTGTTCAGCTGGTGGGCACAGCTCATGGCAACACTCTGGAAAACCTGATGATGAACCCCACCCTTGCCGACCTGATTGGAGGTATCCAGGCGGTAACCCTGGGTGATGAAGAGGCAAAGCGAAGGGGTACACAGAAGTCTATACTGGAGCGTAAGGCACCGCCTACCTTTGATATTGTGGTCGAAATTCAGGACCGGGACAAGGTAGCCATTCATCCTGACGTCAGCCAGGCGGTCGATGCCCTGCTGCGCAGTCAACTGGTAGCCACTGAGGTTCGCTGGCTGGATGAGAATGGGGAGGTCAAAAGCAAGAAAGAGTTGCCGGCGGCCACGACAGGGAGAAATGCTAGGGTCAAGCCGCAGGCCAGGGGAGACAGTCCACCCAAGCTCTATCTCTTCGGGGTGAACCGGGGGCGGATGGAACAGATAGCCAAGGACATGCAGCTGAGCCCGGATATAGTAGATAATTTAAAAGAGGCTAATTTGCTGGTAACCCCTAAAAGCCATTATCGCCGCAAACCGCAAAAGGTTAAGGATGCCGAAGCGGCTAACCTGCCCATCTACGTCCTCAGAAGTAATACGCCGGCCCAGTTCCGGCAGCTGCTAAATACTATCTATCCCCAAGCCGATACGGGAAAGGCAGACCTGTTTAAATCAGCCATGGCTGAGGCGGAAGAAGCGGTTACCCAGGTACAGGGCGGGCAGGAAGCGGTGGAACTCAGCCCGCAGAGCGCCTATATCCGGCGCTTACAACACCTCATCGCCGAACGAAATAGGCTGTCCTCACAGAGCAAGGGCAAAGACCCCAACAGAAGGGTGAGGATTTATAAAGGGTAGGGGATTAAAAGGGGCTTTAGCCCCTTTAAGAAAAAACCTTCCCCTTCCCCTTGTTAAGGGGAAGGGGATACAGGGGATAGGGTTAATAAAATCATGTCTCTATTCATCACCTTTGAGGGAGGGGAGGGGAGCGGCAAGAGCGTCCAGGCTAAAGCGCTGTTCCGAAGGCTATCGGAGTTAGCTGTACCTGCCCTCCTGACCCATGAGCCGGGGGGCACCCCCTTCGGGGAGAGGATGGGTCGCTGGCTGAAATGGGCTAAAGATGCCAACATATCGGCGCTGACGGAATTGATGCTGTTTAACGCCTCCCGTGCCCAGTTGGTAGCTGAGGTAATCCGGCCTAATCTTAAAAGCGGGAAGGTGGTTATCTGTGACCGCTATGCCGACTCTACCATTGTATATCAGGGCTACGGGCGGGAACTGGAGCTGGCAATGGTCAAGGCAACTAATAAGGCAGCTACGCAGGGACTAAGGCCTGATTTGACCATTCTGCTGGATATACCGGCGGAGGAGGGACTTGCCCGCAGGATGGCCAGAAAGCAAGACCGCTTTGAGCAGGAAACTCTGGTCTTTCATAATAGGGTAAGGGAAGGCTACCTCAAGCAGGCGGCTGCCGAGCCGAGACGATGGCTGGTGGTGGACGCCAGCCAGTCTAAACGGAAGATAGCTGACATTATCTGGCAGCGGGTGAGCCGGTTGCTGGCAAAGGGTAAAAACGACAAAAGAACATAATTTAAAAATTGGGAAACAATTCGAAGGTAGGTAGCTACGATTATTTGTTTCAAGTGTTATGGTAAGTAGGGTAGCCTGGGGGGATTTGTTTTTCTGGTTATGGTAAGAGGAGAGGGCCGGTAAAAGATGCCTCAAAAGCGGGTAGCGGTAGCCATGAGCGGCGGGGTGGATTCTTCGGTGGCGGCGGCTTTGTTAAAGCAGGCCGGTTATGGGGTCAGCGGAATATACGCTCATCTTTGGCCGGACCCTGAGCAGAAAAGCACCGTATCGGACCTGGAGAATACCTGCCGAATTCTGGATATACCTCTCCACCAGCTGGACATGGAGAAGGAATTCCGCCGCCTGGTCGTTGACTATTTTATTCAGGAGTACAGCCAGGGGCGGACGCCGAACCCCTGCATCGTCTGCAATCAGCACATCAAGCTTGGCCTGCTTATAGACAGGGCGCTGGAGACGGGCGCAGAGTATATGGCTACCGGTCATTATGCCCGAATAGAACCGGCGCCGGACGGCTACCGCCTGCTGAAAGCAACTGATGAGAGTAAAGACCAGACCTATTTCCTCTATACGCTGGGGCAAGGGCAACTGGAGCACCTGCTGCTGCCCCTGGGTGAGCTGAGCAAAGAAAAGGTCAAAAACATAGCCGGCGAGCTGGGCCTGACCACGGTAAGCCGGAGTGAAAGCCAGGACATCTGCTTTATCCCCGGTAATGACTACCGCGCGTTTATCTCCCGGCATATCTCTTTCCAGCCGGGGGATATTATTGGCGTAAAAGGCAAGGTGCTGGGACAACACGACGGCCTGGCTCAGTACACGGTGGGCCAGAGGCAGGGGTTGGGGCTGACTTCAACCGAGCCGCTGTATGTAATAGAGCTGGACGCCGCCCATAACCGGCTGGTGGTGGGCAGCAAAGACCAGCTTTTGCACAGCGTGCTCCTGGCCAGCCAGCTGAGTTGGGTATCGGGTCAAGCCCCCGCCGGGGCGCTGAAAATCACGGCTAAAGTCCGTTATAAAGCGCCGGAGGTAGACGCCGAGCTTCATATCAATGACGGGGGAGCCGAGGTCCGCTTTGACGAGCCTCAGCAGGCAATTGCCCCCGGACAGTCTGTGGTTTTTTACCAGGACGATGCTGTCTTGGGTGGGGGAATAATAGATGCCGTCCTTCATTGAAGAGGAGCTGCTGGAAGCGCAGGGCTACAGGCTCATCGCCGGTGTTGATGAGGTCGGACGCGGTGCCCTGGCCGGGCCGGTGGTCGCCGCCGCCGTCATCCTGCCCCGCGGGGTGAACGCTCCCTGGCTTGACGGGGTGAGGGACAGCAAGCAGTTGACCCCGGCCAAACGCGAGCTTTTATTTCACCGTATCTGCGAGAAAGCCATCGCCATCGGCATCGGCGCCACCGCCCATGACCTGGTAGATAAAATGGGCATAGTTACCGCCACCCGCCTGGCCATGAAAGAGGCCGTAGAACGGCTTTCCCCGCCGGCCGAGTCCCTGCTTATCGACTATATGCGCCTGCCCGAGGTCGGACTGCCCCAGAAGGGGATAACCAACGGCGATGATTTGTGCTTCTCCATAGCCTGCGCTTCTATTATTGCCAAGGTAGCCCGCGACCGGCTGATGGTGGACTTTGACAGGGTCTATCCCGGCTACGGTTTAGCCCGGCATAAGGGCTACGGCACCAGGGAGCACTTTGCCCGCCTGGTCAAGCTCGGCCCCTGCCCCATCCACCGCCGGTCGTTCCGGCCTGTAAAGCAAATTGTGCAGGGAGTGTGGGTGGCTTGAGAAGGGGGATTAGCCCAGTTTTTAGAGGGTGTTTTATTTCCCGCCCTCCCACCCTATAGAGGTTGGAACCTCTATTAACCCTTTTTTATGGGGGGTGGGGAAAAGGGGGAGAGCAGTTTAATGGGGTGTTCAAGAGGGGGCTTTGCCCCTTCTTCTAAAAAATATTTCCCCTTCCCCTTGCTAAGGGGAAGGGGATAAAGGGGATAGGGTTTCATCAAATTAAAAATAGGGAAAAAGGAGTTTTATTATGGACAAAGCCGAAATAATCGAATTTCTAAACGCCAACCCCACTTGCTATCTGGCTACGGTAGAAGGGAGTAAACCCCGCGTACGCGCCATGGGCATGGTTAAAGCCGATGAAAACGGCATTATAATCGAGACCGCCACCTTTAAGGATGTCTATAAACAGATAGCAGCCAACCCCAACGTGGAGCTGTGTTTCTTTAACGCCAAGCAGGGCATGCAGATAAGGGTAAGCGGTGCCGTTGAACCGTTGGATGACCGAAAGTTGAAGGACGAGATAATAGCCATGCGCCCGTTCTTAAAGCAGAGGGTGGAAGAAGGAGGCTACGAAGCAATGGGGGTCTTCCGGCTGAAAGGGGCGGCTTACGTCTGGACTTTTGATACCGCCTCCGAACCCAAGAAATATATCCAGCTTTAGGCGTTCTTCTTTTGGGCCCCCCCCCCCCCCCAACACAAAAAAAAAAAAAAAAAAAATTTTTTTTTGTGGTGGGGGGGGGGGGGGGGG
>JAUVYB010000018.1 GCA_030603275.1 Deltaproteobacteria bacterium | reverse complement strand
CAGGTCCTGCCAGGTCCGGTACCCGGCCACGTTGGTGGCGCCAGGCCTCTGAAGAGTAATCAGCATGATATTGCCCAGGGAGTAGTTATGGAACTTCGCCATGGTATCGACGAAGGCCTTGAAATTGGCGCCGTCGTGGATCTCCGCTATGCCGCTCTCGAGCTGGGCCAGAACCGTGTCGATCTTCCGCTCGGTCACCCCTTCTTCAGCGGCGAAAAGAGCGGCTTCCGCGGCGGACTCGGTAAAGAACCCGGCGAGGTGTTGATACCTGGCAGAAGGGCGCTCGCAAGTTTCCTCAAACATCCTGATCACCTCCATGAGAACCGGTTGCGGCTCGGGGGCAGCTATGGCGCTCTCCCAGAGCCCTTCCTTGGTTATTTCAGCTCCGGGGAATAGTGCCGCTTGGGCCGGCGGCGGCGCCGCGATGACGCCCTCAGCATAGGCCGTGAAGATATTGCCCAGTTTCCGGGGCGACCTTTTATATTCTTCCAGGACCACCAGGATCCCCTCCTGGAAGGGCGTGAGCTCGCGGGCAAAGATTTGCTCCTGAGCCAGGTACTTCTCAACGGTCAGCGCCGGGTTCCGCTTGATGGCGGAATAGACATTGACCGTCTGGGCCAGGTCATCGCCTATCGAGAGACCGGTATCCCGCTCTCCAGACCTGGTTAGAGACTCAGCCTGTGCTAAAGGGCCAAGGCTCCGGGCGATTGCATTTACGGTATTCCTGACATCCATGTCCACACTCTCAAAGGCCTTCTCTGCTAGGCGGAGCCCCGGGTCTCCCTGGAAGGCGGAGACGAAGACGGCCATGGCCATTCGGTGAACCCCGTCACGGTTAAGGTAGCCTTGGGCATCCACCAGAGCGGCCTGGACATTCTCGGGAAGGGTAGCCAGGAACCTCTTGGCAAAGGCCTGGTTTTTGGGAGCTCGCAGCGCGTCCTCGAGGCTTTCATTCTCGCCGATAACGAGCTCCTGCAGCATGCCCATGGTTATCTTCTGGGCATCGGTGCGGGCGTTCTCAATGGCCGAGGGAGCGATGGTGGCGGCCTGATTGGCCTCCTGGGCGAAGGTGGTGCGGTCTACGTCGCTGATACGGAGCCGGACCAGCACCGGCTTTTCTATTGAATCGACATCCTTGGCGCTTAGGCCGTAATCATGGGCACGGCTGGCCAGGTTCTCTTTGTAATCGGCGTATTTCTCCGGATAATCGGCGGCCGCCCTGGCGATACCCATGACCCGGCCGTTGCCGGCTTCCACCACCAGGTCGGGACCCACGATGGGAGTCCCTCTATCGATGACGTGGAAGTCAGTGATTACGGCGTCCGGCTCCAGGTTGGCCGCTATCTTCTCGACCTGGATCTTGGTGGCCGCCCTCTCCCGGAGCCGCGGCTGCAGCTCTGCAGGATAATCGGGATTAACGGCGAAGGTAAAGGGGTCATGGGAAACGACCAGCTTATCCAGGCTGACTATCTTAAATTCAAACTCATAACGGGTGATCCCGTCCATACCGAGCGCCGTGGTGGTGATGCCGGCCGGCTCATACCCGCACTCTCCGGAAGCTGTCCACTGGCCGGTCTCCGGGTCCCGACAGCGGCTGCCGTAGGGATCGAGCACCCCGGTGGTAGATTCAAATAATTCCGCCTGGCCGCGGCAGATATTGAGGGGCATCTCAAGGCTCTTCTGAATAACGGCGATTCTCTTCTTGGCCGTCCCCAGGGTCCGGGACAGTTCCCCGAGCTCCTTGTCGGTTTCCTTCACCGGATAGCACCAGCGGGGCTCCGCTTTCTTCCGGAACATCTCCGCAATCTCTTCGACAGCCGCCGCCTCAGATGAGGCAGCTCCGCAGAAACTAACGGCTTCCTCTTCAGCATCTTTGAGGCTGGGATATAATCCGTCAAGAACGCCGCCGTTTTTCCTGCAGGTCAGCAGCACCTCCCCGCTCAGCTTCATTCGGTAGGTGCAGCAATGAAGAGTACCCGTTTTCTCCCCCTCGGGGACCACACAGGCAAATTCATGGATATACGGTTCAAGGGACTTCCTTTTGTCCCTGGCCCAGTCGGTAATATCCGTCTGCTCGACTTCCTTGCCACACAGGCTTTCCAGCTCCGTGTTGCGTATCCCCCTGGCTTCCTCAGCCATATCGGTCAGGAGCGCTTTCAGCTCCTCGTTATCAGTCATCACCGCGGTTTCAACGCAGTATTCATAGATACAGAGAAGGTGTTTGGGGATGCACGACTCAGAGACATATTTGCCGGTAGGGTCCCTGTACCCATAGGTGCAGGGGCAAGATTGATCGGCGGCATGATCGCCGACAAGCATGAACTGCCCCGTCAAACGGTCGAGCTGCCATTGTAGCATGGCTGGCGAGCTGATTTTAGCCATCATAATTCTCCATCGATGAGCGCCTGGGTATGCCTGATTGTCAAATTGACGAGCTGCCGGCCCAGGGTCTGCCGCTGCCGTCCGAGCTTCTTTCGTTTTCGCGTGGCCTTCATTGTCTGCAGCCGGCCCAGCGCCCTGTCCCGCTCGCGCTCGAGCTTCCGGATCTCTCTACTCTTGCGGCTGCTGGGTAAAGGTATCGGCGATTGCCTTGGTGAAATCATCTCCCGAACCCCCGCCTTTCTCCAGCTTGGAAAGAATCGAGTGCCACTTCATCACGAAATTCATCTGACCCATCATCGCCTGCTCGGTCGTCGGCGATCTGAAAGCGTTCACGATCCCGATGATCTGATCAGAGTGGCTCAGGAGTTGCTGGAGCCCCAGGCCGCCCCCAGCTCCATCTGCTCCCGGCTCGCCGCCGGCGGCCAGCGCCTTCAACCTCTCCTCGAACTTGGCGCCGACCTCCTCGATAATGCCTTTCAGGTTGGCCGTCAGCTGGGTTTCGACCTGCCCCTGTATCACGCTGGGAAGGGCTTCGAGAGCCGCCTTAGCTTTAGACGTAAGCTCGTTGGTGGCCGCTGCATTTTGGTCTATCCTGGCATCGACGGCCACTGCATATTTGGCCAAACTATCGGCCAGCCGGGTCTCAATCCCCTCGGCAAACTTGGCAACCATCATCCGGATCTCATCCAGCGGCTCGATACTCTCCGCCTCTTCCTTGCCCGGCTCTTCGTCCGGTGTCTCTTCTTCCGGTTTTTCCATTACCATGTCACGCCTCCTATTCCTTGACGCTCATATTGATATGCTCCAGGTACCGGTACCCAGGTTTCTCCGTCTTACCCTGGATGATAGCCGGCTCACCCTCTACCTCAGCCGCGGTAGCGGTGGCAATAGGGATCCCGACTGCCGTGGCGAAGATGGCCTTATCTTCCGGAGACAGCTCTTTACCCCAGGCGATAACGAAGTCGGCCTTTTCTACCGGGGTGAAATCGTCCATGGTCCTGCCCTCAGCCGCGGTTAATTTCTCCTGCAGCTCGGCAACTGTAGCCGGGCTCTCCTGAGCAGGCGCTTCACCTGGCGGGTCTTCGCTAAGAGAGGCGGCCGCCGCGCCCTCTAAAAGCGCCATAGCCTGGCTCGGAGACTTATCGTGCACGTGCATAATGTGCATCTTCATTCTTGTCGACACCATCGGCTCCTTGGTACATCCTTCTACCGGGCATTTTACCTCTTTCATTTGAAACCTCCTCGGGTTTTATTACCAAAAAACAAGGGCGGAGCCCCTCGGGATTCCCCCGGGGGTGTCTCCGCCCTTACCCTGAAATCTATAGCACCTTTTTTTTACTTTGTCAAGACCCCCTCGAAGTCTTTACACCTCCTCTCGATATCCGGCTCGACTATCCTGCAGTCATGAAACAGCTTCTGGCAGTAGCCGAATCGATAGAGCCCCTGACCCTGCATGCCCGTGATATAATGCTCGGCAAAGTGCCGGCAATCGCGGCACCGCCGGCGCCGGCGGGACCTGAACCACCTGAAGAGACGACCCGCAGCCCTTTTCCAGGATAATTCGGCCATCATTAATACCTCCATCCTGCACCAACCGGGTAATCCATCAGTGGCTCGTTGTAGCCACAGTTCCCGCAGAAGATAAACTGGTCACAGTTGGTCACTTCAGTCGAGAAACACCTCGGGCACCTTTTCTTATGCTTATCCTCTGGCTCTGGTTTCACAAGCTCCTCGTTGAACTCTCTCCACCAAGAGAAGTCTGGGAACTCAGCCTCAAAGAGTTCATCATCAAAGCCTGGGCGATCAACGATGTCTGGGTCGTCATAGAGACAAGGCTCACCAGGCAGGAGCGGACAATTACTAAGACACTTGAAATCGCACCTCTGTATCATCGGGTTCCTACCCCGTCGTCCGACGACTCCAGTAGGTTCTCTGTTGAGCCATACGTTCATCTTTACCTCCTTCACGTATAACGGCTGTTATACGCTATGCCATTTCTTTGAAAATCATCCCCGCAATTTCAGGTTCTACAAGAATCTGCTTTATGAACCTACCAGTATTGTTATAGAGACGCAGGGAAATGTACTCAAGCCCTTCCTGAGTTCGAACCCTGAGCAGTTTATATGTCCTGCCATTATGAGGGTAATGCGCAATCTGATGAAGGACCTCAAGGCGATGTTTCCCGAACTTGAAACCTGTTATCTGTTTTTCTATTCCCTTAACCATCTATTCTCCCTTGCGTTTAATGCCCATTACACGCTTGACTTATTCACTCTTCTTTCCCTCCCAGCGTTTCAAGGAATTTCGTCTGCGCCGGCTCCGGCGCGGTTCCCCGCCCCTTCCAGGGAGAAGGCAGCCCCATCAGCTCCTGCTCCCAATACTTCGGGCCGCCCCCCATCCCAGCCGGGCAGGTATTGCAAAACCACTCCGGCTCGGCCGGATTATCGAGGCAGCCCTTGGTCTTCTTCCCGTTTTCGATATAGAGGCAATCATTGAACCCCTTGACCGTCAGCTCGAGGCAGAGCCCATTGAGGAATTTCACCTTCGCGTCCCATTTAAGAAACAGCTCCCCCCTCTCCTCGGTATCCTCGATATCGCGGATCACCTTCCAGGCCGCCCACAGCTTATCGTTGCCCTTTTTCACCCTCTCGAGAAGAGCCAAAACCTCGGGGGTGCGAGACACCGGCGCCGTTTCTCTCTCTTTGGCTCCCGCAGAATGGAACTCGGCGGTACACTGAGGGCAGCCCCGTATGAGCTCAAACTCGCCGTGTTTACAGTGTCCCATTTTGCTTTCCATCTCAAACCTCCATATCTATGTACTGGGGCTTCGGCCAGGTCCAGCAATAGTCGCTGGTGGGGTGAATGAGGAGCAGCCCTTCCCGGGCTCTGGTGGCCGCCACATACCACACCCGCTTCTCCTCATCGGGCAGCTTTTGCCAGCCGAGCCAGGTCTTCTTGCTCATATCCGGGCAGATGGCCACCCAGTCCGCCTCCATGCCCTTAACCGAGTGGATCGTGCCGAGAGTAACCCGAGGCCTCTCAATGAGAGCGCCCTCCCCGTACCGTTCAATCACCCGGCTGAAATAAGCGCGGGCGCGCGGTGTAATGTCGAGGGCGCCGGCCGGGTCTTGAAGAAAGGGCTCCAGGCACTGACCCCGGATCTCGCTGAGGGTTATATAGCGCGGGGCGCCCGCCTTGGCCATGGCTTGAACCTGGGCTTTCAGACCCCTCTTGAAATTTGGCTTCTGCGCTATCTTGCTCATGAAGAGCCAGAGGTCTCCTATAAACACGGACTCGCCCCGGAAGAGCCGTCTCATCACCAGGATCTTAGTGGCCGTTTTCCCTTTGAAGGGCGCCGGCCCGCGCAGGTTCTCGAAGGGGATCCCCCAGTTATAGAGCCCCTCGATATGGGCTTCCAGGAGATACAGGTTGCGTACCAGTAAAAAAGCGGTGTTGCCGTTCAAAGACGTGAACCGGTTCAGGACTTCATAAAGAGACACTTCACGCACCTCGCCTGGCGCCGGCCTGGGCTTATAGTTCGTAGTGCTGATTATCCCGGTGGCCAGGCGGTGGACCGCCCTGGGGACACGGAAGCTCTGTACCAGGTGTGTCAATTTGTCGCAGGGGCGACCCATGAGGATGGCAGGATCCGTCCCCATCCACTGATAGAGGCACTGGGAGGGGTCGCCGCCGATATAATGCCGCTGCACCCCCCTGAGCCAGAAATCGAGGACTTTATATTGAAGCGGCCCACTGTCCTGGGCTTCGTCGAAGATAAGCACGTCGAGGTCGGGTTGAAGGCCGTCCTCCAGGACCGCAGCCAGCATGTCGTTGAAATCCAGCAGCCCTTTATCCTCTTTATATCCCCGGTAGCGCTCTTCAAAGAGACGCGCCACCCCGGGGGACCAACCGTAGGGCAGGGATTCACGGTAGAGCTCCCAGAAGTCCTCGTAAGCCGACTCAAATTCGAGCAGTAGATTAGCGCGCCAGCTGGTGAAGAATAAGAGGTAATCGCCCAGTGTCTTTAACACCGCTTCCCTGACCTCATGCTCTTCCAGATCCTCGTCGACGCCCGCCTCAGAGAGCTCATAGCCGAAGGCATGGGAAAAATCCTTGAGGTGTTTACCGGTCATTACCATGTCCCTGGACCATCCCAGCTGACGGAAAGCCTCCGAGTGCAGCGTCCTGAAATGAGGGAACCTGTCTATCGAATAATCAGGGAAGGTGGCCAGAGCGCGCTGCTGCGCCTCCCGGGCGGCCGCCCTGGTAAACGAGTAATAACCCAGCCGCTCCGGCTCGATGCCGGCGGCCAGCTCCGCCTCTACCCGCCTGATCAAGGTCTCCGTTTTACCCGTCCCGGGCGGCCCGATGATCTTTTCTACCTCCATTTTTGCTACCTTTTCTGCGGAATTTCCGCCAAATGTACGATTTTTTTCTTTCCTCTCACGCCTGCGCCTTCCAATTTTCCTTTAATATATACGCGAGATCGTGCCTGAGCGTTTCCAAGAAAAAGGGCGAGAGCACGAATTGGGGGGTAACAAGTAACATTCTCCAGTCTCACAATGCCCTAAATGTTACCTCATGTTACCTACGCTCAAAATGAGGCTAATGTTACCTTGTTACCTCCTCAAAATGCTTTTCACTTTTATATTTTTTTTTTCCTACGCGCGCGTATATAGGGAAAATTCATCAGCACCTTAAACCTCCATATCTACTGGCGGCTCTGTCTCCTCTTCCTTTTTAAGGGGCAAGGACCAGAGCTTGAAAAGTTTACCTACCCTGATTGTTTTTGTGCCGCCGCCAGCGGTCTTTACCACGCGGAACAATTCACCGGGGGCGATACTGATCCGGTGATGTTTAGACAGGTAGCTGGAGACATCTTTCATCCGGAAGAAGTAGCCGTCCTCTCTTTTTACCGGGCGGCCGGCTTCCACGTCTTCCTGCCGCTCCGCTCCTGGCGTTGTTTCGATCCAGTCGTAGATACACTCTACATAGTAGGCCTGAGCTGACGCATCTTCCGGGGCTGGTTCCTGCTTGACATCGGCGAGCAGGGTGTTGATCAATATCTCCCACTCCGAGGTTTTCATACCTTGAAAGGGAACATAGGAGAGGCTTTCGATCGCCACGGCTTTCACCCTTTTCAGCGATAGAAGGTCAGTCGGGCTCAGTTCCAGCGTTGAGCCGTCGATGGTAAGCTCGAAGCTCGCCGGGTGGGTTCCCATCCGGCTCAACTCCATGATTTCTATCTCCTTGCCACTGGTTATTCCTCTCCGGTCGATCTCGGTGTGCCGCTTGCGGTAAACAGGGCAGTCCCGGTCGCAGAATGGCTGGATGAGGTCGTTAAGGCAGCCGAGGCCGTATTTTTTCGTGTAAGCCTGTTTGATCTTCTGCCTTATTATGGGTTCGCCGATGGCCGGCTGATTATACTTGATATCCCACTTCAAAAGGACGGCCTCGGCCAACTGGGGCGGCATCCCCTGGCGGCTAAGGTGGACGGCCAGCCGGAAGGCCACCTCGTCCCGGCAGCCCACGGGTACCCCCGCCATCATCTTCTCAAAACAGGGGAGCTTGCCCTTCGTTTTCGTCCCCCGGGCCGGCGCTGGCTCTTCCCGAGGGGATTCCCTCGGCAATGCCTGAAGCGCCCGGTCAATGACCCTCTGGGGGACGCGCTTAATCCTCTCGAGGGCTGTTTCCAATGGCACCTCTTTCACGTCCCCGGATAGGAAGTGCCGGGTGTAGCCGAAGCTGGGGAGATTGATATATGACCCGGGGTGCTTTTTGCCGTCGGGGTCGTCGGCCTGGTGATAGTCCTGCTTCGGGAAGACCTCGACTTTAATATTCAGCTTCGAGAGGACGGCCTGCAGGACCCGGCGGATCTCCACGGCCTTGAACCTCTCCGCGGCGAAACAGTAAATATGGAAGCCCTTCGATTTCGACGCGGCGATATAGGCGGGGATTTCATTCTTGATCAGCTCGTCCCGGATAGCTTTGGCCTTGTTGAAGTCGTGCTCGTCCAGGTCGACGGCGGCGAAGTGGCAGGTGCTGTCGTCGAGCACGAAATAGACGCCAAGGTTTGTCTCGCCTCTCAGGTGCTTTCCATAGTGCCCCAGGGTAACCGGCTCGTAGACGCAGAGCTCAACGGCGCCATGGGAGTCGGTTCGACCCCGGAATAAAGACGCAAAAGCCTCTATCGTAGCCTGGTCAACTTCTATCAATTCAGGCCCTCTCTTAAAAATCTAAGTCCAGTTTTTTCTCCGGTCCCTTCTTCTCCTCCTCCTCTTTTGGTGGCTCGGGCGTCGCCGCCGCGTCTTTTTTCTCCGCGGCAGTTGCTTCAGCTGCCTTGGCTGGCTCTTCCGCTGGCGGCTCTTCGGGCGGCGGCTCTTCCGCTCCGGCCTGCAGCCGGTCCCTTTCATTCTCACTGTAGTAGGGGATTCCATCGACGAAGCCCAGGGGCTCCTCTTCCCCTTCCGGTCTCTCTTCCAGCAGCGGTATCGGCGCGCCCAGCAGCCGGCTTGACTCGGCCTTGAGCTCCAGGGCTTTTGGCTCGTCGGTGATGAGCTCGACGACCCTGGGGTGAAGAGCGTAGGCGGTGCCGTATTTCCCGGTCTTCTCCTGGCTCTTGACGCTGATGGCAGCCCGGTAATATTCGCCCTTGATTTTCCGATTGAGGCGGAGCTGCGTGATCAGTTGCCGCACCGGCAGGGCCGATATACCATGGGCCCTGATAATACAGGGCAGGAGGTCGCTAAGGGTAATCCCCAGGATCGTGTAATTGAGGCAGCACATCTTCCGCCTCTCGGCGGCGTCTGAGGACCACGGGGTGTCCAGGCGGAAGGGGCACTCGGTGCAATCGTCCCCGTTGAAAGAGGTGCCGCCCTTCGCGTCCAGGCTGGCGCACAGGGGGCCGGCGTCCGATATCTCCTCGCTCCACCTGGCCCGCCCGGTCAGGATATCCACCACGATGATGCTCAGCTCATCGACGATCTCGTCGCTGCCGGTGTTGTGGAATTGCCCTGGTTTTCCCCCGAGCTGCTTGGCCCAATCCCCGCCGGTCTTCTGCAGCAGATTCCACGTCGGGATCGCCATGTCCTCGGGGCCGTATCCGTCCATTCTTCTTTCGGGATCGTTTACCATTGTGTGCCTCCTTTTAATTTATGATGCCAGGAAATTGACCTGGGCTGTTTTCAGTCCCAGGACCGCTATCACGCCGGCCAGCCGGCGCTTGGCCATGTCAACTTTGATCGAGTGGTCGTCGATGAGGAAGGCCACCTGGCGCTGTTTGGCGATGGCATCGGCGAGCTCCTTGTTCTCGGTGCGCTGTCTCTGGAGCCATACGTCCTTATCAGCGATGGTCATTTTCTTGCCCTCGGCGCCATTGGTCTCCGGGGGCGCCGCGGCGAGCTCCGCCAGGATCCTCTTGACTTCCTGGCAATCACCACTCCCCAGATAGCCGTGATTCTGCGTTTTGAAGTCCGCCTCGGCCATCATCGCCTTCTGCAGCTCGTCCTCATACTGGTGGAGCTTGGCGATCAGCGCCTTGGTGTCCATGCTTTTCAGGATCTCCAGCTTGGTCTCTATTTCCATGGGCGCCTCCTCTACGTTTATTCTTGAAGGAAATCTGATAGTACCAGGTCTGGCACTTCGGGCAATCATACTTATCGTCCCTGGGGGCCATTGTGGTGCCGCACACAGGGCATGGTTGAAACTCCTCGATCCATGTCAAAATGTCGGCGTCGAGGATTTGCCACTGCTCCCCCCAGGCGGCAACGAAGTGCCTCTTGAAAGTCTGGTGCAGCCTGACGGATAGCTCGGGGTTATTGGTGGCATCGAGCAAGAGAGCCAGGGCGAGCTGCGCCGGCCCGCTCCCCCCATACCCCCACTGGAAGCCGTCCGGGGAGTGGTTAAACAGCTTTTGTGACGGCGCTGGTGATAAAGGCTTGCCATCCTTTGTCACTACGAGAGCCCCTGCTTCTTGATACCGGAATCCGCGGTAAATCGTCATGAGTACCTCCCTTCATTGACTGACTGGCTCGAGGCGAGAAAACAAGCCCCCGAGCTGCAGGAAACACCAGCCCGGGGCCCAGGGGACGAACTCCATGCCGCGGTATCGAAACTCCAGGACCTCGCCTGTTATCTTATTCAAAAAGCAAATGGATTCTTCTTCAGGAAGATAACAGGGCTGCCGGCCATCCGGGGGTTCGTCGAATTTCCCCCGGGCCAGGCGGTAGATACGATCGTCGGATAGATCGAACAGGCGAGCGTCCCAGGGCTTGGTCCCGTCAGCTAAGGCCTTCCAGAAGCTGGGCTCGCTTTTGAAAATGATGCGGTTTTTCTCTTCCATATTCTTACCTCCTCAGTAAGCTTAATTAGCTGAACGTTATTTGCCGATTTCGTGGATTTCAACTTCCACAATCACGACATCACAATCTATCTCCTTTAGTTTTTTCTGGAACTGCTCAGCATCTTTCTTTCTGGAATATAAAGTTGGGAGCCTCGTCTCTACAGCATAGAGACAGACATCGGAAGTATCTGAACTCTTTAATGCCCATAGCCTGCCCTGTTCTAATCCCATAACTAGCCCTCCCTAGTTTGTTTACGCCTGGCCAGCTTCATAAACTACCGTCTCCCCGGGCGGATGCTATTCTGCGGTCTCCCCCGGCAGCAGATCGACCATGGCAAGAGGGTAGCTGAGGCGTATCTTCTTGAGCTTGATCATAGCTTCGGTACCCAGTTTCTCAGCATCTTTGAAGTCCTGGTCGAAGGTGGTTACTCCCCTGTAGGCTGAGTAGCTGAGGATTTCAATGGCTTTATCGATGTCCATGGTTCTTATCCCTCCCGTCAAACATTTTTGCCAGCTCCTCCAGGCCTTCGTCTGTTGTCTTGTCGTTGAACTCCGACATATTAAGGGGTATCTGGGCGGCATTAACCGTCGTCAGCTCCTCCTCATCCATGTCCAAAATAGACTTGCTCAGGAGAAGGGCCTTCGCCTGTTTGAAGATGTTTGGGCTATCATTCACTCGCATGAGTACCCCGTATTCGTGCCAGCACCGCATATGCTCTGAGCCACTCTATCTGCACCTCTTTCTTCCACTTCGGGTCGAAGGGTGGGAAGGTCGGGATAGCCGGCTTGAGATGGAGCTTGACGTGCGCCATCAGGTCTTCACGCTTGTCGAACTTCGCTGGGCAATGAGCGCAAGCATAGATATAAACCCAATTCTCTTCCTCGGGAGCGGTTTCCACTTCCGGCTCAGGTTCCGGCTCAGGTTCCGGCTTCGGCTCTGGTTCCGGTTCCGGCTCGGTTTCGGCCTCTGGCTCCGGTTCTTTTTCCTGCGCCGGCGCCGCCGCCCCGGTCTTAGGTTTGTGACGCTTCACCTTTGGCACCGGTATGCCGTGCCGCTCTTTGAAGGCTCGCCACCCGAAGTCCGAGAACCCCCACCGTTTTTCCGCCGGCGTGTCGCCTATTTTTTCGCGGTCGGCGAGGATATCGGCGGCAAACTCCTCGTAGTAATCATGCAACTCAATATTGACCTGGAATTTACTCTTACCGGTGGTATCCGGCCGCGGGGGGACCGGCGCCAGGTGGCTTTCTTCTTTTGACATGATAGGTTCCTCCTTTTTCTCGGGTGAATCGATTTTCTCAGCAAGCGCCTTTATTAAGTGCCCGCCTCCCTTTTTGCCGTGCAATCCGTTGAGTAATGCAGCTCGATCCAGGAACTTCCGGCTCTCGGTATTCGCGAAGAACTTAACGGCGCCGCAGTCGCAGATTCCCCTTGAGATGCCTTTCTCATGCAGCTTAAAAGTCCAGAAATGGGGCTGACCATCGGCAGAGGCGTCCTTTTCCCTTGGTGGTGGTGATCTTTTCAAACTCATGAAGGGCTCTCTCATGGCGATACCTCCGGAATAGGCAGGGTGCGACCCAGATTACAGTCGGGGCACCACACTGGACGGGTGAAAAGGCAGGTGGTTAGCACACCTGGCCCCGATTTCCCGGCACCCTGCCAGCTACATTCTTTATCCCTCAACTCCCCCCTCCAGGGGCAGCTCTTTTTGTTCGACGTAGATAGCCTCGCCCTTTTTGAAGCCGTGCTGCTCGAGGAGCCCGGTATTCTGGGCCAGGGCTTCCCGGTTAGCAGCGCCGGCGGAGCCGTGGAAGAAGCCCCCGCAAATACACTTACAACGGGTACCCTTCGCCCGGTGGCAGCGGTCGTCACAGCGTCTCTGTCTCATTCTCCACCTCCCATGGGGTGTATTCTATTACCTCGGTATCGGCCGGAAGGTATAACGGGTGTTTTGGGTTCCCTTTTTGAGTCAGGCCGAAACACCAGGCCGGGGCAATGATTTCCGTCACATGCTCGGCAACGAGGAGCCCGTTTTTCACCAGCCCCACGCCGTCGCCCCAGGCGGCTATGGTAAATACTGACAGCGCGGCCGCCATCTTGATTGCCGGGATATTGGCCGCGGCGAGAGCCCCTTCGGCTGACAATGACCGGGGATCCGTGGAAACGTAAGCGTAAATATTGCAGAAATACATGCCGCCGTAGCCCCACTTCTGAGCAAAGCCCATGCAGCGCTTTATGGTCGGGTCGTCTTCTAGCTCATTGGCAGTCGAGGGATTCAGGCCGACAAATAACACTCGAGGCTCGCCACTCCAGAATCGCCACAGGACGAACCGGTAGACCCTCGCTGTGTCAAAGACCGCGCCGCTAAACTGACTGATCATCTTAAAATCTCCAGGCACCACATTAGCCTCTTATTTCTTAGTTCCCTCACGAGTCTCGCTGAGCTGCTTCACGGTACGGATGATTTCGGCCTCTCTCTCAACCCTGGTGGCTGCTCGCAACTTTTTCAGCTCTTTGAGTTCCTTTATGGTCTGCTCGACCATCGCCTTGTCTGATCGGCTCATGAGCCACCGATTCGTTTCCAGCTTAGCCTTCCAGAAAGCAATTAGAGCCTGCAATTTTTCACTCCCTTTCCCAGGGTTCGCGGTAGGGGAGGCCGGCCGCCTTGAAGACCTCCTGCTCGGACCGGCAGACGATATCGTTCCCGGGTGTCGAGAAGCCCGAGCCATAGGCATGGAACCGGTATCCCTTTCTCAGGGCGGCCGTGGCAATCCGCTGATTGGTTGCCTTGCCGCCGGTCCTGACTATCAGGGAGACCCACCAGCACTCCTCGGTTGTCGAGAAGATATCGACGCCGATATCCGAGGGGACGTGCAGCATGAGCTTATTCTTCGGGCCGTAGACCTTGCGGCCTAGTTTATTGAGGCGGTAAGCCAACATGTCGAAGTGGATGAGTGTCTGTATCTTGGCATCCAGCATGTCGACGCCCGCGATATATTTTGGAATGACCAGTAGCTCAATGTCACCGGGGTCGGTCTTTTGCCGACGAATACTACCGGCTATCACAATCCTTTCACACGAAGACTCCAATACAGCTTTGATCTTCTCTGCTATCGTCCGGGCTCTGATTAGCTCCATTGCTTTTCCTCTTTGCGTTTCTCCAGGTCCTGCCGCATAGCGGCCAGATCCTCGGCCTGGTCCCCGGGCTGGTCGTTTAACCGGTTCAAATGGATCGGTAGTAACGGCTCGGCATAATGGCAGTCGATATCTTCGGGAGCACTACAAAGTGAGCCGGCAACCCTCCAGCCGCACTCCGGTATGAAGGGCTCCGAGCCGGTTATAGAGGGTGGGGGTGTTTTTTTCGTGCACTCTCTCATTTTTCAGCCTCCTTTAATTCAGTTAGCTCCAGAAAGGTAAAAACGGGTGAATCTTAAATATGTCCTCGTCGATTCTTGCCTGATCCTTCTTGGCGTAGATGGCCAGCATGCCGAACTCTCCCCGGGTTGAGGCATCCGACCACCTCATAAATCGCAGGACATTCAAGGCGCTGGCCTCGGAAAGGATCAGCTCGGTGGCCAGGGAGCGGCGAATACTGTGATAGCCGTAGCCTGCCCCGGTGTCGATTCCGCATTTTCCTGCGATCCGGTGAAACATGTGTGTCAGGCTGTCGGCCTCATAATGTTTGAAACATTTGAGGTAAGGAGCTATTGAGGGGGGGATCTGGTGAGTTGTCCGTCTGCCGCCCTTGGCGGTATCTATTATAATGTGGTGATCATCGGGGAAGCTGGGGGGGTTGAGCCTCACCATCTCGATTCGTCTCAGGCCGTAGGTCGTGGCCAGTGCCAGGAAGCAGCACTCGATATTGGTGAGGATGTCCTGTTTCCCCAGGGATATCATGCTGCCGATGGTCTCCTTACTCAGAATGGTTCGCCGGATCTCATCAGGGGACACCCGCTTTAAGGAGAGCTTGGGGAAGTCGCTTCCCTGGGGACCCTGCCCCCAGTGCTGGATTTCGGACAGGAGTTTTAAGGTTTTCAGGTCCTTGTCGATGGTGCTCGTGAGGAGGCCTCTTTTTCTCAGGTGTGCCAGGAAGGCCGTGATATCCGCCCTGGTGTAGGTCTCTTTCAGGCCGCATACCTGCTCAAATTCGGCGGCCACGGCTCCCCACTCTTTGGCTATAGCTTCGGTTTTCCCGCGGGCGATAATGTCGTTGTAAATAATCTCTCTCAGGTGGATAGTGCTCATGACAGGCCTCCTTGTTAAACACTCGGCAGCGTTAACACGAGTACCTAAACCGGTGACCCTCATGACCGGAGCCGTCAAAACAGGTGACGGCCCGTTAGCGTTGTCGGAGAGGATATTGCGAACCAAGGCTTTTATGAAGCAGGAAAAAAGAAAACCAGACGGGAAGATCTGTCCCGCCTGGTTTATATGTGCCGGATAAGAAAATAATAGAGATGCTATTGGCTCATCAGCGGCGCCGTTATTTCCCCCTCTACCACTATTGTACGTCAACGGCGACGCTATTAAAGCAAAAAGGGGCTTTTGAGCCGGGTACTTTGGTCGCAGGCTCTTTGGTAACTGCTCTATTGCCGAGCAGTCAGTCTTATCAGGACTGACGCCTCTCGCTCTATTCAAGTGACTCCTTTTTGGTGGGCTCGGTTGGATTCGAACCAACGCCCCCCGAGTTATCAGCTCGGTGCTCTAACCAGCTGAGCTACGAGCCCCCAGGCCGCCTCGCCCATTCTGGTGCCTTTGATTTCTTTAATCTAATAGATAGGCAGGCCATATTTCATCGTTTTCTGGGTCTATAAAATACCAAGTATTACCGATTACAGCCTTACAGACAACGTGAGCATCAATGCCACGCGCTTCTAGGTAAGTGATTCCAAGGTGTTCTCTCCATTGAATACACTCACTTCTCGTCAGTATTTCAGATTCCAGTCTCTTACCTGTCTGAAAAGCTGCCTCCCTTAGTTGGAAAGCTCTATCCTCACAATCCCCGTAACGCTGAATCCCCACGTCAAAACTAAAGTTAAATCTAATAACACTGTCGGTATCATCTGTTTCAAGAAATGCCTCTAACTCTTCAACAGATTCCCAATCTGTTGAAGGGCGGTCAATGAACACTATATACGGCCAGGAGTTCTCGCTGGCCTTAGCGTAGCTACCAATACCGACTGTAAACAGGACGGCGCAAACGATTAAGATTATAATTATACGTTTCATTTCTCTCCTTTCCCCAGGGCGGTGCCGGCGGCCAGCCAATCCACAAAGAGCATCATCAACCGCAGCTCCTCGATACTCAGCTCCGATAATATTGCCAGCAACCTGGCAGGGGCATCAAGGCTTTTCCTTGTTTTGCTCGTCTTCATGCTCGACCCTCAGTTTCAGGTCCTGCAGCACGATCTCCAGACTTCGGATAGTCCGATCCATCGGGACGCCGGGCTTGATCAGTGTTACGGTGAGGGCATCGGCTATTGTGTCAACCTCGCCCTCAAAGCCGTCGTCCCTGAGTTCTTTAGGGATGTAGGCGAAACCCGTCTTCTTGTCAATCTTTATAGTTCCCATGGCACTAAAAAGTTTACTAAATTTTTTAGTGGTTGTCAATACCTTGGCGGCTTTTTTTTGGGGCGTCCTGAAAAATACCCGGACAAGGACTACATATATGTAGCCTCTGGCAAAGTCGGGCAAGAAATTAACCAAAACATTGACCAGCTCTTCCCTGGTGGCATGTTCGGGCTGCCGGCGGTGACATAAACGCCCTCGCCCTGGTGACATCGGACCGCTCCGTTGATAAACATATACCCCGGGGTAATATATTTGGTGGGATTTACGAAAAAAATTCCGGACCCGGGGCGGCGGCCGGCTGAAACCCCCTGCCGGCGGATCCCCGCGGCGCCGCGGACCGGCGGGCAGGCCTGGCGGGGCCGGTTGGGGTTGCAGAGCCGCTATTATGGCTGCACAGAATCAAAATCTGAGCGAATAACGCCCTGGTCCCGAGGGATAAGACCTGGGGGCAACGGCTGCTGGCGGTCTCAGGGGGTGAAGTGCTGGTGATTTAGCCTCAATAATCAGTCTTGACCAGACTGACGCCTGCCACCAGGTCGGGCTGGCCGGGGGGGTCGGTAATATTATTACCCGCTCCCGGCGCCGCCGGCGGGAAAATATTTTATACTTCCGGCCGCCCGTCAAAAATAATGGGGCTGGGGGGATAACCCCCAGCCCGCGGTCTGTCATGAAGTCAGATGTTGTTTATGGCCGGTGTCAGTTTACTTTTGTATCGGCATCACCTTCCCCAGGTTCTCCGGCAGCTTATATTTCTCTTCCGGTATATATTCGACCGGCGAGCCGAAGACGGTATGCTGTCTCAGGAACTCCCAGAAATTGATATTCTCCCGCAGGCCGCAACGGAAGACCGGTAAAAAACTAGCCAGTAATGCCAGCACCGCCAGGTCCTTTGAAATAACCAGCTTGTCTTGCTCTGCCAACGGCTTCCTCCACGTCGATATGCTTCATCGGGTGTTTCAGGGATATGGTGACATACTCCCAGGTATTCAGCGGCTTATCCTGGCCGGCTCTTCTCCAGACCGGCAGCAGCGATGCGATAAATAACAGTGGCCACACCCTACTTCCCCTTCTTCTTTGGTCCCGGCCAGAATATAACAGCCGCCAAAAGGCCGAACAGGACGGCAAACCCCCATTCTTTCGGTATCCCGTCCTCGGGCGGTGCCGGTGGTTCCCCGGGCGGCGGAGCCGGCGGCTCCGGGCCTGGGGGAGTCGGCGCCGCGCTTTCCCGGAAATGGCACTTGACTGCCTTGTGCTCGGTCATACTTTCGGAGACCCAATCGGTCTGATTGTAGCTCGTCCCGCCCTGGATCTCGTCCGACCAGTGGTCGAACAGATAGCCCGGGTTCGGGTGTGCCGTTACTATAACCCTGGCGCCTTCGCTGAATTTGCCGACCGTGCCGTCGGTAAAGCGATTGGGAATATCAATCGGCGCCGGGGAAGTGGTCACATAGCCCCCCGCGGCCGGGGTTATATCGACCTCGAGGGGATAAAATTTCTCCTCTTCAACCAGGGCAAACTCGGCCTTGACCAGCCGGTTCTCGCTCATGGTAACCGTGTTGATCAGGCTGGTGGACAGCGCGTTGTCAACCTCACCCCGCCACTTGACGAAAACATAGCCCGGGTAAACGACTGCCTTCAGCGTCACCACGGTGCCCTTGTAGTAGTGGCCTTCGGCATCCAGGGCCTGGGGGTCGAAGTTAATTTTCCCGCCGTAGGCCTCGCCCAAGATCTGGAATTTCAGAACCTTCTTATCCGGGAGTGGTGCTGCAGCTGGACTAAGGAAGACATATCTTGATTCCAGATGAGTTACATTAGTGGTGAAGCCGGAAAGCCATGACTGGTACTCAACCCAGTTCCAGTCATACCCCGCGTCGTCGTGGGCGAAGAGGAAGAAACTAATGGCTATCTCTTTATCAGGCATCTTGCCCAGATTATAGGTCGCGGTCCTGCCGCCCGCTTGTCCCGTTTCCCTGGTTGTGACCAGCTCCTTTTGGAGATTAAGGCCCGGGCTGGACACAATCAGGAAGGTCTTCCAGTACCAGGCGCCGGGGTTCAAGGCATAGAATCCGACGGTGGCTTTAATATCCTGCCCGGGTTGAACCGCGGGCACCTCGACTTTAGTGAAGTATCCGGTAATCATTGCGTTCTTAACCTCCTGGACAGGATCACCGTTCCCAGGATGAGCAGCAGGACCAGTCCCATGCCGCCCACCAGTGGCTGCAGCCCTTCCGGCACCACTTCCTTGAAGAGTCTCCAGCCGACGATCATGACGGCCAGCACGATCATCCCCAGTATCGCCGCGGCGATCACGGCCAGCCAGGGAAACCCCTTCCGGAAGTAAATCCGGAGCATCGGGCTGGCGGTGGTTACCCTGACGTCCTCGACGCCGGCCTGTTTCAGCTTATTCTCCAGCTCGGCGGCGACGCCCTGCGACACGGGCAATCGCAGGTCGAGCTCGATAAGCCCGCGCTGGTTCTCCTCGAGGCAGCTCTCGTACTGGCTGATCTGCCCTACATCGAGGATGCCCCCGTGGGCAACGTATTCATACATCGTTAAAATCCTTTAGAAAGAATAATAGTAACCGAATGAGTACGGAACATAACCCGGTGCTGCAGCAGGTGGTGGTGCATAGTAAGCACCATAGTAAGCTGCATACTGAGCTTGAACTGCAGCAATATCACCGGAGCTAAGGGGAACAGCAGGAGCACCGGTCGGGTATGCTGCGGCCGCGGCAAGAGAAGCGGCAAGCGCCGCTTCGGCCTGTGCTGCCGGTGGCGGAGCGGGTGCGGGTGCCAGAGCTGCTATAACTTCAGGCCTGGTCAAGAGCTCCTCCCTCACGGCTTTAGGCTGCTGCTCCATATAAGCCTCCAGGTTACCTGACAGCCCGCCGGTGGGCACTCCATAAGCATCGTGCAAGGTCATAGTTTTAATCACGGCATCGGCCTCTCTCACGGTAAATGCCTGTTGATAGGAGTCAATTATAGCCTGGTATTTTTCGGTCCTGCCGATACTGAAAAGCGAGAAGTCGTTAAATGAAGCGGTGCCCCCGTCGGCGCGGTATGCGTCATAGGCCGCAAGGTGTCCGGAGAAGGTGGCTGCCCCCGGGTCCTCGGCAGGGCTGATCCCCTGGGCCACGTCGAGAGCTATGGATGCCTTCGCCTGTGTTATTTGAGATAACAGCCCGGTGTCGTCGCTGTACTTTGCCGCGATAGAATCAAGGTAAGTCGCCGCGGCCGCCGGTGCGGCTTCCAGGCTGAGTGACGGGTCGGTCAGGGGTGTTACTCCCGTAACATCCGGCTTGAACACGGCCGCGACCGCTTCCCGCTTCGACCAGAGCGCTATCCCGGCGATGAGCAGGACGATAACACCTATGCCGACGCCGGCCTTTTTACCCTCGAGCTCTGCAGTGTTTTTCATATTGTTACCCTCCCCAGCCGATTGCCAGGAGCACGGCTCCTATCCCGAAGAACCACGGGAACACCTTCATGAGCACCTTATAAACCGGCTCGTGGGTAATTACTTCCATAACTACGGCGGCCCCCACTCCGAGAGACCCTACGGCCATGATTACTATCGCGGCGATTATCATGATTTCCCTTCCTTTTCGGTGAAGATGTTGGGGATGCTCAGGCCGGTGAGCGACTTAATGGCGGCGGCGATGCCGGCACCGTAGAGGGCCACCAGGCCGGCGTAAACGGTCAGGGCTGCCGGCGTCCAGTCGCTGAGTGCCTGGGCCAGCACGGCCACCACGACGTAGGCGATCAGCGGAACCACCCGCGTGCCGACGAAATCGCCCAGGTTGCGGAAGCTAAACTTTCCCTTGACGATGGCGGCGATTACGGAGAGGATGACATTGGCCGCCATGAGTGCCACCAGGGCGATTATTTCCGGCCCGGTGATGACTTCTTTTGTAGCTATATCATAAAGTATCTCTAACATAAACCTCCTTATTGATTGGCAACATAGGTAAACAAAAATCCTACAATATTAGCGTTGGAATCCAATGTATCAAGAGCGTTAGAACCTTGTCGCCAGAACCTAAATCCTATGTAGTCACCTATTGCCAAATTTACGAGTGTAAGAGGATTGCCGCTCTCTTGCGCAGCAATCCACCCGGCTCCAGGACTTGCTGTTACGGCTGCGGCTGGAGATTCAGTGTGCGTACCAGGTGATTGTCCTTCGGCAGCATAGCGAGCTTCGAAGCTCCAATACATATCCACTGGATGTGTTCCTGGTGTTATCCATACAACTTCCATAGAGATAAAGGAAACAAAATCATCTGGAACCTTCATATCAAAATATATTTTAGGTTCATCAGCATTGTAGCCACCTAGAACAATAGCATGGCCATAAAGCTGACCTGGAGTTCCAGTTTCAATATGTCCTTCATTGACAGGTATAAATAGCTCCCTGGTTACGTCGGTGTGCTGGGCTGCACCGTGACTACCAAGTTGGGAAGCAGCAATTACCCCGTTCTTGTCAGGGTCATAGACCGCCAGCATCATAACGCCTTTTTGTTTAACGTGCATCTTTATGTCCTCGGCTCATAATAAATCTCAATCACCACCTCGCCGGCAGCCGCGGCAGTTTTGCCGGCTGCCGTCAGGCACATCAGGCTGACGTGGAGCTCGTTGCTGGCGTCCTCATCCTCGTAGTCAAGGTCCAGGCCCCTCATGTCGAGGTAGTACTGGTTAGCCCCGGCTATCTGGTAGCCATTGGTGGGCAGGTCGATCACTACCTCGCCGCAGAACCGGTCGAGGTCAAGGTCAACGTTGTCAAAACCGTCCGTCTTCCAGAAGATGGCCCGGAAGCTGAGGTTCTCCTTAGCCTGGAGGCTGACACCGATAATCCTTATCTTGTTTGACAGCAGCCCGGTCAGATCCTCGTCCTCTTTGGCGTTCAGAGCAATCGCACCGGTGAAGTGCGTATCCTTGTCCGACCTCAAGGTTTGAAAATGCTGAGTGCTTGATACCGTTATCTCAGCGGTTTGAGCCTGCGCCGAAGCCTCCCTGCCTATCATCAGGTCCAGAGATTTGCCTGCCTGAGCGCCATGGGTAAGGAAAATCTTCCAGAAGTTAAACCCGCTTATCGGGTTACGCCTTTTGAAGTAAACGAGGTCATTCTTCTGGTGGTTGTACCTGAGACCGATGCCGTCCATGGTGCCGTCAGTCCAGGCGTGAACGAAGTCACCCTCAATTATGATTGGCTCATCTGTTCTGGCTGTGGACAAATCAAAGGTCTTAATTTGATACGGCGTCCACTCACCACTCTCTACCCGCTTTCGCATCTCAACCATATCAACTGCTTTGGTTGCCGGCACGATTATCTTGATTGCCCTGTCCAGCGTCTTCAGGGTCTCGTTTACCAGTATGAGCAGCTCGTCGCTGCGGGTGAGACGGTCCAGTAATTGCTGTTCTGGATACATAACCTATTCCCCCTCTTCAACCGTTTCCTCGGATTCCGTTGCCAGAGACTCGTCCTCGGCGGCAACATCTTTGACCGGCTCCCCGGTCTCTTCAGGTCCTGGCTCCGGCTCTTCCACCGGGGTCTCTTCTTCAGTCGATTCCTCGGGAGCTGGTGCCGGCTCTATTCGCCTCGGAGCAGCTTTTACCTTTTCCCCAGGCTTTTTCTTTTTCTTAACACCGAAACACCAGGTCCCGGCCCGCCTGAGAATATTGACGTGGTGGCAGTGCTGGCACTCCAGGACATCGGGCAGCTCGTCCAGCTTCTCCGTATCAAAGATAAGCCGCTTGCATTTTGGATTTTTACATATCCCCTGTGGCATGATACCCTCCTTTAGTCACTGACCACATACTCCAGGAAAACGATGAACTTACCCGCATCCAAAGCCTCAACAGCTATCTCGATTGATATTTCCCTTTCTGCCGTCGTCTTGGTTGAAAAGTTGGCCGCGGTTCCATCCTGGATGGCCTCGTGCAGTCCGGCGTCCCAGGCGTTGGCCACGTTGCTAATGGCAATGGCAGCCAGGATACCGTCGACATCATCAACGGGAATAGAGATGGATATCGTCGCCGCATCCGGAGTAGTGGGAGAGTGGCAGGTAGTCAATACCTCATACCAGGCCCTGGTTACAATGGCGTTATCCGGAAGGGTTACCCCCAGGCCGATAACACTTACTGCCCCGCCATGCTTGGCAAAATCATAGGTAGCCCTGGCTATACGGTGGGCATGGCGGTTGTCCTCATTGTAAAGCTCCAGTTTGGCATCATTGACATAGCCGTCCGCCATGGCCTGCCTGCCGATAACATCACGGGTCAGGGCGGCTACTGTGAAAGCCCACTTGGAGAGCCAGCCCGTCTCCTTGCCTGTTCCGCCTACATCAAGCGGCATTCTGCACCTCCGGCAAAGCCTCTGTTTTCTCCGGGAAGCTATCGCATTCCCTCTCCACGTCGGGGTCAACCATCTTGCATGTGGCCATGTTCCTGCCGCAATAGCTGAACTCGATTATTCCCCTGCCGTCATAAGCCGTCATCCAGTCTATGACCCTGTGCTGGCAGTCCTTGCACTTCATTTAAGCCCCCCCAAACCAAAAAGAGCGATGATTCCGAATGTGCTGAAACCATCGCTCTCTTGACGTTTGAGTAGTTTCAGCAGTTCTCCTCCTGTGAGAGTGGTTAACTCTCTTACCCCTTACCTGCGACTGCATAACCTATTCGGCTGTTAAGGTCTACTTGCCCACATACTCGGCGGCTACCGGGAGCAGCTGATCCCAGTAGATCTGGGTATCATCACCGGCAAGGTAGTTCTCAATGGTCAGGCCGAGCTTGAAATCGCCCGTCTGATAACCACGCAGGTCGAGACCGTAGATCGGGTGTCCGTACGGACGCAAGTCAATAACCACGAAGCCGGCCGGAACTATATCGAGAGCTGCCGTGGGTGCTGGCCTGATGGTGGCGATGGCACCGATGGGTCCGACATCGCCGGCGATACCCCGGCAACCGAAGCGGCTCATCATGGCCTGCTTCAGCTCGTAGATATTCTGCTGGAAGACAAAATCGCCGGATTTCGGTTTCTTCAGCATGACTCCGGTAACCTCATCGTCCTTGCGCCTTGATACGGTCGCGGTCTCGTCGTTCATCTGCATGATGATCGAACGCAGGAAGGCTCCCGCCGGGACATCGATATCATAGCTGAAGTCGGAGTAGTTGGCGGTGTGAGCATAGGCCAGCGTAGACCCGATCGGGGTCATAATGCCCTCTGGAACCGGTATGCCCAGCACTTCACAAACTTCGTAGTTGAACGTGCCCGCGGTGATAGCCCCCGCAGCATCGGTTACCGCCGCTGCCGTGGTGGTCAATAGGGCCTGCAACGTCGAGAGTGCCCTGGCCGGGATAACAACCGAGAGGTCAAACGGGTCTCTCGGGTTACTGCCCGGGTGGAACTTGAAGACGCTCGTAAATGCGGTGCTGCCTACGTCAACGGCTCCCAGAGCGATACCTCCTCCATTGGAGTGGATGGTGGGCATGCCCATGACGACTTCGTTCCACAGGCTCAGGATACGGGACATCTGGTTCCCACTCATGCCGAGGTAAGCCCGCCCGCCATCACCCTGGATTTTGATGTTCTGGATGATGCGGCGGAAAAAGTCATCGTAGGCTGCCGCGGTCAGGGTAGCCGTGATATTGGCCCGAAGCGTCACTTCGGTGATGAGGCCTTCTCTAGGGAGGTCAACCGGAGTCAGGTCGACACTGGCCGCCCAGGTTGAACTTGCTGTCAATCTCTTCGTTATTTTATCCATCGTTTACCTCCCAAAAGCCTTTCCGTAGTAGTCACTAGCGACTTCCTTCGCCTGGTCTACGGCAGTGCCGCCGACATTCGAGCGGAATCCGCCCAGGCCGCCACCGGGGATCATGCCGGTTACCGTGGTGGCGCCTCTCCTTGCCCAGGTATCGATCGGGATCAGGGACCTGATACCGTCGTAGGCCAGGAGTATGGCCAGCGCCTTCGAGCCGGTTGAGCCCAGGAACCGGCCGCCCCACTTGACGGCCACGCCGGCGCCGGCGAGCTTGACTATACCTTTCATCCAGTCGTCCTGCTTCACCAGGAAGCCGTCGATGAGCTCGGAGACGAAGACGGCGGTGAAGCCTCCGACCAAGGCCTGGCCGACCGGGATATCCCAGACTTCAAAGTCGGTGATGCCGCGCACGGCGCCGGCCTGCTCCATCTTGGCTGTATCCTCGGCCTTCTTGAGTTCCTCGGGCGATAAGACGTCCTCGGCCTTGGGCTCCAGGGCCTTCTTGGCTGCCTCGTTGAGCTTGGCGATCTGGCCCTCGAGCTTGCCGCCCACGGTGGCAAAACCCTTGTCCATGACTTCTAAAATCTGTTTATCGTCCATGGGTTTACCTCCCCCTTTTGACGAAGCGAACCTTCCCGTTGCGCTTGCAGTATTTCTGCCCGCTCTTGGTGGTCCGACATTCGCCTTCGCTTAATTTTCGGTTTAATACCGCTTTTTCTTCCATGAATTACCTCACTTGGAAATTATTTTGGGCCGACTGCCGATTTTACTTTTTGCGGAACTTGGCACAGCGGCGCTTGCCGCCCGAGACGGTCTTGAAGCTAATGCACTTCATGCCTTTCGGCCCGCCACCTTTGCGCTCCAGGTTCGCTTCGTTCATCCGTGCACCTCCCTTTCTTCAGGGCGGCACCCTCGAAAAAAGAGGAAGGGGCGTGACACCTTCAACCTCTCTTTCGAGAGTGTCACGCCCCTTTATTTGCGGAGACGAGCCCAAAAATAATGGGCGGAGACCCGATTTCTCAGGCCGTCTCCGCCCTTTACCCTAAAATCTATAGCACCTTTTTTTAACTTTGTCAAGCCCTCCGGCAGATTTATTTTCCCTTCGGCCGATAGCAGCGAATCTTATTCCCGGCCTTGATACATACCGGGAGATTTTTTTCGCGCATCGTTTTTATGTCCTGGGGGGACATTTCCAGGGTGCCGCCCGGGTGAGTGTGAAAGAGAGCCCGCGGTTCGGAGCCGGCCGGGCAGCTGATAGGAATAGCCACCGAGTGAGTATCACCGGTTACCTCGACACCCTTCCGGGGCTTACCGTTCTTACAAAAGGTATAGCCGCGCTCTTTATTTTCCATCATCGCCTCCTGGGGTTCGGGCTTCTATGCCCTGGGCGCTCAGCCGGCCTGGGAGAGTTCACACCTCTTCTATCACCTCCAGCTACACCTTTTCCACCACCTCTCCCATCATGCGCTGGCCCTGTTGGCGGGCACGGTTTAGCGTTAGTCATCTGCTACCTCCTCTCTGTCTACTGACATATAAAATCCAGAGCACAATTAACGCCAGGGCGCCCAGGCCCATTCCGGCCACCTGTGTGCCCCTGGTGGGCAAAGGATAATCTCCCGGGTGGGCCTGGTATTCCTCTGCGCTGATGCCGTAATGATTCATCGCCCGCTCTATATCGGACCTTGGTATGCCGGATCGTCTTTCCATACTAAATCTCCTCGGCCTTATTCAGGGCTTCGTCTACCGCCTCGAGCTCTTCCTGCTCTTCCTCGCCCACTGCCGGCTCAACCCCGACCTCGCCCTCCTGGTAGTTTATTTTAATCTCAGGATGAACATTCTTGAGATGGGCCAGCTCCTCCCGGTACTTCTTGTTATTGGGCACTATCGTCTTCAGTACCGTAGGATTCGGGGAGCACCGCTCCCCATCCCAGTCATCGGACTTGAGACATCCCAGGTAAACGAGAATATCCTCTTCCGGCTTTCCTACCCGGATGCTGCCTTCATGGAAATCCTCGGTCGGCCGGTAATGCTTGGCAATGGTCGTCTTAAAGACATCGACATAGGCTGGAATGTGACGGGTATCTTCCTTCAATTCCCGCTTGCTAAATTTGCCGGCTACCCAGTCAACCAGTTTGAAGCCGGCTCCGATGCCGATTCCGGTAATGGCTGCCGAGCCGATGGCGGGCATGAGCCCCTGAGCCAGCTCGCCTCTCTCATGCTGGTGTAGCTTCTTTACCTCTGAGAGGGGCATCGGTTTGAACCACTTGTCCCGCTCAATGGCCAGCCCCAGCGGCCCCCGGGCGGATTCCAGCTCTTTGAGGCTGAAGTAGCCCAGCTCCTTTTCAAAGCCCACAACCCAGCCGAAAAATAGGTCCTCGGAGTCGAACTCGATGCCGTACCATGTCCACTGGGCATCGGGGGTGAAGAACTTCACCTGGACAATCGGGTCCTCGACCTCTTCCTGGGAATAGAGCGGCGGCAGCTTCCCTCGTATCTCTTTCGTGAGTAGTTTCAACGGCGCTTCTACTTTTGCCGGTTTTAGCATCGGCTCGGTAACCTTAATTACTTCAAAAGCCTTAGAATAGGCCGCTTCCTGCAGGCTCTGGCAGCCCTCAGCTCTGTCAGCCTGGACTTTCAGCCGCTCCGCCCAGGCCAGCATTTCACCGGCCCCCGAGGGCTGGCTCTTGAGCATATCACGGATCTCTCTACAGGCATCGGCTTTTTCAAACATCCTGGCCACCTCTTGTAAGTACGCCGGCACCGTTTTGCCCATACCGGTATAGACTGACTGCTCCACTAGCTTATTCCAGTCTATCTTGGTCACCACCAGGTCGTGATACAGGTCGTCCAGCTCTTTCACTTTCAACCTGGCCAATGATTTTACCCGGTCCCGCGTCTTCCCTAAATCCAACTGGCCGAGCCAGATTTCCATATCAAGAATACCTCTGATGAGCCTTTGTTTGTCACTTTCTGGGCGCTCAAACATCCTGGGCACTTCAGACAGCTCGGTAACATGCTCGAGACCTTCTATCATATCCTTGGCCACCTTCCGGATGGTCTCCAGGTTAGCCTTCAACACCTTCACGTCCTTTGCCCACACGGCAACATAAGGGAACGACCGGGTACCAGTATCGAAGCCGAAGTGGTTGGCCACCGTGTAGGCAACGCTTTCCGCCATCACCTCGGCGTCTCTGATACCCCTCATCTCACACTTGGCATGGGCGATTTCATGTAGTAGCGTTTTAGTCCTCTGGTCCTGGGGGACTTCCGGGCGGACCCAGATCAGCTTCTGAGCCGGCATCCAAAACCCCATGATACCCGGGTCTATATCCGGCTTGGCCACGTCGCTGAAGGTAAAGCCTTGCTTGGCCACGTAGCTCAGGAAATCCTTATAGAGGGGAGCGGTCTCATCACCGGTGATGACCGGCACCTCTATCATCGGCAGCTCTTTGCCCTCCGTCTGGTCGACATCGAAGACATGGACCACCTTGAAGTGAATGGGACTCGGCTCCGGCTCGATCTCCTCCTCATCTTCTTCCTTTTCCTTTTTGGGCTTGGGGGGAAAGCACGGGGCCAGGATCATGATGCCATGCTCGCTCTTTTTTACATTCCGGCCCAGGTCCTGCCAGGTCCGGTACCCGGCCACGTTGGTGGCGCCAGGCCTCTGAAGAGTAATCAGCATGATATTGCCCAGGGAGTAGTTATGGAACTTCGCCATGGTATCGACGAAGGCCTTGAAATTGGCGCCGTCGTGGAT
>JAUVYB010000043.1 GCA_030603275.1 Deltaproteobacteria bacterium | reverse complement strand
ATAGAGATGACGCTGGCTACTCACGCTATAACTGTTCTTTGCGACATGTGGGCTTTCAGACGGTGGGCTTTAAAGAAAGAATACACGTTAGAGCAGTATACGAAAGAGGTGACAGATTTCATCCTTGGAGGGGTGTCTGGTAAGTAAAGGGGATGTGGAATGAGCTTTGAGACAAACAAAAAATGTAGGGGCTGTTCAAGAAAGTGAGGCAGTGCCTGTAGATTTCTTAAGCGGAAATTGAAGTTGGAGAGTGCAGAATAGACTGGGGGGTGAGAATATGTAATAGCGAAGAATTAAATTCGGCTCGAATCCAAGGCGAAATACAAATTACAAGGAGGTTAGAAAAATGAGAAAAAATTGGTCAAGAGGTGCGGTGGTAGGGCTGGTGGCGATGGGAATGCTAGTGGTTGCTGCCTGTGCCCCAGCCGCGGAGCCAACGACAGGGCCGGCAGCGCCAGCCCCAGAGGCTAAACAGGTGTTCAAGCTCAGGTATCAAAGTCTTGCTGCTCCCGGAGAGATGTGGCGCGTGGAGAAGTGGAGCGATCAACTCTACGAAATGAGCGACGGGCGTCTTGATATCCAGATATTCAGCGGCGGGGAAATAGTACCGACTGTAGAGATGCTGGATGCCGTGGCGTCAGGAGTGCTTGACATGGCATTCTATTGCGGAGCTTACTGCATGGATAAAATACCTGTAGCCGCCGTTGAATATGGATTGCCCTTTAGCTGGATGGCGCCTGGAATGGATATGTATGTCGTATTCTACGAGCGAGGACTTCTGGATATAGTGCGTGAAGCTTATGCTGAGCACGGTGTTTACTACATAGGGCCGTGTCATACTGACCCCTATGCTCTGATCGCGACCAAGGAGTGTTACACCATAGCTGATTTGCAAAAGCTAAAGATAAGGACAACTGGCGGTGTAGCAAAAACGCTTGAGCGTTTGGATATTCCAACGGTGTTCATACCTATAGAGGAGTCCTATACAGGATTAGCTACCGGCACTATTGACGGGATTATCTACGGGGGAGCATCGGGATACCTTGATATGAAGATGTGTGAGGTGGCCAAGTACTACTATAAGCCACCTATCATGGCCTGTGCAGTGTGTAATAACCTTATAAATATGGATGTATGGAACTCGCTGCCTTCTGACCTTCAAGCTATCCTTGTATCTGGAAGCTCGGATTTTAACCAGTGGATGACTTTCAACTACATGGACATGGAATACAAGGCGATTAAAACTATGGAAGATGACTATGGGCTGAGGGTGGTAACGCTACCTGATGAGACTGTAGCTGAGCTTACAGAGGCGGCTCAGGCATACTGGGATGAAGTAGCCGGGTTATCGCCGGAGTGCGCCACGGCAGTCGAAATTGTTAAAGATTGGCTGAGGACAACGGGCCGCTTAAAGTAGTAACTAGCGATGGATTTGAGGGCGAGCTGTTATGCTCGCCCTCAAAATTGTAAGGAGAAATAAAGTGCTCAGGTTGAAGTCTACTTTGCATGGTATTGATTCCATCAGTGATTGGTCGGGGAAGATTCTTAGCTACATTATTCTGGTTATATCGTTTATAATCCTCATTGAGGTAGTATGCCGATATCTCTTGAATAACCCGACTGCGTGGGCTCATGAACTCTCTCAATATCTGTTTGGCACCTACGCAATCATGGGAGGCGCATATACTCTTCTTTATCGGGCACATGTTAACATGGATATATTTTATAGCCGCTTCTCTCTCAGGAAGAAGGCTGTCATAGATGTGTTCACCTCCGTTTTTTTCTTCTTCTGGTGTGGCATTCTGCTATGGTATGGAAGCAAGTTTGCTGCAGGCTCGATAGGATTTTGGGAGCACTCTACTACAGCCTGGGGGCCGCCTGTCTGGGAAGTCAAGCTGATGATACCTCTAGCCGCTTTTCTAATCATCCTTCAAGGCTTGGCTAAGTTCGTTCGGGACCTTCATATCTTTATTACGGGGAGGGAATTAGAATGAGCGTTGGTCTTATTACGGCACTTATGGTTGGCACCGCACTAGCGTTGCTGGTAACAGGTCTTCCCCTAGCCTTTATCTTGGGTGCTGTGGGGATGGGCTTCGCCCTTTTCCTAGTGGGGCCGCAGACTCTATCTATGGCTGTATACAGCACCTGGGGCTTGATGAACTACTTTATCTTTATAGCTGTCCCAGCATTCATCTTTATGGGGTGTATCTTGGAAAGGGCAGGCATAGCTGATGATTTGTTTGAGATGATACACCGCTGGATGGGTCCAGTAAGAGGCGGCCTGGCAATGGGCGTGGTTCTTATCTGTGTTGTGTTCGCGGCCATGAGCGGGGTAAGTGGAGCGGCTACCGTCACTATGGGGGTTATTGCCCTTCCTGCCATGATTAAGCGGGGATACGATAAAGTTATGGCAACAGGTTCTATCCAGGCTGGGGGAGCTTTAGGTTTCCTCATTCCTCCCAGCGTGGTCATGATTATTTACGGCATGATAGCCAAAGTATCTATAGGCAAGCTCTTTATGGCTGGGATCTTTCCCGGTTTACTACTGGCTATTTTGTTTATCGTCTATATAGGCATAAGGTGTTTTTTCCAACCTCGGGTTGGTCCCGCCTTGCCACCAGAAGAGAGGGCTACTATGAGGGAGAAATTAATCTCGACGAGGGCGGCGATTTTGCCCATAATTCTTATCGTTGTGGTTCTGGGAACAATCGCCTTGGGAATATGTTCTCCGACAGAGGCCGCAGCGATAGGGGCTATTGGTGCCTTAGTATGCGCTGCTGTCCGCCGCCGGCTCTCGTTTACAGTAGTTAAAGACGCACTTTATAGGACTTTTAGGGTGAATGGTATGGTTGTGTGGGTTGCGCTTGCAAGCATATCCTTCAGCACAGTCTTTGACTACTTCGGAGCTACCAAATTGATAGAGACACTCTTGGGTAGCCTTGCCCTGGGTCCTTGGGGTATTCTTATACTTATACAGCTCAGCTTCTTCCTTCTGGGATGCTTTCTAGATGACACTGCAATCCTTTTCATCTGCATGCCTATCTATATTCCAATTATCGTGCATCAGGGATTCGACCCCATCTGGTTCGGAGTCCTTTATGTCATCAACATGCAGATGGCCTACCTGACGCCGCCCTTCGGCTATAATCTGTTTTATATGAAGGGGATTGTTGCTGACCTGTTCAGCACCCGGACCATTTCTAAAGAAATATCTATGGGAGACATCTACCGTTCTATCATTCCGTTTATAGCACTTCAAGCCCTTGGCTTGGCCCTAGTCATGATATTCCCGCAGATAGCCTTGTGGTTACCGAGTAAGTTGTTCGGAGGTTAGATTGAATGAAAAATTTGACTAACGAAAACGAAGAGGGGGGCTTACTCAACTCATATCGGGTTTTAGATTTGAGTGACGAGAAAGGGTTCCTTTGCGGGAAGATACTGGGCGATTTCGGGGCCGATGTTATTAAAATTGAGCCTCCGGGGGGAGACCCAGCCCGAAGTGTTGGTCCCTTTTATAAAGATATCACTCACCCTGAGAAAAGCCTCTATTGGTTCGCTTTAAATACCAGCAAGCGGGGTATTACCCTCAATATCGAAACTGCTGAAGGGAGGGAGCTATTTAAAAAATTAGTTGAGACCGCCGATTTTGTGATAGAGTCCTTCGACCCTGGATACATGGATAGCCTGGGTCTTGGCTATCCAGCTCTGGAAGAAATCAATCCCGGCATTATAATGACCTCGGTTACTCCCTTTGGATTAACGGGCCCCTATGCCGACTATAAGGCCTCGGATATGGTATTGTGGGCGATGGGGGGGTTTATGTCCACATGTGGTGAGCAATCAGAGCCCCCGTATCGGGTAAGCATTCCCCAGTCTTACCTTCAAGGTAGCCTTCATGCAGCTATGGGCTCAATGATTGCCCTTTACCATCGTGAGGTCACTGGCGAGGGGCAACATGTTGATACTTCTATACAGGAAGCCAACTTCTTTTTCACGGAGGAGGCAATGCCGGTGTGGGACCTTTGGAAATACAACTGGCAGAGAGACGGACCTGGTGCATCTCTACCCAGACCAAATATAGGGCCTCTTTGGATGCGATTGCTTTGGCCTTGTAAGGATGGATATGTCAATATTTTCCTGGTCGGGGGGGCACAGAAAGGTCTGGTGAACTCATCAACGACACTAGTGCAAATAGCTAACAAGGAAGGGATGGCTGAAAATCTCAGAGGCTATGACTGGGCAACTCATGACGCTAGCCAGATTAGCCAGGAGGAACGGAGTCAGATAGAAGAAGCTGTTATTGCCTTTTTACGTACTAAGACGAAGCAGGAACTCTATGAAGCGGCGTTGGAAGAAGAGATAGTTCTTGCCCCGCTTAACATGGTTAAAGAGATAGTGGAAAGTCCTCAACTTGCAGCCAGAGAATACTTTGTCGAAGTGCAGCACCCTGAGTTGGGTGATACCATTACTTATCCTGGTGCTCCGGTTAAGTTGAGCGAGGTTCCCTGGAGAATAAACTACCGAGCTCCCCTCATTGGAGAGCACAATGAGGAGATATATGAGAAAGAGCTTGGGTTGACGGAGGAAGAGTTGAGCAGGTTAAAAATAGCGAAAGCGACTTGACCTTTTCAGAATATGGAGCAGAGGTATAAATATGAGTAAGAAGCGGGTATTTGAAGGGGTGAAGGTTGCTGAGTTCGCCTGGGTTGCGGTTGGTCCTCAAATTGGTAGGACTTTAGCTGAGCATGGGGCTACGGTGGTGCGCATAGAATCCCACCGAAGACCTGATTTGCTTAGACTAGCCTCGCCAGCTAAAGATTTCAAACCA
>JAUVYB010000032.1 GCA_030603275.1 Deltaproteobacteria bacterium | reverse complement strand
GCGACCGCTCCGGCTTCAACTGGGGACGACGCCGCCCCTTTATCCTGGCGGGCACGGTAGTGGCTGTGCTCTTCCTGTCGGGAATAGGCTGGTGTGGCAGCTACCTTGCTTTTTTCGTTATCTACTGCCTGCTGCAGATGGCTTCCAATACGGCGCAGGGTCCCTACCAGGCGTTTATCCCCGACCTGGTGCCCCAGGGGAAGAGGGGGTTGGCTTCAGGGGTGAAGAGCTTCCTGGAGATAGGGGGTGGGGTTGCCCTGCTCTACCCGATAGCCATCTTCATGGACCGCTTCTCCGCCGGCGGGGGCAGCTCCTGGCTATGGTTGTCCCTAGCGGCGCTGGGGGTTGTCCTGCTGGCAGCCATGACCATCACTATGCTGACGGTTAAGGAGCGCCCCGGTGGCGGCAGGGTTCAGCTGCCCCTGTTCTCCACCATTTACAAGAGCTTCAAGATCAATGTCAGGGCACACCGTGATTTTATCTGGTTTATAGTCTCCCGCCTCTTTATCATGATGGCCTTCACCACCCTGCAGACCTTCGCCCTGTATTTTCTGATGGATGTCGTCGGTGTGCCCGACCCCGCCGCCGCCACCGCCCGCTTTTCCATAGTGGCTATTGCCGGCATGCTGATTGTCGCCTATCCCGCGGGGCGGCTCTCGGACCGGATAGGGCGCCGTCCCATTGCGCTCACGGCGGGGTTGCTCGGCGCGGTGGGCATCGCGCTCATATTCCTCAGCCAGCACGACATCACCCTTATCATGCTCTGCGGCGGGCTGGTGGGAATCTCATTCGGGGCCTTTATGAGCAGCAACTGGGCTCTGGCCACCGACCTGGCGCCTAAAGGCGAGGAGGCAAGATACCTGGGGCTGACCAATCTGGCTACCGCCGGCGGCGCCGCCCTGGCGCGCCTCATCGGGCCGGTGATTGACTTCTTTAATGGCTACAGCCCTAACCTGGGCTACTCGGTCATGCTCTTAGCCTGCTTTATCTATTTTATCGTCGGTTCAATGCTGATACTAAAAATCAGGCGCCGTTAGCCGAGTTAGGACAACACCGCTTCCCACCCCCAGGCACCGGCAAAGGCGATAGCTATATAGAGCACGGTCCGGCCCAACCAGCAGGCAATGAGAAACTTCCATAAGGGGTAGCGCAGGACGCCAGCGGCAATCCCGGCCAGGTCAAAGAAGAAGGGTATCAAGGAGAGAACAAAGATAGCCAGCATCCCCCACCTCTTCAACCACTCCACCATCCGGTTATACAGCTTCAGCCTCTCCACCACCCCCCGCCCGCTATAGCCAGCCATATAGCCGGTTATCTCGCCGATGGCTGCCCCCACCCCACCGGCCAGCCCCACCAGCATGGCTGAGGGCAGGACGGCGCCAAAAGCAGCCATTATCAAGAAATTGCCGGCGGGCAGAACTATGGTGGCGTTTAGGGTCAGGCTGATAAGAAAGGGGGCTAAATAGTGGTAGCTCTCCTTAAGTTCCTCAACCCTGACGGAGTAGTGGCGGTAAAAGAGAAAGATGCCTACGGTAATGGCGATAACAAAGAGCAGGGTTAGTATGGGGATAAGATTCTTCTTAAACCAGTGTCCTTTGCCCATCAAAAGTATTGTAGCACATTAACGGGCAGCTTGAAGGCTAGCCCCTTAACCGGGCCAGAGCCACTAGCCCGACAACAAGCCCGGCCAACCCCAGCAGGCCGGCCACACCCAGGCCGATAAGGGTCAGCGGTATGGGTGACTTCACGGTAAACTGCTGGCTCAGGTTGCCGACAGCCACCTCATAGGTAGCCTCGGTATCCCGGCTAACCAGGAAGGTCACCGTTTCGCTAGCGCCGCTTTCCAGGATCAGGGTCTGGGTGGCTTCCACCACGCCGTCTATGCTGAGGCTTATGGGCAGGGTGCTCATCTCACCAGAGACATTTCTGGCCTCAACCTGCACCCTGATATTCTCATCCGGGGCGGGCGTTAGCGGCTCAACCGTCAAATCCGAGAGCTCAATGGGGTTGACCACCACCTCTACGCTCGCCCTGCCTACCTCCAGGCTGCCGGTGCTCAGCCCGGGCGAGCTTTTAGCCGCCGATAAGACCAGGGTCTCGGTGGCACCAGCATCTATGGTCAGCCATTGTGAAGCCTGGGTGCCGTCGCTCAATGTCAGAGCCGCCGTGTAATCACCCCTGCCAAAGCCGATGTTGCTCACTTGAGCCCTTATCTCAAAGCTCTGCCCGCCGTCGACAAAGGCAGGCTCAACCACCACCGCACCAATCTCCAGGGCGGGGAATATATCAATTCCGGCCCGCTGGCTGGCCCCCTCCAGGTGCTGGGCGGGGATAAAATAGCCACGCGAATCGCCTACCCCCCAGGGAAGCAGCCCGATACAATTGCCCAGTTCATCGACCACCGGCCCCCCGCTCAAGCCCGACCAGCTGGTGCCGTGAAAACGCCGGGCATCCATTTCGTATATCCGGGTCGAGCTGCCCAACAGTCCCGTTTCGATGCTGGGGCCCTCTCTTCTCAGACCTTCCACCATCACGTCTGCCGCTTGCCTCATCAGCTCGGCAAAGCTATCGGGTCGTTGGTAGGGGTCGGCCATCATATGGTCCATTGCCTGCCAGAACTCCAGGGTAAGGTCAATGCCGGCATAGCCGATAACATAGGCCCGGCTGCCTTCCAGCGGCGCCGCTTCCTTTAGCGGGATGTAGGGGGTATTGCTCAGCCCGGTTTCCAGGATGGCAATATCCATGCCGGTTTCGGGGTCTTCATAAAAGCGGATGTCTTGCACCACGTGCGCCTCCCCGTCGCCAGCGCGATATACGTAGTCCACCTCTTCGGTGGTGATAGTCAGCTCACCCTCCACCCACGCCCACCATGTCGACGCATAGTAATAGGTATAGAAGCTGCCAAAGTCAACCTTTTCGTACCATTCGTCTTCAAACCAGATACCGCCGAGAAAGTACATGATAGCGGCGCTAGCCAGCTCTTCCTCTGACATATTAACGCAGTGAGCGGCGGTGAAGACATCGCCGTCTTCATTGGCAAAGAAGCCGCTGCCCAGCCCAAAAGGACCTCGGGCTTCAAAGTTCCACCCCCAGCCAATCACCCTGCCGTCAACCCAGGCCATAACCTCAACGGTGCACTCCTTAGCCGCCGTCACCCCTGCTGGGTATTCCGTCTCGGCGCTAAAGGCAACAGAGGGCGATATCACCAATACCAGAGTCAAAATCAGGCAAGCTGGCATCAGAATTCGCTTAAATCTAGTCATCTCTACTCCCCGGCTGGCTTATCGCTGTCGGATGAAGCCTACAATAAAGATAGACACGTGTCAATAATGGGTAGTGTTGTTGACACGAGGGCGTCTCTGCTATACTTTAGTGACGTGCCCCCATCGTCTAGAGGCCTAGGACAGCGGCCTTTCAAGCCGTAAACAGCGATTCGAATTCGCTTGGGGGCACCAAACCAGTCATCCGAGGTGTCGCTATGATGATAACCTTAGAATGCCCCAAATGTGGTACCGCGGGTAGCCAGTCCCTGCTCGAGCCAGACTACGAAGGCCCTTATCGTTGCTGGAAATGCCGGGAGCTTTTTGTCATCACCATAGAAGGCAACCAGGTCAAGGGCTGGAAGCCCCTCACCGAGGCAGAATTCCAGAAGATGCAGGAAGCAGAGGCGCTTAAGGCCAAGTTCAAGCAGCAGGGGCAAGACTAGGGCTTTAGAATTTGCCTTTTAGCTTGTCATAGGTCTCGGCCAGGGCTTCGGGTATTACCCTGACGTCATCCACCACCGGCATAAAGTTGGTATCCCCCCGCCACCGCGGCACAACATGGGTATGGATATGGTCGTCGATGCCGGCTCCAGCCACCCGGCCCAGATTCATACCGACATTAAAGCCTCCGGGCTCAAACACCTCTCTTAAAACCTCAAGGCTGTGGCTAACGATTTCAAAGTGCTCGTGAAGCTCTTCTATGGTCAGCTCTTCCAGGCTATCCACATGGCGATAGGGGGCTACCATCAGGTGAGCCGGGTTATAGGGGTAGCTATTTAAGATAACGAAGTTCTTCTGGCCCCGGTGCAGGATGTAGTTTTGGGTATCTTTATTTTCCTTAGGTTTGTCGCACAGGATGCAGCCCTTCACTTTTCCCTTCTGGATGTACTTTATCCGCCACGGTGCCCAAATATGCTCCATTTCATTCTCCTTGTCAGCCGTTAGTGCTATTTTAGACGGCAATCTCCCCGCCGTCAAAGGGTGCCCCTCCCCCCACGTCTTTTTCCCACACCAACCCACCCACAAAGGTCTTTCCAGAGGGGGTGAGGGTGATAATAATCTCAACCAATTGTAAAACCCGAAGCTATCGTCTATAGTAATATGGCTATACAGAAAGCGAAGGAGGGGAGGCTTTATGACGGAAAATCCCCAGTGCGCCAAGTGCACCAGGGTGGTGTGCGACAGCAAGGCATCTCTAAAAGGGCCGGAAAACTGCCCGACCAAGACCAAGCAAGAAATTATCCAGCAGGCGCTGGCTGAATACGACGACCCCGAGGTCAGGGAGTTCGCCCGGCAGGCGTCCATCCAGGAAGCCGAGTGCTACATGCACCTGCCCGAAGGGCTGACCACGCGTTACCCCAGAGTAGAGGAGATAGCCCAATTCGCCAAAAAATTGGGCTACAAGAAGCTGGGGATTGCCTCCTGCCTCGGCCTCAAAGACGAGGCTGAAATACTGGCCGAAATCCTGGAAAACAGGGGCTTTGAGGTCGTCTCCGTCTGCTGTAAGGCGGGGGCGATACCCAAGGAGCGGATTGGCATTACCGAGGAGCAGAAGATAAAGGGCCCCGGCGCTTTTGAGGCGATGTGCAACCCCATAACCCAGGCCAAGATTTTGAACGAGGCAGGGACGGAGTTCAACATACTGGTCGGGCTTTGCGTCGGCCATGACTCGCTGTTCTTTAAATACGTCAAGGCCCCGACCACGGTGCTGGTGGTCAAGGACAGGGTCTTCGGGCATAACCCGGTGATGGGGCTATACCTGGCTCACTCCCCTTTCTATCGCAAGCTGCTTCGTAAGGAATAAGAGAGGAAAGATTTTGACCTACCCCGACAGCATTCTCTATCAGGTTAGCAAACCAGCCCGCTACACCGGCGGCGAGTGGAATAGCGTTGTAAAGGATTGGGATAAGACCAGTCTCCGCTTTGCCCTCGCCTACCCCGATACATATGAAATCGGCATGTCCAACATGGCGCAGCCCATCCTCTATGAAATTCTAAATAGCCAGCCCGATGTCCTCGCCGAGAGGGTCTATGCTCCCTGGGTGGATATGGAAACCGCCCTGCGGGCGGCGGGCATACCTCTGCTCAGCCTTGAGTCCAAGCACCCCTTAAAAGACTTTGATGTCATTGGCTTCTCCCTGGACTACGAGCTTACCTACACCAACGTCTTGAACATCCTGGACCTGGCGCAGCTACCGGTCCTGGCTTCGGAAAGAGACGACTCCCACCCCATAGTCATCGCCGGCGGCAGCTGCTGCCTCAACCCCGAGCCCATGTCCGACTTTATCGACTTCTTCGTCATCGGCGAGGGTGAAGAGGTACTGCCGGAACTGGTCGATTGCCTGCGGCAGTGGAAGAAAAATAAAGCCAGCAAAGAAGAATTATTACATCAGGTAGCTAATATCGCCGGCGTCTACGTGCCCGGTTTTTACCAGGTAGAATACGAAGCTGACGGCCTGGTCAAAGGCATTACCCCGACGGCGGCTGAGGCTAAAGCGGTGATTGAGCGGCGGATAGTAGACAAGCTCCCGCCCCCCGTCACCCGCCCCGTCGTCCCCTATATCGAGGTCGTCCACGACCGAGGCGCCGTCGAGATTCAGCGGGGCTGCACCCGCGGCTGCCGCTTCTGCCAGGCGGGGGTCATCTACCGCCCCCTACGCCAGCGCCCCCAAGCGGAGGTAATCCAGGCGGCGGGAGAGCTTATCGCCAACTGCGGCTACAACGAAATTTCCCTGGTTTCTTTAAGCTCCAGCGACTACCCCCGGATCGAGGAGCTGGTAGCCAGCCTGGCCCACAAATATAAAAACCTGGCGCTGTCCCTGCCCAGCCTGCGCATAGACAGCTTTTCGTTAAAGCTGATGGAATCCCTGCCCTCGCGGAAAAAAACCGGGCTCACCTTCGCTCCGGAGGCGGGCAGCGGAAGAATGCGCCGCCTCATTAACAAGGGCATCACCGAGGAGGAAATCCTGGAGACGGCGGCGGCCGCCTTCGCCCGGGGCTGGAGAAGCCTCAAATTGTACTTCATGGTCGGCCTGCCCGGCGAGACCACAGAAGACATGGAGGCCATCATCCAGCTGGTAGCCAAAATCCGCGCCGCGGGCAAGGGGACCAGGGGCGGCATGCCCCAGGTGAGAATCAGCCTGTCCACCTTTATCCCCAAGCCCCACACCCCCTTCCAGTGGGTGGCTCAGGAAAGCGCAGAGCAACTAAACGCCAAGCACGAATTACTAAAAACAGGACTGCGCCGCAAGGGGAGCCACTTCTCCTGGGCCGACCCCAGAATCAGCCTCCTGGAGGCGGCGCTGTCGCGGGGAGACCGGCGGCTGGGCAAAGTCATCTATGATACCTGGAAGTCGGGCTCGGCCTTTGACGCCTGGGATGAACACTTCAACTACCAGAACTGGCTGGACGCCTTTGCCCGGAACAGTCTGGAACCGGGCTTTTACGCCAACCGGGAGCGCTCTCTGGACGAGCTTCTGCCCTGGTCTCACATAGATACCGGGGTAAGCTCAGACTTCCTCAAACGGGAATACCGGCGCTCTCTCAAAGGCGAAGAAACCCCGGACTGCCGTGAGCAGCCCTGTAACGCCTGCGGGCTGGAACTCCGGCAAAAGGACTGCCGGCAAAAAATCGAGGGGCGCCCTTCTACTTAGTATCCTTCTCAAAGCAGGTGATAGCCACCACCCGGTCACCGGCTTCGAGGTCCTGCAGCCTCACCCCCTGGGTACTCCGCCCCTGGACGGTAATGCCCTGCCGGGGGTCTTTCTCCTTAACCGGCGTCTGGATAACGATGCCTTCCGCCGAAATAATCATTACCTGCTGCTTTAGAGTGACCACCTCGGAGGCGGCAACCTTACCCGACTTTTCAGTAAGACTAAAGGTCCTCACCCCACCCCCGGCCCGGTGCTGGCAGGGATAGTCGTCCACCGGGGTGAGCTTACCGTAGCCGCCGCTGGTAACGGTCAAAACATAGCCTTCACGGCGCACAACATCCATACCCACCACCCGGTCGTCGGCGCCGAGGCGGATGCCGCGCACCCCGCCGCTGGTCCGGCTGACCGCCCTCAGCTCGGAGATGGCAAACCGGATTGACTGCCCCCGCTCGGTAGCCAGCATGGCGTCGTCCTTGTCGGTAGCCAGGCGGGCGGCCACCAGCTCGTCCCCCGGCTCCAGGTCCATGGCAATAAGCCCGCTTGAGCGCACGGCGGCGAATTTATCCACCATCGTCTTTTTAATCTCGCCACCGCTGGTAGCCATCAACAGGTAGGCGCCGGGCTTGAAATCGGGCAGGGCCACCATAGCCGTCACCCGCTCGTTTTCGATAATGGAGAAGAGGTTAACCAGGGCGATGCCTTTAGCCACCCGGGTGCTGTCGGCGGGAATCTCGTAGCACTTAAGATGAAAAACCCGCCCACGGTTGGTAAAGAAGAGCAGGTTATCATGGGTATCGGCCACCACCAGCAACCTCACCGCGTCCGCCTCCCTGGTGACCATGCCGATGATGCCCTTGCCGCCGCGGTGCTGCGAACGGTAGTTGCGGGAGGGCACCCGCTTGACGAAGCCGCGCTTGCTTAAGGTCACCACCACCCGCTGGTGGGGGACAAGGTCTTCCTCGCGGAACTCGGTTATCTCCTCCTCGCTTATCTCGGTGCGCCGCTCGTCGCCAAACTTGGCTTTAAGCTCGCCAACCTCCTCGTTTATCAGGGTCAGTATCCTTCTGGGGGTAGCCAGCAGGTCCTCCAGGTAGGAGATAGTCTTCAGCAATTCGGCGTACTCATCAAGGAGTTTTTTCCTCTCCATGTTAGCCAGCCGGCGCAGCTGCATATCGAGGATAGCCTGAGCCTGAGCCTGCGATAAGCCGAAGCCGTCCATCAGGTCGTGGCGGGCAGTCTCGGCCGTGGCCGCTTTCTTGATGGTGGCGATAATCTTATCTATGTTGTCCAGGGCAATCTTCAGGCCCTCCAGGATATGAGCCCGTGCCCTGGCCACTTTCAGCTCGAATTTAGAGCGCCGGGTGATAACCTGGCGGCGGAAATCAATAAAATACTGCAGCGCCTCTTTCAGGCTGATAACGCGGGGCTGCCCGTCAACCAGTGCCAGCATGTTAATGAAAAAGGAAGACTGCATGGCGGTGTACTTATAGAGGTTATTGAGCACCTGCCTGGGCTGGGCTTCCCGCTTGAGCTCGATAACGATACGCATACCCTGGCGGTCGGACTCATCCCTCAGCCCGCTGATGCCCTCCACCTTCCTGGCTTTAACCAGATCGGCAATCCGCTCCACCAGCGCCGCCTTGTTGGTCTGGTAGGGCAGCTCGGTGACCAGGATGCGGTGCCGCCCCGCCTCGCCGCCGTCACCCACCACCACTTTAGCCCGGACCACCACCTTGCCGTGGCCGGTAGCGTAGGCGTGCTTAATCCCCTCCCCCCCCAGCATGATACCGGCGGTGGGGAAGTCGGGCCCCTTGACGAACTGGGTAAGCTCGTCGACGGTGGCCTCAGGGTTATCGATGAGGTAAGCGATGGCATCGCAGATCTCGGTCAGGTTATGCGGGGGGATGCTGGTGGCCATGCCCACGGCGATGCCGGCGCTGCCGTTGACCAGCAGGTTGGGCAGCTTGGTGGGCAGCACCACCGGCTCTTTCAGGCTGTCATCAAAGTTGGGGCGGAAGTTGACCGTGTCTTTGTCAATATCAGCCAGCATCTGCTCGGAAATAGGCGCCAGGCGGGCCTCGGTATAGCGCATCGCCGCCGGCGGGTCGTTATCAACACTGCCGAAGTTGCCCTGCCCGTCAACCAGGACGTAGCGCATGGAGAAATTCTGGGCCATGCGCACCATGGCTTCATAAATAGGAGAATCGCCGTGGGGGTGATATTTACCCATCACCTCCCCGACTATACGGGCGCTCTTCTTGTGGGGGCTGGGCGGCGCCAGCCCCAGCTCGGCCATGGCGTAGAGAATACGGCGTTGTACCGGTTTTAGGCCATCGCGCACATCGGGCAGGGCGCGGGAAACGATGACGCTCATGGCGTAATCGAGGTAGGAGTTGCTCATCTCCTCTTCAATGTTTACCGGTCGGGTCTTGCCTAACACCATAGCTGGTTAAAACCTCCTACTCCTCAGTATCGCCACCCTCGCCCCCGGCCTTCTTCTCCACCGGCTCTTCAGTCTCGGTCTCGATATGCTCCAGCTCACGCCTCAGCATCTTATCGCTACCATAAGGACGCAGGCTCTCTCCCCCCCTCGGCGGAAAGGAAAGCTGCCCCACCTGAGCCGGGTCCTGATACGCCTCCCGGATAATAACCAGCACCCGGTCCTCAGCGGCGCTGACGATGGCAGCCGCATACTGGTTGCCGCCCTCCATCAGCTTGATGAGCCGCTGGGCATGCCTGGACTCAACCTGCCCCAGGTATTCACCGCGGGCGTTGGCCACGGCTAAACCGGAACCGTCCCTCTTCAGATATACCTTATTGCCGGCGGCCATCCTGGCCAGTACCGCCGGCGGCGCCAGCCGGTAGAGGCCGACCACCCCCGCCTTGCCGGTCTCCTCAATGAAATGCTGGGGCTCCACCCGGTCGGAATTAGCCTCCGAGTCGGCCTCCCCCAGATAGGGCAAGCGGCGCAGGTTCTTCTGGGCGATGGCATTATAGGGGTCAAACTCAATAGCCCGCTCGTAGGCCTCTTTTGCCTGGGCGTAATCCCCCAGCTCTATGTAGGCTCTGCCCAAGCGGTTATAGGCGTCAACATCATGGGAAAAGCTGGCTATTATCTCCTGGTTGGCCGCCACCGCCTCCCGCCACCGCCCCTGCATGGCCAGGGCAATAGCCTGCTTGCTGCGCTGCCGCCTCAGCCTTACCTGTTCCTCTTCCTGATAGGCCATCCGGATCCCCTGAAATTAGTCCAGAATATAGTATTTTAACCCAGACACAGCGGCATGACAAGCTAATTCACGAGTGGGGTAAAACTATTTCTCCATGCGGCGAAATTATTCTTCAAGCTCAAAGGCACGGTGCAGGGCTTTGACGGCGTCTTTAACCCCTTCCTCATCGATGATACAGGTGATTCTTATCTCCGAGGTAGAGATAAGCTGGATGTTAATCCCCTTTTCACTGAGGGCGGAAAACATCCGGGCGGCAAAGCCGGGGGTATTCTGCATGCCGGTGCCGACTATGGTGACCTTCCCCATTTTGGCGTCGCTGACACATTCCCCGGCGCCGATTGACTTGGCGATAGGTCCCACCTTCTCCATAGCTTTGCGCAGCTGGCTTTTAGCCACGGTGAAGGTTAAATCGGTGATATTATTGATGCTGGCGTTCTGCACGATAGTATCTATGCTGATATTGGCCTTGGCTAGGGGCTCGAAGATAGCGGCGGCGATACCCGGCCGGTCGGGCACGCCGACCACGGTTATCTTGGCCACATCCAGGTCATGAGCGATACTGGTCACCTTATTGCGCACTTCCATAGTTTCCCCTCCATGAATTAGTGTACCCGGACTATCGGTAAAGCTGGAGGCAACCATAATCGGCATGTTGAACAGCTCACCCAGCTCCACCGCCCGGGGGTGCATCACCTTGGCTCCATAGCTGGCCAGCTCCAGCATCTCCTCGTAGCCAATCTCGGCCAGCTTTTTAGCCTCGGGGACAAGCCGCGGGTCGGCGGTATAGACCCCCTCGACGTCGGTGTATATCTGGCAGACCTCGGCCCCCAGGCTCACCGCCAGGGCCACGGCGGTGGTATCGGAGCCGCCCCGCCCCAGGGTGGTGGTATCCATCTCCTCGGTAATCCCCTGGAAGCCGGCCACGATGACGATGCGCCCCTTGTCCAGCTCCTTGACTATCCTCACCGGGTCAACCCCCACGATGCGCGCCCGGCTATAGGCGGCGTCGGTCCTGATTCCGGCCTGGGCGCCGGAGAGGCTGATGGCCTCATAGCCCATCGCCCGCAGCGCCATGGCCAGCAGGGTGCTGGAGACAATCTCGCCGGTGGAGAGCAGCACGTCGAACTCGCGCTCGCCGGGCAGGTCGGTCACCGAATAGGCCAACTCGACCAACTCGTCGGTGGTGTCCCCCATCGCCGAAACGACGGCCACCACCTCGTTGCCCTTATCTTTGGCGGCGGCGATGCGCCGGGCCACGTTTTTAATCTTTTCGGCATCCCCCACCGAACTGCCGCCGTATTTCTGAACAACTATAGCCATAAATTCTTAACCCCACCCCGTTTTATATCTTTTCCCACCCCGTGTCCAAGGGATTTTTAAAG
>JAUVYB010000001.1 GCA_030603275.1 Deltaproteobacteria bacterium | reverse complement strand
GTGCCGAAGCCCCCGGCCAGTATCAAGCATTTCATGGCATTAAACAGGTTATCACAGAGTTGCCTTTCGTGTCCATGAGTTAATAGGGGGGATTTTACTGGGGTAGACAGCCTATACATTCCCAATACCCCTTAGGTATTTACTTTGCAACCCACCCCCTTAATCCCCCTCCCATGTAAGGGAGGGGGAGGGTTTTTTTCTGAAGAGGGGCTGGCGCCCCTCTTAAACACCCCGCCAGGTTAGTTGCTTTTTCAAAGGAAGGGGGTTGGGTAATAAAGTTTTAGAAGCGCACACGGGGCCCCCGAAAAAACAATGTTTTTTTGGGGTAAAAGCTTATGAGGGTGGGTGGGTATGGGAAGAGAACAAAACTTAAAAATAGGGGGGTGGGGTTTCCTTGCCCTGCAGGAGGGTTAATGCTAAAATGGTGGCAATTTAGTTTGAGAGTGACGGTTTTGAACAGAACTTCTTTAATTAAAGCCATATTACTGTTTGCCATAATTGCCGTCGCTTTCTACATGGCTTTGTACCCCCGCCTCAATTACCCCTACCCCCTCCATGTGGATGAGTGGATGCATCTGGGGTATACCAACCAGATTCTGAATATCGGCCACCTGAATTTTCCCCATCCTTTCCATGGTGGTCAGTGGGAGGTGGGGGGACACCCTGAAACGGGCTATTATCTCTGGTTCGGCACTTCTATGCTGGCCACCGGCTCGACCTGGCTGACACTTGCCCGCCTGATGCCGGCCCTGGTTCTGGGGCTGATAGCCTTTAGCGCTTACGCCTGGGGCCGAAAGCGGGGATTTGGCCTGGAAGCCGCCTTTTTTGCCACCTTTATCCACACCACCGTCAGATTCCTGGGGCCGGCTTTCCTGGTTCCGGTGACACTGGGGCTGGTCTTTTTCCCCATGTGCCTGATACTGCTGGAGAAAATGGAGAAAGACTGGCGGCCGCTGCCTTTAATCGTGATTAGCCTGATTACGCTGTTTCTCACCCACGGCACCACCGCCGTCGCCGTGGGCTTTGTCCTGGTGGTTTTCCTGGTCTTTTACCTTGCCCTGTCCCGCAGTCCAATGCGGCAGAAGCTGCCGTCACTTACCTGCTTGTTGCTTATCCCGTTTTCGGGTCTGGTTATCTTTTTGTGGAACCAGGCCTTTGTAATGAGAGAGATACAAAATATTATAAACGCGGGAAAGATACCCTTACCGGCTATTCCGATTCCCCTGCCTCAGCTGGGTTACATAATGATAGCCCTGGCTGTTATCGGCTTCGGCTTTCTGATAGCCAGGGGCGGCTGGCGCAACTATGCCCTGCTGGTCCCTACCGTTATCCTGCTTTTCTTTGTGCAGTTCTACCGGCAGTGGTTTGATGTGGGGCCAGATATCCTTTATGAAAGGGGCTGGCTCTACGTCATGCTGCTTATGGCCTTTATTGCCGGCTACGGCTTGAGCCAGCTACGCCAGCTGGGCCTTGGCTTTTTCCAGCGGTGGCGCTGGGGGACGCTCTCGGTCTATATAGCGCTGGCGCTGGTGGTGGTATTTGCCCTGTTTCAAAGGATGGAAGGCTACGCCGAAGAGAAATACTATCAAATAGTAGATGTTGAAACCTATCGCCATTTTGAGTGGCTCGGGGAGGAATTGCCCCGGGACTCCGTCGCTATGCTTAACCCATATGTCGGCTGGGCCTATTTTCCCGCAAGCGGGCAATATGTTTATTCTGCCCGGGCCTACCCCTGGGGAGTTGAGCAGGCAATGGAGATTAGCAGGTTTTTCAGGGAGGGGGCTACTGATACCGAGTATATCAGGGAAAAGAACGTGAACATTCTTTACAGCCCGTTCCCGCTGAATAATCCCGACCTGGTGGAGGTGCGGGACGGGGTATATATCTTGAGGGAGGGGAATTAGCATGGACTTGCTGGCAGTGGTGGTTGCTTCTCTGGTTTTAGTGCCCCTGGCCGTTTTCTGGGGGGGGAGCCCGGTGAGCCTCGTCCTGGGGCTAATCTTTGCCCTTTTCTCTCCCGGCTATACGCTGGTCGCTGCCATCTTTACCAAACGTGATGACCTTGATATCGTCCGGCGCCTGGCGTTGAGCTTTGGCCTTAGCATTGTAGTGGTGCCGCTGGCAGGCGTTTTCTTTAACTATACCCGCTGGGGTATCAACCTTTATTCGATGCTGTTTTCTCTCCTGGCTTTTATTATCGTGGCTGCGGCCGTCGCCTGGTACCGCCGGCGCCGGCTTCCCCCGGAGGAGCGCTTTGAGCCCCGGTTCCGTTTACGGTTGTCCCAATTTTGGGGCGGCCGTCACCTTTTAGATAGAGCCCTCTTGGTTTTGCTGGTGGTTGTTATTATCGGGGCTATGGGCGTGCTAGTCTATGTGGCCCGGCCGCCTGAGGTGGGGCAGACATTTACCGAGTTTTATATGCTCGGTCCTGAGGGAAGAGCCGAGAATTACCCCGATGTGCTTAGTTTAGGGGAGGAGGCAACGGTTACCCTGGGGATAGTAAATCGCGAGCAGGCAGTAGCTGACTACAGTATCAGGATACTTATGGGGGAGGATGAGGTGGGGGGAGTGGCCACGATTACCCTGGCCGGTGAGGAGGAGTGGGAGCAGAAGATGAGTTTTGCTCCTCTGGGGGTGGGGGAGGAGCAGAAGGTTGAGTTCCGGCTCTATAAGGGAAACGAAAATATACCCTACCACGTACTTGATCTATGGGTTGACGTGGTTGGTAACTAGCAATCTAGCTGGTTGGGGCAAAAACACACCACCACCCCAGCGCTGAAGCGCTGTTGAAGTCTAGCTACCGGGCGAAAAGAGATCTTAAAGCTGGTTTGATTACTTACCGATGCGGAACATCTTGGTCCCACATACCGGGCACACACCCTGGGTTGCCGGCTTACCATTCTTCATGGTAATGCTCTTGGTGTCCTTCATCTCCCTCTTGGATCGGCACTTTACACAGTAGGCTTGCATCGGCTGACCTCCTTCTTGATTAAGAAGACGATAGACTATTCTTGCCTTGATGTCAATAGGTTTGTAGCTCAATTTTTCCTTTTTTGAAGGTTATTCTTTCTTTACTTAAGCCGGCTATTTTGTTAACCTGTCTGGTAACGCCCCTGTTCGTCAATAATAAAAAATCCCCCCGGTGAATAAGTTTATGCCGTTAACGAAAATATTCGGTGCCCAGTGCCGTAAGCCCAGTGGCTGGCTCGGTCAGTTGATGGGTCCCCTGATGAACTGGAGGCATCAGCCCTTGAGCCGCTGGACAATTGAACTGATGGATATTCAGCCGCATGATTCCGTACTGGATATCGGCTGTGGCGGCGGTATGACTATCAGAGATATGGCCAGAATCGCTACCGGCGGCTTTGTTGCCGGCGTCGATTATTCGGAAGTAATGGTGCAGCAGGCGCTGAAACATAACGCCGCCGCCATCAGCGCCGGGCGGGTGGCCGTAAAGGGGGGTAATGTCTCCAATCTGCCTTTTGAGGACGCATCGTTTGATAGGGCCTGCGCCGTTGAGTCTTTTAATTACTGGCCGGAGCCGGTAGCCGGGCTGAAGGAAGTGCACCGTGTCTTAAAAGACCGGGGGCTGGTGGCCATTACCACCGCCTGGAGTAAGGAGATGGATAACCACCAGAAATACGCCGTCATGGCGCAGAAGATGTGTTTTCCGCTCTACGCCGGTTCCGAGATGGTGGCCATGCTCGCCGCTGCCGGCTTTTCTGAAGTACAGTTCCGGCTTAAAGACGGCCGGGGATGGCTTTGCGCCACGGGTGTTAAGCAGGTAAATTTCTGTTGACAATTGTGCCGATAGGGACTAAACTCAAATCCGAAGATGTGAAACTGGCCGGTATTTAATAAGGGCCGGGGAGGCAGGTGAGTGATATGGAAGAAGTGAGCAGTGAGGTCAGGCAGGGGACTGAAGGGGGCAATGGTGTCATTGCCGAGCATAAGCAGAGGCTCACCGAGGCTATTGAGACCGAGTTCAGGAGGGTAAAAGAGGGGGCGGAGCAGGAAGCGGATTATATTATCGCCGGCGCCCGGGAGAAAGCGGAGCGGATTATCCTCGAGGCCGAAGCCAAGGTGGAACAGATTACCAGCGGGGTCCAGGCCAAGGCGGAGGAGGAGATAGCCCGGCTGGTCGCCGAGTCGCGGAGTAAGGCTGAGGAAGCTATAGCCGAGTTCGAGGATGCGGCCAGGAAGAAGGCGGAGAAGGAGGCGGCTGGCATTATTGCCGATGCCGAGGTACTGGTGGCGCAGATGGCCAGCGAGGCCGAGGCCAAGGGGAGGAAACAGGCTGAGGAGGAGCGGCGGGTGGAGGTGGAGCGCATTGTGGAGCAGGCCAGGCAGGAAGCGTCCGATATGGTGGAAAGAGCTAAAGAGACGGCCGAGGCGGAGGCTGCCGGGATGGTGGCCGAGGCGAGGAAGGAAGCCGAGCAGGAAGCCATTAAGGTGACCGAGGCGGCTAAACGGGAAGCCCAGGAATCAGCTAAGGCTGTTGCTGAATTGAAAAAGCAGACCGAAAAGGAGATTAATGAGGCCAGGCAGGCGGCTCAGAAGGAAGCCCAGATGATTCTTAAGAGCGCCCGGGAGGTGGGTAAGAAGGAGGCTGAGGAGAGGTGGGGCCAAATTGTAACTGAGGCTAAACAGAAGGTGGACCGGGAGACCGGCGAGACTATAGAGAAGGCGAGGAAGAAGGGGGAGATGGAGGCGGCCAAGCAGATGACTGATAAGAAGCGGCAGGCGGAGTGGGAGGCGGCTGAGATTATGGCTGAGGCTAAGCGAATGGCGGAGCAGATTACCTCCGAGGCCAGGGGCACGGCCAAGAAGGCGCTTGAGGATTCCAGTAAGCTTATTGCTGCCGCCCACGAGAAGGCACAGGGTATTATCGAGGGGGCTCAGGAGGCGGCCGACCAGGCCAAGATAATGATGGTTAAGCTGGAGAAGTCCGGGGGATAGAGATTAATCAGGCTGGTGTGCTGACTTGGGGCGAAGGATTCGCCCCTTTTTTGTTGGGGGAGAAATCTAAGCGGGGGCCAGGTAGTGGGCGATGTTATCGAGTAAATCCCGTGAGTTGAAGGGTTTGGTAATATAACCGTCGGCGCCTATTTCCTTGCTGAGTTGCAGGTTGAGTTTGAGGTCTATGGCGGTGAGCATGATGATGGGAATTGACCTGGTGGCCGGCTCACTCTTCAGCGCGTAGCAGCTGGTGTATCCGTCCATTTTGGGCATCATGATGTCCATCAGTATAAGGTCCGGTTTTTCCGCACACGCCACGTCTACGGCTTGTCCTCCATCTTCGGCTTCAAGAACGGTAAAATTTTTCTTGAGCAGGGTACACAGCAGCTTTCTGACGTTTGGTTCATCGTCAACTACGAGTATCTTCCTTTTATCGTTGGGGCTCGTGTTTTGGCTGCCTTTGCCCGGGCGTGTGTTCTGGTTGTTTTTTTTCAGGCTCGTTTTTTGGTTGGTTATTTTCCGGCCCATGGTTTGTCACCTTACTTTATTTGTCTTCAGGGGTGTGCCGGCTGCAGCCTGGCCGTTCTTGATCACCGGTAGAGAGTTACTTATCTTGAGGAAGGCGCGGACCACCACCGGGTCGAACTGGGTGTCTGCGCACCGCTTGATTTCCCCCAGGGCTTCCTCCACCGGTATTGCCGGGCGGTAGGGGCGGTCCGAGGTCATGGCGTCAAAGGCATCGGCTGCGGCCATAATCCTGGCCCCCAGGGGTATGTCTTCTCCGGATACCGTCTGATGGAGTCCGGCGCCATCGTAGCGGTCGTGGTGGTGCTCAATCATGGCGACGACCCTATCGTTGACCACCGGTTTTACGATACCGGCTCCAATCTGGGTGTGAATCATAATATGTTCGTACTCGGCGGCGGTAAGTTTGGTCGGCTTGTTCTGAATGGACTGGTCGACGGCAATCTTGCCCACGTCATGCAGCAGGCTGCCCCAGCGCAGGTCTTCAATTTCATCCTTGGGTAGGCCGAGCTGTTTGCCAATGGCCAGGGCAAGCTTGGTCACCCGCCGGGAGTGCCCCGCCGTGTACTTGTCTTTGGCTTCCAGGGCGAATACCAGCGCCTCGATGGCACCGAGAAAGAGCCGGCGGATTTCTACCGTCTGCTCATCTACCTTTTGCTGGAGGCGTTGCTGATACTCCCTGATTTCGAGCTCCAGCCTTCTTTTCTCCAGGGCTTTATCCACACTGATGACTACCTCTTCCAGATTGAAGGGTTTGCAGATATAGTCGTCGGCTCCTTCTTTCATGCAGTTGATGGCGTTGCTGGCCTCGGTAACGGCCGTAGCCATAATTACTGCCGTGTCGGCGTACTTGGTCTTTATCACCGGCAGCAGTTCTACGCCTGATTTGCCCGGCATCTTGATATCAAGAATCAGCAGCTCAGCCGGACTGGCTTGCATCTTCTCCAGCGCCCGGTCGGCGTTTTCCGCCTCGTCGCAGGTGTAGCCGGCTCTGGAGAGCTTATGGTGTAGCAGCCTCCGGATTCCCATCTCGTCGTCAACAATCAGTATTTTCTCTTGCTTTTCCACTTTTCTAATCTTTTACGGTGAGGCAGGAGCTGAAGCTATCTTTATTACCGACCTTAACTCGTCAAGGGTGAATGGCTTGGGCAGAAACGGCCGGCCGGTTTCATCCAGGAAGGCTTTAATTTCGTCGTTGATTGTGTCTCCGGTGGTGAATATCACCCGGTTTACCATCTGGGAGCCAATCTCCTCTAGATAATGGTAGAGTTCAATGCCGTTCATCCCCGGTGTTCTGATGTCAATTAGGCACAGGTCATACATATCACCGTCATTGCAAAGTCGGGCTTGGCCCGCTTTTCCGTCGACGGCTATATCCACCTCGAAGCCTTCCGTCCCCAGTGCCCTGAGGCACATCCTGGCTATGGATGGTTCGTCTTCTACTACCAGGCTTCTTTTCTTGTGTCCGTTAACCTTTGCCATGCCTGTACCTCCCTAGGTTGAGTTACCGTTGAGGGGTAGCTCCACCACAAACTTAGCTCCCTCTTTGGCTTTGCCTTCCGCGTATATTTTACCGCCGTGTCCGGTTACTATCCCGTGGCATATGCTTAAGCCCAGGCCCGTTCCTTTGCCCACCTCTTTGGTGGTGAAGAAGGGGTCAAAGACGCGCCTGAGGTTTTCTCTGGCAATTCCCGGGCCGTTATCGGCGATAGAAACCTTGACGGTGTGGTTTACTCTGCCGGTGGTGATGGTCAGTTTACCTTTGCCGTTGGTTTCCAGCATGGCCGATTCCGCATTGACGATGAGGTTGAGGAATACCTGCTGCATCTGGAAGTAGTCGACCATGATTTCGGGGAGGTCGGCGGCAAAGTTCTTTTCCAGCCCAATATTGTTTACCTTGTGCTCGTAGGCACGCAGTTTAAGCACGTCTTCCAGTATGTTATTTATCTGGCTTATCTGCCTCATCGGGGCGTGCTTGCGGGCAAACGTCAGCAGATTCTTGACTATGGTTGAGGCACGCTGGGCTTCACTGTAGATAGTGCCTAAATCTTCTTTGAGATTTTCGGGGAGGTCTTCCTCCAGGAGTAGTTGCGAGAAGCCGATGACACTGGTCAGCGGGTTGTTGAGTTCGTGGGCGATGCCGGAGGCGAGTTCGCCGATGGAGGCCAGGCGGTCGGTGAGCATGAGCTGTTCTTCCATCCGTTTCCGCTCGGTGATGTCCTTGTTTACCCCGACATATCCCTTGAAATTTCCAGCGTTGTCGAAATTGGAGATGCCGCTGATTTCAAATAGGACGGGAGTGCCATTTTTATGGAGATTGGTGATTTCAAAGCCGAAGAAGGGCTCCTTTTTAGCGTTTATTTCCTTAAAGCGTTTAAGCCACTCCCGTGCTTCCGCTTTTGGTATAAGGTCGAGCGTCCTTATTTTGCCTATTACTTCGCTGGCCTCATATCCCAGGATATCCTTAATCCTGGGGCTGACGAAGGTAAACACTCCCCTTTCGTCGGCTTCCCATATCAAATCGCTGGTGGCTTCCACCATGTTTTTGTATTTCTTCTCGGACTGCCGCAGTGCTTCCTCTACCTGCTTGCGCTTGGTGATGTCGACCCAGTTGGTCAGCAGGTACTTGAACTCACCGTCGTTCATCACCGGCATCGAGGTTATTTTGACCCAGAAGCGCTCGCCGTTCTTCTTCTGGAAAAGCTCTTCGGCTCTCCGGTCTCCCTGGCGCATGGCTTTCCTGAAGCCAATGGTGGTTTTCTTGAGTGTTTCTTGCGTCCAGTAGGGGTAGGGGGCTTTCTTGCCGATAAGCTCCGCCGCCGAGAAACCGGTGAGCTTTTCCAGCGCCGGATTTACGTACCTTATTGAGCTATCGGGGTTGATAACGCCTATGGGGTTGGGGGAGTTGGTCAGCAGGCTGGAGCGAAACTCTTCGCTCTCCCGCAGCGCTTCCTCTGCCTGCTTGCGCTCGGTTATGTCCAGGGAATACTCTATCATCTGGACGACGTTTCCTTTGGTATCGAAAATGGGGTAGCCGTGGACTTCAATGTTTCTGGCATTGCCGTCTGCATCGTAGTGGATGTGCTCCACAACTATCGGTTCTTTGGTTTTCTTTACTTCTTTCAGCGGGCAGGTGTGGTTGGCGCCCCGGCAGGGTTGGTCGCTCTGGTGGGTAAGGGCATAACAGGTGGGGTTTTCCGCTAGATTGCCCGCTTTGGTGGCTAGATTGCCCATCTTTATGGTGTAATCATTGGCATCTAAAACATAGAAGGGGTGAGTGAGGGCATCCAGTATGGTATTTAAGAATTCGTTTTGCTGCCGGATTTTCTCTTCCGTCTCCCGGCGTTCGGTGATGTCCATGTAGTTGCCCAGGATGGCCCGTCTCCCCCGGTACTGAATTGAAGTGACCGTCTCCATAACCCAGCGGGCACTCCCACTTTTATGAATCACCCGGAACTGGTAGGGGGAGGAGCGTTCCCCTTTAAGCATTTTGACCGCCTTTTTCCTCACCGCCTCACGGTCCTCGGGGAGGACAAGGTCCAGGGAGTTCATGCCTAATAGTTCCTCTTCGGTATAGCCGGTGAGTTTCTGGAACCGGGGGTTGGCCAGTATAAATTTTCTGTCCTGGACGATATAGATGCCGACCGGCGAGCTGTTGGTCACTGTCTTGAATAGATCTTCCGCCTGTTTGCGCTCGGTGATATTCCGGGCAATCTCAAGGCAGGAGACAATATTTCCCCCGGCGTCTCTGATGGGATTGGCCGTAGTCTCCCAGAAGATAACCTCCCCCGAAGGCTTTACCCACTTCCTCTCCGAGGTGTGGGACTTGCCGTCCTTATACGCCTTTTCCACCGGGCACCCGTCGCACACCTTATCTCTATTTTCATAGGCTCGGTAGCATTTCTCTCCCGTGCAGTCGCCGCCAGAGCTTATTCTCGACGGTTCATTCTGATAGATAATGTTGTAGTCTTTATCCTGGATGCTGAGGTCATCTTCCATGGCGTTTATTACCGATTGGAGCTTGTTCTTTTCGGTCTGGAGCGCTTCTTCCATCTGTTTGCGCTCGGTGATATCCCGGGACACGCAGAAGATGAGCTTCTGCCCCGAGTACATGGCCCCGTTGATGCTGATTTCAACATCAATGGTTGTACCGTCCTTGCGGCGGTGATACGTTTCCACGTGGTAACCGGTTGCGTCAACCTTCCGTCCCATCTCGAGCAGTTCCTCGCGTGACCATTGGGTATCCCAGTCCCAGGTATGGAGCTCACGGACTTCCTCGGGTGTATAACCGAGCATCTCGGCAAATCGCTGGTTTGCCTCATACACTTTGGCGTTCTCATCGAGGACAACTATCCCGTCCAGGGACTGGTCAACCAGGATACTGCGGCGGGTGGTTTCATCGGCCAGCGCCTGCTCGGCCTTTTTGCGCTCGGTGATATCCCTGGTTATCTCAAGGCAGGAAACAATATTCCCATTGGAGTCTCTAATGGGATTGGCGGTGTTCTCCCAGAAGGAAACCTCCCCCGAAGGCGATACATGTTTCCTCTCCGCGGTACGTGACTTGCCGTCCTTAAAGGCCTGTTCTACCGGGCAGCCCTCGCACACCGTTTCTCTACCTGCGTAAACGCGATAGCATTTCTCTCCCAGGTGGGCACCAAAAGGTATCTGCGACGGCTCATTCTGATAGATAATATTAAAGTCTTTATCCTGTATGGTGAGGCCGTATTCCAGGGCATCTACTACCGATTGCAGTTTGTTCCTTTCGTCCTGGAGTTCATCCTGGGCCTTGGCCCGTTTTTTGATGGGTTGCTTGATTTCGGCTAATTTCATCTAGCTACCTTATCCCCTCATTTGACCTTGTTAGATTCGTCGGTGATGCGGCCGATATCGCGGTCAGTGAACAACCTCCAGCCCCGCCTATCCCGGAGGGACACGTCTTCGAGGATACCTTTCCTTAACCACCGGAATAGCGTCGACCGGCTTATGCCGGCCATGGAACATACCTCGGCGGTTCTATAGTAGATTTTTCCTCTCATGTTCACCGTCATGATTGCATCACCCCTCTGACTATCCGTGTGACTACGTCCAAGCCGTGTCAATTATGTTCGCCTTATGGCGAACTTGGCATCACCCAAAGGTACGGATTAGGGCACTATTTAGTACCAGTACCTTGGTCATAGTCAGTGGGTATGGGTACTTATAGTAGGTGCTGCATTATGGGTAGAGGCTCATCGGGCGGTGTAGAAGGCGGTCCCTCAGGCCTGATGCTGAACACGGGGTCACCTCAGGAAGTCAGAGATTACTGCAAGAAACTTACTGATGTCTGTGGCAAGGGTGGCGGCTTTATTATGGGTTCAGAACTGCCACTTCTTATGGCAAAACTGGAGAACGTCAAGGCTATGGAGGATTTCACCAAGGAATATGGCGTGTACCGGTAACCGGTAAGAGCCTGATCGTATTAGTACTATCATGTATTAAATAGCGCAATCATTCTATGACACACTCTAAAGATAGTCAAAGCCGATTAGCCTCAACTATCAGATACCTGACAAAGGGTGAACAAGACGCTAGAAAGTGCAGCGGAGTAACAGAGCAAGCAACTGTTTAATAGGGAAAATATGAGTAGATTTCCACGTTAATTTGGCAAATTGTTAAGCCAGGGCTATTGCCTGCGTGTAGGCTGTAAACAGAGCGTCGTTTGAAGACCTCGGCCTCATCATAATTGCCAGCGATGTTGTCAACTGTACAGATATCGGTCTATCAAAGACCAGAGCAGCGATGCCTTTCAAGATAGTGAATGATGGCCCCCTCACCAAATACGAACTCATCTGTTTACCTCTTTGCTTTTAGTTACCGATACACTCAAGTGGTCAACCTTAGTTATCACCACTTCGTCCCCGGGTACCGCTCGGCCAGCCTCTAATATGGCTGTCCAGAGTTCGCCCTGAATGAGGACTATTCCTTTGGGCTTCAAGGCTGTCTTCACTTCAGCTATCTTCCCTATCAGGTCTTCCTTACCAGCAAGTATCTCCCGCCGTGGTGCTCTAGTTCCCCAAATAATTGCGAGGGCGAGGAAAGCAGCAATAACTATTACAATGAGAATAATTAATCGTAATGGATCTACTTGAAACCAACTTGAATCTATTTGAAATGATGGAGAACTCAAATTAGTGTTGGCAAACCAAGATTGGAAGAACTCGACCAATTTTTCCAGCATATTATCCTTGTGGTGTGGGCGCAATCTCTCGCACTATAACATGTCACTCTTATCTTTTCAATGCGGGGAAAGACCCATAAAAAGCGTAGTGTGATGCGCCGAATTCCCATTGCACATTCCTGGCATTTGTACAACCTGCTCAGATCACGCTATTTGCCTTGGCAGGCAAAAACTACCGATGTACCCTTGATTCGGACGGGAGGTTTCTGACTGGTGAATTACGAGAATGTGACACTTTGCAAGCTGGCTCTTGCAAGTACCATGTACGATTCCCTTGCTCCTTTTAATAATTCGCCTGCCTTTCTAAACTCGACTACAGGCGGCAGCATAGACTTGACCAATACCAACCGGGATCGGAACGACTCGCCACAGCGGTACAACCATCTACAGACCGGCCGCAGCCAGGATATCCGGCACTACTTCCTCTTTGCCAATGGCCATAATGTGCACGCCGTCGCAAATGGAGTCCTTCTTCAGGGCAGCAATCATGCGTCCGGCAATTTCAATACCCCTATTTAGCATCTCCTCTTTAGGTACGGCGGTCAGTTCGTCAATCAGGTTTTGAGGCACGAATATGCCCGGGACATTTTGCGTCATATATTTGGCCATTCTTGCTGACGACAGCAAGATTATACCGGCCAGTATCTTAACTGGAAATTTGCGGGCGTGCTCCATGAATTTACCAAAGTTGTCCAGGTCGTAAATCCCCTGGGTCTGGAAAAATTCGGCTCCGGCCTCGACCTTCTTTTCAAATTTAATAAGCTGGGGCTCAAGGGGTTGGGCTCCCGGGGTGACGGTGGCACCGGCGCAGAATTCCACCGCTCCATCGAGGTCATTACCCCCCAGATCCTGTCCCGATTCCATTAACCGGATTGTTTTCAGTAACTGGAGGGAATCGAGGTCAAAGACTCCCTTAGCCTCTTTGTGATCCCCTACCGGGACGGCGTCACCGGTGAGACAGAGCACATTGTTTATGCCTCTGGAGGAGGCAAACAACAGTTCAGCCTGGAGAGCCAGGCGGTTACGGTCACGGCAGGTCATTTGCAGGATAGGCTCACCGCCCTTCTCCTTGATAGCCAGGCAGCCGCCGATAGAGGGGAATCGCATTACCGAACTCTGATGGTCGGTAACATTAATTGCATCCACCTTATCTTTTAGAAGCTCGATGTGGTGCAGTACTTTTTCAAGGTTGGTCCCCTTGGGAGGTGCCACCTCGCTGGTAATAACAAACTTGCCGGAGTTGAGCACGTCTTTAAATCGTGATGCCATTTTCCTCACCTCCTCACCTATGAGATTTTGACTGTTCTCGGCCTTGGTGATGCCTGGAAGTTATGGGGAGGCTGATATTTCCGCATCAAATCAAGACGCTTCTGGGCTTTGAGTCGCTCATAGATAAGCGTCCAGGCACAATCCTTCTCCTTATCCACCTCACACTTGCCGTTATTGGTGCCGCCACAGGGGCCGTTAACCAGACCTTTGTGGCAGGCGGTAATAGGGCAGATGCCGGCAGTTTCACCGATAATGCATTGCCCGCACTGGGCGCAAACCTCGCGAAAATAGCCCGGGGTATCCTCCACCCCGATAAACAGGGTATCCAGCGCCGGAATGACCGGGAGGTCGATATAAGTACTTATCTTGTGTACACCGAGGGCGCAGCTCATTATTAAGGCACAGTTCGAGTTCTGAATGGCCCGGTCGTTTTCCTTCATGGCTACTTCACTCATTTCGTCGCAGGCGATAGGGATAACTGTCCAGCCGCTGACCAGCTTGTCTACCCCCTGAAGCTGGCTCTTCATCTCCATTACCTGCTCAATGCCGCCGGTCTTGGTCATGGTGGCGCAGGTACCGCAGCCGATGATAAACACCCGGTTAAAGCTGTCTAGCTGCTGCCTTATTTCTTCGAAGGGCTTCTGTCTGGTTATTGATTTCATGGCAAACCTCCTGCCTAGCTAGGTTTCCAGGTCACACCTGAGACACCGCCTGGCTTCCTGCTGGGCCTTCTCTTCAGAGAAGCAAAGCTCTATCTCGGCAAAGCTAGTTTTCCTTTCTTTGACTGGTAGTGTTGGCACGGCCACTCTGGGCTGTGTTTCCCAGGCTTCCTCTACCTCCGGCGCCGGCTCCTCGCCGACGACTTTCGCTTTAAGGTCGTATATCTCAACCCTGGAGGTATCGGCCCTCAGGTATTTATCTATAGAGATGGCTGCCCTTCTGCCGGCAGCAATGGCGTCTATCACCATACCCGGCCCGGTAACAAAGTCACCACCGGCAAAGACCCCGCTGATGTTAGTCGCCAGGGTATTACTGTCAACGACCAGAGTCTCCCAGCGGGTACGCTCCAGGGCGCTGTCAGGAGGGAGGAAGGAGAGGTCCGGGGCCTGACCCACGGCGGCGATAACGGTATCAGCCTCAATAAAGAACTCCGAGCCGGTGATTGGGACCGGCCGCCTCCGGCCGCTCTGGTCAGGTTCACCGAGCTTCATCTTGATGCATTGCAGGCCGGTTACCTGCCAGTTCTCGACGGCTATTCTGGTGGGGCTGATTAAAAAGCTGACCTCTATACCCTCGTCAATAGCCTGTTCGTATTCCACCTCGGTAACCGGCATCTCATCCCGGGAACGGCGGTAGTAGATTTTTACTTCCTCGGCACCGAAACGGAGAGCGGTGCGAGCTGCATCCAGGGCTACATTGCCGCCACCGATGACCGCCGTTCGGTGGCCGACCCTGACTTTTCTGCCCAGCCTGGCGTCTCTTAAGAACTTCAGCCCGTAATAGAAGCCCTCGGCGTCCTCAAGTTCGCCGGGTACACCTATGCGCTGGCTCCGCTGAGCGCCAGCGGCGATAAAGACGGCGGCAAAACCATCTTTTTTCAGGTCTTCCACGGTAAAATTAACGTTAATCGGGCTGTTGTAGCGTATATCCACCCCCCGTTTAGCGATATAATCGATCTCCTTCTGGATAATCTCCCGGGGCAGGCGGAACTCAGGTATGGCCACTGAGAGCATGCCACCGCCTACCGGGAGCGCTTCAAAGGCGGTTGTCGGGTAGCCCATCTGAGCCAGGAAGTAGGCGCAGGACAGGCCGGTAGGCCCCGCCCCGACCACAGCCACCCGCTGGCTTTGAGTTTGAGGGAACGGTTCGGGGTCTTCGGTCACATTCTCGAAATACCAGTCAGAGGCAAAGCGTTTAAGGGCTCTGATAGCCACCGGGTCGTCCAGTTCCCCACGGCGGCACCTGAACTCACAGGGGTGACTGCATATACGGCCGCAGATAGCCGGGAAGGGGTTCCGCTCCCGGATAGTGTCGACCGCCTCTTCATATTCACCGGCGGCGATGTGGGCCACATACTTGGGAACGTTGATGCCTACCGGGCAGGTGTGCTGACAGGGCGATATCATTAGAGCGTCGCAGACAGCTGCCGGACACTTCTTCTCCTTTATATGGGCATCATACTCGTCTCGAAAATATTCGATGGTGGAGAGCACCGGGTTGGGAGAGGTCTGGCCAAGCCCACACAGTGAGCACTCCTTGACGGTTCTGGCTATGGCCAGCAGAGTATCGACGTCAGCCTCGCTGCCTTTGCCTTCGGTAATTCGGGTCAGGATTTCCAGCATCTGCCTGGTTCCCAGGCGGCAGGGGGTACATTTTCCGCAGGATTCATCCTGGGTGAAACTAAGAAAGTAGCGGGCTATCTCCACCATGCAGGTTGTCTCGTCCATCACCACCATACCGCCGGAACCCATTATCGAACCCATCTGAGCCAGTGATTCATAGTCTACCGGTAGGTCAATGAAACGGGCTGGTATACAGCCACCTGAGGGGCCACCGGTCTGCACAGCTTTAAGCCGTTTATTTCTGGGGATACCACCGCCAATCTCGTAGATAATTTTGGATAATGGAGTACCCATGGGCACTTCCACCAGCCCGCTGTTGGCGATCTTCCCGGTGAGGGCAAAAACGGCGGTGCCCTTGCTCTTCTCGGTGCCGATACTGGAAAACCAGTCAGCCCCCCTCTCTATGATAACCGGTATTGAGGCCAGCGTTTTCACATTGTTGATGTTGGAGGGCTTACCATCCAGGCCTGATTGGGCGGGAAAAGGCGGGCGGGGGCGGGGCATGCCCCGCCGGCTCTCAATAGAGGCGATAAGGGCGGTCTCCTCACCACAGACAAAGGCACCAGCTCCTTCTTTAATGTACACATTGAAATTGAAACCGGAGCCCTGTATATCATTTCCCAGGAAGCCTCTCTCTTTAGCCTGGTCAAGGGCTATTCGGAGCCGGCTTACCGCCAGGGGGTATTCGGCACGGACATAGATATAACCTTCGTTGGAACCGATGGCGTAAGCGCAGATAGCCAGCCCCTCTATCACGGAATGGGGGTCCGCCTCCAGGATAGAGCGGTCCATAAAGGCGCCGGGGTCACCTTCATCGGCGTTGCAGATAACATATTTTGGTGAGCCGGAGGCACTGTGGCAGAATTCCCACTTGAGTCCGGTGGGAAAACCAGCCCCACCGCGCCCGCGCAACCCTGAACTCTTCACCTCCTCAATGACCTCTTCCGGCTTCATCTGAAAGAGCACCTTACGCAGGGACTGGTAGCCGCCACGGTCTAAATAGTCATCAATCCTCTCTGGATTGATATGGCCACAGTTACGCAGGATGACCCGCCTTTGCTCTTTATAGAATTTTATATCCGAGTAGCACGGTATGGCCTGGCCGCTGACCGGGTCACGGTAGAAAAGGCGCTCCACCGGCTTCCCGTCCCGGAGGTGTGAGGTTACAATCTCGGTGGCATCTTCTGGTTCAACATGGGTATAGAAGATACCGTCAGGCTCGATGACAACATTTGGGCCCTGCTGGCAGAAGCCGTGACAGCCGGTGAAATCTATCTCAGCGCCCTTTAGCTTCTGCCTTGCCAGCTCAGCCTTTAGCGCCTTGAAAACAGCGTCACCGCCGCCCGAGACACACCCCGTGCCGCGGCAGACGAAAACAGTGCGACTCTGCTGCCCATTCCGCTTCATTTTTTCTTCTTGCCCTCGAACAATCTGGCTACTTTCTTGGGGTTCAAATTGCCGTGCGTGTCCTGGTTGATTACGATATTGGGCGCCAGGGCGCAGACACCGATGCAGGCCACAGTCTCCAGGGTGTACTCCATATCGGGACTGGTCTCTCCCTCTTCAAGCCCCAGCTCTTGCTTTACCAGTTTCAGTATTGTTTTACCACCCCGCACGTGACAGGCTGTGCCCCGACATACCCTGACGATATTCTTACCCCGCGGCTCGGTATAGAACTGGGTATAAAAGGAGATTACCCCCTGTACCTGACTGGGAAACAGGCCCAGGCCGATGGCGATGCTCGGTATTGCCTGGGGGGGGATATAGCCCACCGCCATCTGGACATCATGCAGCAGCGGTATAAGCCCCCACCTTTGCCCCCGATAATTGCCAATAATAGCGTCTATTTTCTTCAGGTCAGATTTGGTAGTTTTCTTGGTTCTGGTCATTATGGCTTAATCCTTTCCACCCTTACCGTGCAGCTTTTGAGAAAAGGAGCCTTAGACCTGGGGTCTAATTTAATATCGAACAGTTCGTTTACCGGGCTATCCGGAAACGAGATAGGCATGAAAAGCAGACCGGAGGGCAACGAGCCGGTTACCCTGACCGTGGTAGTCGATTCACCTACTGGTGAGACGACCTTGACCGGGTCGCCATCGCCAAGGCCGAGGTGTTTAGCGTCATCCTGGCTGACTTCTACCCAGGAATGTGGTGAAAATTCTTTAAGCCGTGAAGCCCGCAAACTCCTGGTGCCGCTGCCGAAGTGGGGCAGTATAGAGCCAGACAGCAGGGTCAGTGGGTAACCGTCCCCGGATATATCGGCTGGCGGGGTATACTCGGCCGGGGAAAGGCGCCCAAAGCCGCTGGGGAATGGGCCTTTGTACAGGCGCCTGGTTCGCACACTATCACTCTCCAGTTCAGCCCAATCCAAATCCTCTTTTTCCAGGTCGGCAGAGGCAGGGCGCTGATAAAAGGGGAGCAACTCTTCAATCTCGTTCCTGACCTCTTGAGGAGAGGAGTATGGCATTGGCTGCTCCATCTCTTTGGACAGCTGGAGAATTATTTTCCAATCCGGCAGGCACTCACCAATTGGTTCAATGGCTTTTCTCACTGACTGAGTCCTGCCTTCAAAGTTGGTGACAGTGCCCTCCTTTTCGGCGAAGCTGGCCGAGGGCAAGACTACGTCGGCCAGTCTGGCCGTCTCGGTCAGGAACATGTCAGCGACCACAAGAAATTCGAGGGAAGCCAGAGCCTTTCTAACCAGAGAAGGGCGAGGGAAGCTGGAGGCAGGATTTTCGCCGACGATGAACATCCCTTTGAGCTTTCCTGCTTCAGCCTGCTCAATCATCTCCAGGGCCGATAGACCGGCATTGCCTGGCAGACTGCTCCCCCACCGCCTTTCAAAGTCGCTCCTGGCCCGCGCATCATCCAGGCTCTGATATCCGGGCAGGAAGTCGGGCAAACTACCCATATCACAGGCACCCTGGGCGTTGTTTTCCCGTTGCAGGGCAAAGATGCCTCCTCCCCGCCGCTCGATATTCCCCGTCAGCATGGCCAGGTTAGCCAGAGCCATCACGCTGTCTACGCCGTTAACATACTGGGTAATCCCATTTCCGTAAACAATAGATGCCCACTCGGCTTGGGCAAAGGTGCGAGCCGCCCGTTGCACATCCTGCCTGGGGATACCGGTTACCTTTTCCACTCGTTCCAGGGTATACGGCTTTAAACTGTCAGACAGCTCATCGAAGTTATCCGTTTCGCGGGTGACGAATTCCTCGTCAAACAGTCTTTCCTCAATGATCACCCTGGCCAGGCCGTTTAGCAGGACTACATCTGTGCCGACTTTAGGTTTCAGCCAGATGTGAGCGAAAGGATTAAGCTTGGTTGGACGGACGTCAACCAGTAGCAGCTTGGCGCCGTTATATTTGGCGGCGCGTTTTATGCCATAACCTACCGCCGGGGCTGAGACAACCGGGTTGGCGCCGATAACCATTATTACCTCTGATTTCTCCAGTTCTTCGAAGGAGTTGGTTGTGCCCGGAAAACCGATAGACTGCCCCAGACCAACCCGGCTGGTAGCGCTATACAGCCGACTGCCATTATCGATGTTGTTGGTGCCTAAGGCCACCCGGGCCAACCTCTGTAGCAGGTAGTTCTCTTCATTGGTACATTTAGAGGAACCCAGTACGGCCAGGCTGTCGGCGCCATGCTCTTGCTTCAATCTTTTAAATTCAGCGGCTACCCGGCTGATAGCCTCTTCCCAGGGCGCTTTTTGAAACTCGCCGTCTACCTTGATTAAGGGGCTGGTCAACCTCTCCGGGCTCTGTATGAAATCGTAGCCGTAACAACCCCTGACGCAAAGCGTGCCGTGGTTAACCGGGCTTTCGCCTGGTTTGACTCTGACTATTTGATTATCCTTTACCTCCAGGTGAAGGATACAGCCACAGCCGCAGAACGGACACACGGTATCGACCGTTTTGGTGGCCGTCCCACGGTATGACTTCTCCTTTTCCATCAGGGCACCGGTGGGGCAATGGGCCACACAGGTTCCACAGAAGGTACACTCGGAGTTCTCCAGCGGCATATCATTTAATGTGGCTGGTTTAGTAGCAAAGCCACGACCGACATAATCGATGGCACCCTCGACAACGAGCTCCTGGTCGGCCCGGATACACTTGGCGCACAGGATACACCTGGACAGGTCCCTTTCAATGAAGGGGTTCACCTCCTGGATGGCCGCCAGTCGTGGGATTTTCTGTAATTCCACCAGTCCGATGCCCATCTCGGCACCCAGCTTTCTCAGTTGACACTGGTTACCCTTATCGCATACCAGGCACGAGTCGGGATGGCTGGCGAGCATGAGCTGAACGAGCAATCTCCGGCGCTCCATTACCCGCGGCGACTGGGTATTTATCACCATCCCCGGTCTTATTGGAGCAACGCAGGAGGCAAGCAAGGCTTCTGAGCTTTCGTCTTCTACAATACAGAGCCGGCAGGCACCGGTAGGGGCCAGATAACGGTCATGACACAGGGTGGGAATATCCACCCCCGATTCCCGGGCGAGGTCCAAGATGGTCATCCCGGAATAGCCGCTTACCTCCACACCATCAAGCGTAATGGTAACTGTTTCCAAGGGTGGCTCCTTTTAGGGGTCATCTATTAATTAACGGCGCAGATAAATTTCTTGCCTTCATACACCGACCTTATTCCATTCAGTAGCTGGGAACTGACCACTGTTTTGGGAATAAAGCCCAGTGCGCCTACCTGCTGGCTGGCCAGGACATTTTCCTCATCGTCATACTGCGTCAGCATCAAGACCCTGGCTTGTTGATACTGCTGGCATATCTCCTTGGTGGCCTCCAGGCCGTTCATCTCCGGCATGACTATGTCCATGAGCACCACGTCGGGTAAAAACTGGCCGGTTTTATCTATCGCCTCCCTTCCGTTGGCGGCTTCGCCCACCACCTGCATATCATGCTGCAGGGCGAGTACGGCTCGAATGCCATCCCTGACCACGGCATGGTCATCTACCACTAACACCCTGATCTTTCTGGTTACCCTATCCAGCAGCTTCTCGATACGAGGCACCAGCACGGTTAGCTCAATAGGTCTGGACAGGAAGTCCTCAACATCACATTGCATGCCTTCCTCCCTCCTCCATCCCTTGAGATGCTGTTTCTCCGGCGGCGTATTAACCACTATAATAGGCAGGTTGCTGAATCCAAGCGACTGTTTTAGCCACTGGTGAAGCAGAAAAGCGTCTCCGCGAGGCATAATTGTGCCCAGTACCACCAGCTCGGGCTCATGAGAGCGAACCATGTCTTCAGCCTGGCGCTGCTCAGAGGCGGTAACTACCGAGCATGATTTAGCCTCTAAAGCTGCCTGCAGGGCCTGGGTGAAATCGGGGTCATCATCCACAATCAGAATTCTATGACCGTGTTCCATCGCAGCCTCCTTCCTCCATCACTGCCGTACTGCCGAATTTGCGTTTACGGTCGGAGGTTTGTTAATAACCTTAACAATAAACCAAAGGCTGCGGATGGGGAAGAGGGTTTTTCCTTGATAGGCAGGGTGAAAAAAACCTAAATTTCCCAGGATTTACCCCTGTTTATTCCGTACTTCAAACGGTTATGATACCTTTGCGCAAGGCATATTTGACTAGTTCAGTACGGTTGTGGATATCAAGCTTGGCCATGAGGTTTGTCTTATGGCCCTCGACGGTTTTGCGGCTGATGACCAGAATATCGGCTATTTCCTGGTTGGTATGCCCGTCTGCCATCAGTTTTAATACATCCCGCTCCCGGTCGGTCAATTGGTCATAGGGGTCTTTACCAACCCGGCTGCCGATCTTGTAACGATAACCTTCGACAAGTAACTTGGCCGCCGGGGGAGAGAGGTATGAATCTCCGCGGTAGATGGAGCGGATGCCGGCAATAAGCTCTGAGGATGCCGATGCCTTGCTGACGAAGCCGGAGGCACCGGCTTCAATTACCGGGAGTACGTATTCTTTATCGTCATACTGGGTCAGGATTAGCACTTTTGTTTTTGGAAATTCGCGGCATATGCGGCGGGTAGCTTCCAGTCCTCCCATGATAGGCATGGCAATATCCATAAGCACGACATCCGGCTGTAGCTCTCTGACCGTATCTATTGCTTCGCTGCCATTAGCCGCCTCGGCGACTACTTCTATATCACCGACGACGGCCAGTAGAGCGCAGATCCCCTCCCTCACGATAGGGTGGTCATCAACAACCAGTACCCTTATCTTACTCATGTTCCTCACCGTGACCTATCGGCACGCTGGCCCAGACCGTGGTTCCCTGGCCAATCTTTGATTCAACAGAGGCGGTACCGCCCAGGAGCATGACCCTCTCTCTCATACTGAATAGACCCCGTCCGCGCCCGCTCTCCTCAACATCGGTGATATCTGCAACATCAAACCCCTGGCCATCATCAGTAATACGCAGCACCAGTTCACTATCACGATATTCCACGGCGATGGTAACGTTCTTCGCCTTTGAGTGCTCAATGATGTTGCCTATGGAGCCCTGGGCAACCCGGAAGAGCCCAGTTTCGGCTTCTGGATCCAAACGTCTTTCAGTACCTGTAGTTTCCACGGATACATTGATGTTTAAGGGGCGGAGTCTGGTATCAGCCAGCTGACGAATGGCTGGAACCAGCCCCAGTGTATCTAACAACGAAGGGCGCAAGTCGGTCATTAACCTTCTTACCTCGGTGTGTACCTGGACGGCCAGAGATTGAACCTTTTTCAATCTGGCGATCAACTCGGTGTCACCGCTGGACTTCTCGACCATACCCACCAGTGCCTGTAACTGAAGCGTAAGTCCTGAAAGTGTCTGGCTGGTTTCATCATGTAGCTCGCGAGCCAGTCTCTTCCGCTCGTCTTCTTGAGCGACCAGAATCTGTCGGGTGAGCTTGCGGTATCTTTCTCGTGCCTTTCGCAGTCGTTCGTACAGTCTTGCCTGCTGAATAGCAACACCAAGCTGGTCACCAATAGAGTGCAATAGATGTAAATCCTTACTGCTGAAGCGGTGTGCCCTGCGGCTGGCAACGTTAATCACCCCTAGAACGTTGTCTTTGGCCCTGATGGGGACACAGATGAAAGCCTTTAAACCCTCGGCGCTTACCAGGTTTGGGTGGGCCACACGAGAGTCAATAGAGATATCCTCCAGCAGAATCGCCTTGCCGCTCTGAGCTACTCTTCCAGCAATGCCTTCACCCAGGTTGAGGCGCATCTTCTCAACATACCTGTCACTCAAACCCTGATGGATATGATAGGATAACGTTTGGGTCTGTTCATCGGCAAGAAGGATGCCTCCAATAGTTCCCTTCATGATTTTGAGGATATTATCAAGGGCTACCTTGAGGACAGCGTCCAAATCCCATAGACCACTGATGGCGGCTGAGACTCGACTCAAAGCGAGGAGCTCTTGATACCGCTCTCCCTCATCAGGCTGGTCTTGCTGCCCTAACCTGCTTGTTTCCATGTGCTCCGTCTCAAAGCCTTCCCAGGATTAGCTGTAAGGAGTAACTTAAGATATCCTAAACTTCTGAGCTTGTCAAACTTGGCGGACAGTCCTGATTACCGGCGAAAAATTGGTATGTCCTAGATGTCGCTAAGAGAAGCCACAAATAAAATTAACAATAGCTTGTTTTGTTGCTTAGGTCACAAAAGAGGCAATTGTGTAACAGTTGCTTGCTCTGTTACCTTATCAATCACACAAAATAGCGGATTGTGCAATCTCATAAGGACCGGAGCGGCTCACCTTTAGCGCCTAGTAGTTAATTGTAACAGGGAACGGTAAATTCGGGTCCTGCGTATAGAGTCCATAATACCCTGTACTTCGGCTTGGCAATAAGGCGGAGTTGATTTATTCCCAGTGAATCGAAATGATTGCTGGTAAACTAACACCTTGCCTCAATCAGGAGCAAGGTCCCTTCACCAGGCTTGGAATGGATTTTGAATGTTCCACCAAGAAAATCTATTCTCTGGTACATGCCAATTAGTCCCAGCTTACCCCTGGAAGCAAGCCTATCAAATTTTTTGGGTGGACGAAAACCTTGACCATTATCCTCTATCGATATCTTGAGGCACTCTGGGGTGAATTCTAAGGTAACGACTGCCTCTGTAGCTCTGGAATGTCGCTTGATATTGTTTAAAGCCTCTTGTGTTACGCGGAATATAGTAACTTCGGCTTCGGGGGATAGCTTGCGCTTTTCACCACTTACAAGAATCCGGGTATTAATACCAGACTCCTTATTCGCATGGTCCACTAACCATCTCAATGCAGGTACCAGCCCCAGGTCGCCTAGTATGCTTGGTCTTAAGTCAAGACTTATCCTCCGTAGATCTTCAACTGTTTCAAGAGTTGTGGCTTTAATCCACTCTGCATTTCTCCTCACTTCCCTCATATCATCACCAGCAGGAATCAAAGTTTCAGCGCGATTAGCTATGACCAGCAATGTCTGTATGGTATCGTCATGGAGCTCTTGAGCAATGCGTAGCCGTTCATTCTCTTGGGACTCGAGTATTTTTGATATGTATACCTGACGTTCCGTCTCTCGTTCAGCGAAAATTTTCCTCTCTTTACGACGCCACTCTAGCTCAAAAGTAGCTAGTGATACAAGCAAAAAGGGCAGTAGCAGTAAAGCTATGTTGGTTATTAAGTAATAATTAGGCCACATATCTGCTATTATCGGTAGTATTCCCCCCAACGACAGTAAACAAGCAACTAGAGCACCTGGCCATGAGAAAAATATAGCCGCATAGATAATTGGTATCAGAAAGAGGATACCAACAATATGATTCACGAACTCTATCACTGCCAGGTTGTACAATGAAGAAAGCCAGGGGAACCATGGCCCTACATTAGATTCCCTCCAGGGCCAGGCCTGATAGAGAAATATTAGAACCAGGGTAATAACGGTGATCGCCCAGAAATGAGGATTATTGACAATTCTTCTCTTAGTTTTTAATGGGAAAATGCCTAGCATTCGCTTTTCGATAGCCGCTCTGATAGCCATTCTTAATCAAGGTCACCGAGAGTGAGAATACCTTTCCGCAAGCCGACGATGACGGCTTCGGTACGTGAAGCTACATTCAATTTCAGGAAAAGGTTTGCTAAATAACTCTTCACCGTACGCAGGCTCAGGCCAAGCTTTAGGGCGATATCTTTGTTGGATGTGCCTTTGGCAGCTAGACTGAGCACCTCCAGTTCCCTGGAAGAAAGTTTATCCCCCGCATCCAAGCCTTTAGGTTTGATGATATGTTGAAAGGCATATTTGAAAATTTGTTGTGAAACCGCGGGAGACAGCACCGTTTCTCCGCAGACCAGAGAACGTATGGCATAAATGACTTCATCGCCGTATACGCTTTTGGTCAGATAGCCGCCGGCACCAGCCTGGAGTATGCTAAGTATGTGCTCACTATCGCTGTGGACAGTCAGTACCAATACGGCTATCGCCGGACAGTTCGCTTTGATTTGTTTAGTTGCCTCCAGCCCGTTGAGCTCAGGCATACTTATATCCATAATCACGACGTCGGGATTCAGCTCGGTGGCCAGTTTGACTGCTTCTTCACCATCGCTGGCTTCGGCAATAACTTCAAGATCAGGCTGTTTTTCCAGGACATCCCTCAGCGCCTGGCGCAGCAAGGGGTGGTCGTCAGCCAGCATTATTCTGATCTTATTGGATTTGTAGTGTTTTGAACTAAATTCTGATGTCACTCCAACCACATCTCACCTCGTGACGATGATTTTAGCATAAGTGTGGGTCGCTAGCAACTGAAATACCCCGTCTCCTGACCGGGGATGAACTTTAGGACACGGTCAATAGGTCGTTGTTAATTAGAAAAGATAGGGCTATATTGCATCTAACTGGCCAAATTCGCAATAAACAGTCGCTTGTAGGTAGAAATTAAACTTTACACTCTCGAGGGAAGCAGCTATCAAAAAGATGTCCCACCACAAAAATTCCAGGATTTTTTGAAAAAATGGCCGCCGGTGACTTAAGGCTTTCATGTCCTGTCCGGCAAAGCCGGACAAACCGGCTTGAGGTAAAAAGGCTGCACGGGAGTTTTAGCAGGTAAAATCTTGGATAGGAGGTGATAACCGTCGTAATGTGACAGGGTAATCTGGTATAGTCTGAAACACGAAGACACCAAGGGAGGCAAAGATGATAAAGAAAGTCAAATTTGACGATGTACAGAGGAAGCGAATAATAGATACAGCAGGTCACCTCGCCTGTGACTTTGGAGCAAAATACATGGCCTGCGCCCCGGGTATTTTCGAGGGAATAGCCGAGGCCTTCAGGGCTGAAGGTGTAGAGCTATTTCCAATTGAAACACAAAAAGCGCTAACCTCAGGATTTATCGGGCTTCATGGCGGTGTCGCCATGTCAGGAGTCGGCACCTGCGGGGCTATTACCGCTTCTACATTTCTGATAAGTTACGTGGTCGGTGTTACCACCGAGGAACTATCGAAAAACGGCAATCTCAATTACGCCTCATGTGTTCCTGCCGTGACATACATATTCGATAGATTTGAGGAGACATACGGCGCCAGCGATTGTCTTAGATTGCGCTATAATCGGGTCCAGCGGGCTTTTGACCTCCTTGATCCTGACGCCAGGATAAATGAGGAGCTTTTTATTATGTATCAGCCTAATAAGTGCGCCATGATTGCGGAAGAGTTCGAGGGCGGGCGTGACCAGACGCCGCCGGTTCAGGGTGCGCGCTGGGCAGCCGAGGCAATTTGCGACCTACTAGCCATGGAACCCGAAGAGCGGAAGGAGCTGCCGCTACATCTAAGGGGCTTGGGCATGCAGGAAATGGCGCCGGAGATTATGAAGGTCGCCGGGGCACTGACAGAGCTGCATTTCGGACGCCCCAACGAGAAGATTTCTTACCGGGATTACTGGACGTTTAAGCTAAAGGGTAAAAAAGGAGTAGAAGAAAGCAGACTGGGCTCAATAAAAGCCCCCAAGAAATAACAATACGGGGCTTTGTGAGGAAAGCAGAAATACCATAAGGAGGTAAAAAAATGAAAAGGAAAATATTGTTAATCCCGCTGGCACTACTGTTAGCCATCAGCCTGGTTGCCATCGGTTGTCCGGCAACGCCAGAAGAACCAACAACGCCAACGCAACCAACCGCGCCAACAGAGCCAACAGAGCCAGCGCCGGAGGGGCCTGTAGAGCTAATAGAGGCTAACTGGACTCCGGCACAGATGCCCCCCCCGATATATTTGGAGGCATTTGATTTCACCTTAAACCAATGGATGGATACCGTAGAGCGAAAAACCCAGGGTGGGGTGCAGTTTGAGCGTTACCCATCGGAGACTTTGGTAAAAATGGGTGACATGTGGGAAGCTGTTAAGATGGGAATTTGTGATATTGGCATGATAAACGTATGTGCGTTCTCTGGTCAGTTCCCGATGACGGCTGCCCTGCGGGTCCCTGGTTTTTTCGCCAATTCGATTCAAGGCTCAATGGTTCGCCAGGCGCTGCTTGAGGAAGGTTATCTTGCTCCTGAGTGGGCGGATGTGAAGGTTCTATGGTTCGGGACGAACGCGCCTCACAGTATAGCTTGCAGGACAAAACAGATTAGTACATTAGAGGACTTGAAGGGTCTGATGGTGGCTAATATGGGAGAGCCGGAGGGCTCATTTTTAGAAGCACTGGGAGCTGTTTCCGTAGCTATGCCGGCAACAGAATTCTACCTGGCTCTGGAAAGGGGCACTGTAGATGCGGTTTGTCAGGATACCAACGGGCTGGTGGCTTTCCAGCTGTACCAAGTGGCGCCTTATATCACAGAGATTCCCGGCAACGCCAACTCCTGCATGGTAGTGGTTATGAACCTGGACAAGTATAATAGCCTGCCTCCTGATATCAAGGCAGTAGTTGATCAAAACACCGGTATACTTGGGTCAATATGTCATGGTAAGCGTTTTGACTATAATGTTGCGTCATGCGTGGCCTATCTCAACGCGCTGGAGGATGCTCCCCCTGTCTACGTTCTTCCTCCGGAGGAGCGAGCCAAGTTTTTCCAGACTATAGACCCTCTTATTGATGCGGCATTAGCTGACCTGGAGGCTCAAGGGCTGCCGGCCAGGGATATGTTCGCCAGAGCTCATGAGCTAGTGGAGTTATATTCCAGCTGGGGTTTTTAAGCTAGAGTTATGGGGTTAGCTACTATAAGAACCGCCGCCCGCATTTTAGAGGAGCGCACCTCTTTTCTCTTTAGCGCGCTGGGGGCAGTCAGTGCGGCAGGGTTAATTGCGATGATAATGATTACTGTCGCCGATGCCACCGGGCGGCGGTTCTTTTCCCTCCCCATCTACGGCTCCTATGAAAGTGTGACACTTCTGTTGTCCGTGGTATTCTTCTCCTCATTATCCTACTGTACGATTAAGAGAGGACATTTTGCGGTAGATGCCGCGACGTCGCATTTTCCACCAAGGGTCCGCCTGTATATGGTTACCATAATGTACCTCGTGTCTGGATTGCTGAGTTGGCTGCTGGCTTCGCAGCTGGTGGTTCTTTCGCTGAAGTTAAAGGCTACCCATCTCACGGGTACACAGTTTACCTTTTTGCCGGTTTACCCATTTGGACTGTTTGGAGCCCTTTGTTTGATAGTAGTGGGCTGGGCCTTTTTAGTTCAGTTCATAAACTTTCTGGTAAAAGCGATAGAGGGGAATGGCTAGGTCTTAGTGGCGGCTAAAAGGTGCGGTTTACCTGATATAGAGTACGTTAGCTGATTAGAATAGTGCTTAATTAATTAGTGCAGGCGGTTGATAATGGAAGTGAGCCCGCTCATTATAGGTATCATTGGCTTTGGTGTGCTTCTCCTGTTGCTGTTTCTGGAGATGCCTGCCGGCATAGCCCTGCTGCTGGTTAGCTTTGGGGGCATCTGGTGCTTAAGAGACTTATCTCAAGCTCTTCATATTATTGCCAGAGCCACTTATGATACCTCCATGACTCATCTGTGGAGCCTCATCCCCCTCTTTGTATTTATGGGTCAGCTTGCCTATGAAGGAGGGCTGGGTTCAGACCTTTTCAGAGCTGCGTCCAAATGGTGGGGGGGTTTTCGTGGCGGGCTGGCCATGACTACAACGGCGACAGCAGCTGGTTTTAGCGCTGTCTGCGGTGACAATATCGCCGGAGCGGCTACCATGACTTCAGTCTGTTTACCAGAGATGAGGAAATATCAATACGATGATAACTTATCCTTGGCCACTATTTGTGCTGGTGGAATCTTAAGCTTTCTGATTCCTCCCAGCCTTGGCTTTATTATCTACGGCTTATTGGCAAATGTAAATATTAGCGCACTTTTTCTAGGCGGGGTCTTCCCCGGCATAATTTGTGCTTTCCTGTACATGGTTGTCATCTATATTATTTGCCGAATTACTCCAGAAAAGGGTCCTGCGGCGCCTAAGGCAACCTGGGCCGAAAGGTTCTTGTCGCTTAGGTACGTATGGGGAGTATTGCTCTTAGTTATTATCGTCTTCGGGGGTATTTATAGCGGGTTTATCACCGTTACTGAAGCTGGAGCGCTCGGAGCTTTCGCCGCTCTTGTTGTAGGCCTCATAAAAGGGCAGCTTAATTGGCAAAAGTTCCGCCGTGCCGCCCTTAGTTCGGTACAAACAGTAGGCATGATTTTTTTACTCATAATCGGTGCTTGGAGTTTTGCGCCGTTCCTGTCGCTGACGAGGATTCCCACGGAAATGGTAACATTTATGGGTGGGTGGTCTCCCGGGTTTATTCTGCTCTTCGTTCTGGTGTTCTTCTTCTTGGGTGGTATGATTTTCGAGGCTGCGATACTGATGATAATCACGATACCACTCCTTCTCCCTCTATGGATGGCGGCAGGTTTCGATCTGGTATGGTTCGGGGTCGTCCTCATGCTCGTAGTAATCGTGAGCGGCATTACACCACCGGTGGGATTTGTAGTATATGTTGTTAGCGGCATGGTTCCAGGGGCTTCTAGCGGTGCGGTATTCAAGGTGGCGATCTGGTTCATCCTGCCAGTGTTACTTTGTGTTGGCTTGGTAGTTGCCTTTCCTCAAATTGCGACATTTTTACCGAACCTTTTAAGATAGGTTTTAAAATAATAAATAGTCAATTTAATATCAGCGGAGGGATTTGAACCTGCGACCAAAGGCTTATGAGAGTTGGGAGCCGCTACGCTAAACTAAAGCTTGTTTGTTGCTTATGTCACAAAAGAGGCAATTGTGCAACGATGGCTTGGATTGTGCAGTAGGTGGCTTTCGGCCTGCTGGACTCTGAGCCGTTACCCGCAAGCCCCCACCTGTTGCCTGCTCCTCCGGTATAGGCCAGGAATTCCCTGATATGCCATTCTGTAATCAGCCGGACATCGTCAGACCATTCTTATTGTTCGGCATACCACAGAAAGCGCCTGAGATTGCTTTCGTAATACTCAACTGTCCGGGGGCTTTTACAGTCGGTACGCTGAGTGAGGACGAACCCTTTTCTTCTCCAGGCTGGTCAGCAGTTCTAGTCCAAAGTTCAACTGTGCAACCTTCTGGCAAAACCGCATCAAAATCTATAAAACCCCTTTGACGAGGGACTTAACAGACGTGCTTACGGGTGCTTGTGACCTTATGGATACAACCATTTTGCATCTTGCGGACCCGCCCACTTTATACAATCAGGTAGTCTAATCATACTCAACCACCCTAGTGTTTTACAACAATCAGGAGGTCTTGAAAGACCTTCTAGGCGTGGTGGTGGGCGGTAGAGGACTCGAACCTCTGACCCCCTGCGTGTAAAGCAGGTGCTCTAACCAACTGAGCTAACCGCCCCTGTATACCTAAAAAGCCGATGGCTTCTCGGGTGCCCACTAAATATGGCGCGCTTGGCGGGGCTCGAACCCACGGCCTCAGCCTCCGCAGGGCTGCGCTCTATCCAACTGAGCTACAAGCGCTAGAATAAAAGTGGTGCCGAAGGAGAGATTTGAACTCTCACGCCCATACGGACACTACGCCCTGAACGTAGCGCGTCTGCCATTCCGCCACTTCGGCATATAGAATGATGCAAGGGGATTATACCTGCTTAAATAATGAGGCGTCAAGGGAGTACGGTCGGGGGCAATATTACCTCTTGGTGTACTGAGGTGCCTTGCGCGCCCGTTTGAGCCCGGGCTTCTTTCTCTCTTTGACCCGGGGGTCCCTGGTGAGCAGGCCGTTCTGGCGCAGTACCGGCTTGAGGTTTTCGTCAGCTTTTACCAGGGCCCGGGCAATGCCATGACTGATGGCGCCGCTCTGGCCGGTTATACCGCCCCCCTCTACCTTGACCACGGTGTTGTACTTACCCAGGTTTTCTGTGACCAGGAGGGGGTTGGTTATTGCCCGGCGGTGGGCGGGGCGGGGAAATCTCTCCTCGTAGGGGATACCGTTGACGATGATTTCACCGGTGCCCGGCATCAGTCTTACCCTGGCTGTAGAAGTCTTGCGTCTGCCTGTGCCGTAAAAATAGCTTTTCTTATCTGTTTTAGCCACTTAGTCTTCCTTTTTGCTAGTCCCGGTCTGAGCCAGGTGAGGATGAGCCTCACCGACATAGACCTTGAGCTTTTTCATCCTGACCGCCCGCAGGCGGTTGGTGGGCATCATCCCCTTGACGGCTTTTTGAATCACCCGGGTGGGGTCGGCCTGCATCATTTCTTCCAGGCTTACACTTTTTAGCCCTCCAGGGTAACCGGAGTGCCGGTAATACAGCTTCTTTTCTTCTTTGCCGCCGCTGAAACGGATCTTTTCGGCGTTGATGATGACCACAAAGTCACCGGTATCCAGATTGGGAGTGAATATAGGCTTGTGCTTGCCCAGGAGCAAGATTGCCGCCTGAGTGGCCAGTTTGCCCAGAATCTTGCCCGAAGCATCTAGGACATGCCACTGGCGCTGGATATCGGAAGCCTTGGTGCTATAGGTTTTCATGATGCCTCTTCCTCTAGGGGAACAGAATAGTTTACCCGGTCAAGACACAGCCCGCAGGCAGGGGCAGTAGGCCCCGCCGTTCCCGGCAGCCTTGCTTCAATTATACTATTAAATTGGTCAAGTTTCATCTTGCCCTGCCCAACCCTTATTAGCACCCCTACCGTAGTGCGTACCTGGTGGGGCAGGAAGGAGTTAGCCGTTATGTGGAAGGTGACCAGTTCCCCGTCTCTTTCCACTTCGGCTCTGGATATATTCCTTACCGTGCTCTCAAGCCAGCTGCCGTCGCCGTTAACGAATGAGGCGAAGTCATGCTCGCCGATAAGGGTCTGAGCAGCCCGGTTCATCACCTCGATGTCGAGCGGATTAGCCACCTGGTAGACCCGGCCTTCCCTTATCGGGGAGCGGGTGGGGCTGTTTAATATGTTGTAGCTGTATTCGCGGCTGACGGCGTCACGCCGGATACGGAAGGCATCGTTTACTCTATAAGCTGCCTTTACAGCAATATCCCTGGGCAGGTAGTGATTTAGCCCGTTAACAAAGTTGCGTGTGGGGAGCTCTGACCTTGTTCTGAAGCCGACCACCTGACCTTTGGCGTGGACTCCGGCGTCGGTGCGGCTGGCGGATATCACCCGCCGCCTCTCTCCGGTAAGCTTACTGATGGCTTTCTCCACCTCCTTTTGAATGGAGGGAAGCCCGTTCTGCCACTGGAAACCGTGGTAGCCGGTGCCGTCGTATTCTATAATGAGTAAAATCTGAGTACCGTTTACCAAACTGCCGCCTCCGTTATTCCACCAGTTCAATTCTGGCCATGGGTGCCCCGTCGCCCAGCCTGGGGCCCAGCTTGATGAGGCGGGTATAACCGCCGGGGCGCTCAGCGTAGCGGGGAGCCAGCTCGTCAAATACCTTGGCCGCTATCTTTTCATCTAAAATAAAGGCAAGCGCCAGACGGCGGGAGGTGAGCCCGCCCTTCTTGCCCAGGGTAATCATCTTCTCCGCCAGGCTGCGTATTTCCTTGGCCTTGGCTTCGGTGGAGGTAATCTTCTCGTGGTTGAGCAGGTCGGTGACCAGGTTGCGAAACAGTGCTTTGCGGTGGGATGATGACCGCCCCAGCCTTCTACCGGCTATCTTGTGTCTCATGCCGCTTCCTCCCCTTCGTCGCTCTCACCGGCTTCCTCCTCTGCCTTGGGGGTAATCGATAACCCCAGTGACTCCAGCCGTTCCTCTACCTCCAGCTTGGACTTTTGCCCGAAATTGTGCAGTGCGAGCAGTTCCCTTTCACCTTTGCTTATCAGTTCCCCAACGGTGGTGATGCCGCCGCGGCGCAGACAGTTCATGGTGCGCACCGACAGGTCCAGCTGTTCCACCAGCATATTATAGGTTTCATCAGGGATGGAGGCGCGGAAGAACTCCTTCTCCACCTCCAGGCGGGAGACGCGGGAGTAGTCAATAAAGGGAGCCAGCTGCTCCGAGAGAATGCTGGCGCTCTGGCTGATGGCGTCCACCGGTGATAGGGTGCCGTCCGTCCATACCTCCAGCTCCAGCCGCTCCTGGCCCGTCTCCTCGCCGATATGGGTCGGCTCAACGATGAAATTGACCTTGCGTACGGGGGTGAAGATGGCGTCTATGGGAATGGTGCCGATGAGCAGTTCGTCGCTGGATTCGGCTTCCTGATAGCCCTCACCCAGTTCCACGTCAAATTCGGCATAGAGCTTGGCTTCCGGCGAGTCCAGTGTCGCCAGATAGAGCTCGGGGTTGGCGATTTCAAAGTCGGTAGAGGGCTCAATGTCGGCGGCGGTAACTCGCCCCTCCCCCTCCACGGCCAGTATCAGCTTGCCCGCTTGGCCGGAGAGGGATTTTAAGCGTAACGTCTTGACATTGAGCAGAAACTCGGTGACATCTTCCTTGATAAGGGGGATGGTGGAAAATTCGTGTTGAGTCCCCTCAATTCTGACCCGCGTCACGGCCGCCCCGGGGAGATAGCCGAGGAGCACCCGCCGTAGGGCGTTGCCCAGGGTTACCCCGAAGCCCTTCTCCAGAGGCTCGGCACGAAAGCGGCCGAAGTTCTCTTCAGTTTCCAGACACTCGATATTTGCTATGGTTAGACCAGACAAAACCTGCCTCCTTGACCTACCTGGAGTAGTATTCGATTATGCTCTGCCACTCGACTTTTATCTCAATGTCGTCGGGGGTGGGCAGAGACGCCACCCGGCCGATTAGTTTTTCCATGTCCAGGCTCAACCAGCCGGGAATAACCTTGCTTTCGATGCTGGGAACCAGTTGCTTATAATATTCGGTGTTGCTGCTGCGCTCTTTCCAGCTGATGGTATCGTCCTCCTTGACCAGGGCGGAGGGTATATCTGTTTTGTGCCCGTTGAGCATAATATGCCCGTGCATTACCAGCTGGCGGGCCTGGGCGCGGGAGTCGGCAAAGCCCAGACGGTAGACGACGTTGTCCAGCCGCCTCTCCAGCAGGACCAGCAGGTTTTCCCCGGTGATGCCGGACTGTCTTTCGGCCTTGGCAAAGAACCGGCGGAATTGTTTTTCAAGAATGCCGTAGCTGTAGCGGGCCTTCTGCTTTTCCCGCAGCTGTATGCCGCGGTCGGAAAGCCGTCGTCGCCGGCGCATGGGCTGTTGCCCCGGCGGCTTCGGCCGCCGCTCCATGGCGCACTTGGGGCTGAAGCACCGGCTCCCTTTAAGCATTAATTTATCGCCACTACGGCGGCATAACCGACAAACGGCTGCTGTGTATCTTGCCATGGTTTTACACCCGCCTCCTCTTGCGCGGACGACAACCGTTATGCGGAATTGGCGTTACGTCCCTGATGCTGGTAATGGCCAGACCTGAAGCTTGCAGGGAACGGATAGCCGCTTCACGCCCGCTGCCCGGTCCCTTGACAAAAACCTCTACCTGGCGCAGGCCGTGCTCCATGGCTTTTCTGGCGGCATCGCGTGCGGCCAGCTGTGCCGCGTAGGGCGTGCCTTTACGTGAGCCCTTGAACCCGGCGGTGCCTGAGCTTCCCCAGGCAAGGACATTGCCCTGCGGGTCGGTGAGGGTTACGATAATATTATTGAAGGTGGACTGGATGTAGGCTTTGCCTACCGGAATTGATTTCCGTTCCCGCCTTCTGGTTTTAGTACGCTTCTTCTGTGCCATTCTACCTCCGTTTAACTACCCCCGGTTACTTCTTGGTCATGCCGCGCCGCTGGCCCCTGCCGGCTACTGTTTTGCGGGTGCCGCGCTTGGCGCGGGCATTGGTTCGGGTGCGCTGTCCCCTGACCGGCAGACCGTGGCGATGCCGGCTGCCCCGATAGCTGCCAATCTCAATGAGGCGCTTGATGTTGAGGTCAGTTTCCTTCCTCAGTTCGCCCTCAACATTATGCCCTTTGTCTATAATCTCGCGTAAGCGGTTGACCTCTTCTTCGGTTAGGTCGCTTACCTTGGTACTTGGGTCAACCTCGGCCTGTGCCAGAATCTTATGGCTCAGGGTATTTCCTATGCCATAGATATACTGTAGTGAGACCCAGACCTGCTTGTTTTTTGGTATATCCACTCCGGCAATACGTGCCATCTACAGCCTCCTGCTTAAAGCGCGGCTATCCCTGCCGCTGCTTGTGCCGCGGGTTGGAACAGATAACTCTGACCACGCCGCGACGTTTCACTATCTTACACTTTTCACATCTTACTTTAACTGAAGCTTTTACCTTCATCATAAACCCCGCTACTTAAACCGATATGTAATCCTTCCCCGGCTCAGGTCGTAGGGAGAGAGCTCTATGAGAACTCTGTCTCCGGGCAGGATTCTAATATAATGTAACCTTATTTTACCAGAAATGTGAGCCAGCACCTTGTGCCCGTCAGCCAGCTCTACACGGAACATGGCGTTGGGTAACGGTTCGACTACCGTGCCCTCGACCTCAATCGCCTCCTTCTTAGGCATAAACCCCTTCCCGGCTGGTGAGTATCTCCGCCTCCCCGTTGGTAATGGCGATGGTGTGCTCAAAGTGGGCGGAAAGGCTGCCGTCGGCGGTAAACACCGTCCACTGGTTGTCACCGACCCGGGTGCGCCAGTCGCCCGCATTGACCATCGGCTCCAGGGCTATGGTCATGCCTTTCTTTAATACCGGCCCCGTTCCCGGCGGTCCGAAGTTGGGTATCTGCGGCTCCTCATGCAGCTCCCGCCCGATGCCATGGCCGGTATACTCGCGCACTACCGAATAGCCTTTGGCTTCGGCATAGTTCTGTATGGTGGCCGATATATCCCCCAGTCTGGCTCCGGAGCGGGCGGCGGCAATGCCGGCTTTGAGCACGTCTTCCGTGGTCGCCACCAGCTTTCTTGCCTCCGGGCTGATTTCCCCAATGCCTACGGTCACCGCGGCATCGCCCTGAAAGCCTTTAAAAGACGCCCCGAAGTCAAGGGAAACAATGTCACCTTCTCGTAAGCTCCGTTCCCCGGGAATGCCGTGCACTATCTCGTTATTTACCGAGACGCAAAGATTGGCCGGAAACCCCCGGTAACCCTTGAACGAGGGTTTCCCCCCCAGCCTCTCTACCTCTCGGCCGGCAATCATATCTAGTTCCTTAGTTTTCATTCCCTCTTTTATCTGTTTCATCAAAATATTCAGCACCGTGGCCACAATCCTGCCCGCCTGGCGCATAAGTGCGATTTCTCGCTCCGATTTGATAATTATGCCCATTTAGGCTTTAACACTCTCCCGGCAGGGCAGCCTTTATTTTCTTGGCCACCTCGGCTACGCCCCCCTCGCCGTCTATCTCTATTAGTTTACTCCCCTGTGTATAATAGTCAATCAGCGGCGCCGTTTCGGCGAAGTAGACCTCCAGCCGCTTCTTGACGCTTACTTCGTTATCGTCGGGGCGCTGGTAGAGCTCGCCGCCGCACTTATCACACTTCCCCCGGACCCTGGGGGGAGAGTCGGTGGCGTGGCACGGTGCCTGGCACCGGCGGCAAATCCAGCGTCCGCTTAATCTCTTTAGTAACTCCTCCTCGGAGACCTTAATATAGACCACATTGTCTATCGCCTTGCCCTGTTGGCTCAAGGCTTTATCCAGGGCCTCCGCCTGCTCCAGATTGCGGGGGAAGCCGTCCAGGATTGCCCCTTTTGTGCAGTCCGGTACTGAGAGGCGCTCCAGAACCATGCCTATGGTTATCTGGCTGGGAACCAGCACCCCTTTTTCCATATAAGATTTAGCCTTTAGGCCTAAGGCGGTTCCCCGCTCCAGCGCCTGCCGGAACAGGTCGCCGGTGGCGATATGTTCTAACCCTAACTCCCGGGCCAGTTCACCTGCCTGAGTTCCTTTACCCGCCCCGGGGGGGCCCAGAAAAATAATATACATCTTTATCCCTATTTAATGAAACCCTCATAGCGCCGCATTACCAGCTGGGCTTCTATCTGCTTCATGGTATCTAGGACGACGCCGACTACAATCAGCAGGCCCATGCTGGATAGCTGTATTACCTGCACGTTGCTTATTTCCCTGGCGAAGAAGGGCATTATGGCTACTACTGCCAGGAAGAGGGCTCCCGCCCAGGTAATGTGCTTTATCACCCCGTCCAGGTATTCCTTGGTGTGGGGGCCGGGGCGGATTCCGGGGATAAAGCCCCCCTGCCGTTGCAGGGTGCCGGGCAGGTCCTGCTGCTCGAAAATAATCATGGTATAGAAGAAGGCAAAACCAACTACCAGCAGGAAGTTGAGCCCCCAGTAGAATAATCCCATGGGCAGTGCGGCACTGGGGTTAAACCAGGCCATAATTTGATCGGCGAAGTTAGGGTCAGCCCCCGGCGGGGCGGCAAAGTAGCTGGCGACCGTACCGGGGAAGATGACCAGTGACATGGCAAAGATGAGGGGTATCATGCCGGCGGTGTTTACCCGCAGCGGGATGTGGGTTGAGCCTGACTGCCGGTACATCCGCCCGCTGCGAAAGACGCTGCGGGAGTACTGGACGGGGATGCGGCGGTGGGCTTCGGTAAAAATGACGATGAGAACGGTGGTGAGCAGGGCGATAATAACATAAACCACGGCCCCGGTCCATTGCCCCTGTCCGGCAGCGAAGAAAACCTGTCCCGTCGTTTCCCAGTAGCCGGCGACAATGCCGCCAAAGATTATTATCGATATACCGTTGCCGATACCGTATTCGGTAATACGCTCACCCAGCCAGACACAGAACATGGTGCCGGCAATCATGGATATGACCATGGAGGCCATGGGTAGCGCCGCGGCGCTGCCGATAACACCCTGGCTCTGGAAGTAGATGAGCTGCCCGTAGCCCTGCATAGCGGCCATGGGTATGGTCAGCCAGTGGGTAAAACGATTAATCTTGTCTCTACCCGACTCCCCTTCCTGGGAGAGGGCTCGCAGTTTGGGAATGACCGGTACCAGCAGCGTCATGACGATTGATGCCGTGATGTAGGGGTAAACCCCCATCGCCGCCACGCTAAGACGCGCCATGGCGCCGCCGCTGAACATGTTAAGCATGCCCAGCAGGGCGTTGCTCTCGAACAGCTCTTTCAGCGCCTCGAGGTCTACGCCGGGAAGAGGCACGTGAGCCACGAAGCGGAAGATAATCAAGATGCCCAGCGTGATGAGGATGCGCCGTCTTAAATCGGGCAGACTGAAGGCATCAATCATGGCCTGCAGCAGCCGTGGCCTAGTCTGTCTGGGCTTCATTCCCTATCTCCTCCGTTTTACCGCCGGCGGCTTCTATCTTGGCTTTAGCCGCGGCGGAGAACTTGTTTGCCTTTACCACCAGTGGATGGCTGATTTCACCTCCGGCCAGAATCTTGATTGGCTGGCGCAGCGATTTTACTATCCTAGCGGCGATCAGTTTCTCCGGTGTGACCTCGCTTTCCGGTTCGAAGATACCGAGTTGGCCGATTTTTACCGTGGTATACTCCGTCCGGAAGGGATTGTGAAAGCCGCGCTTTTCCGGGAGGCGCTTGATTAACGGCAGCTGCCCGCCTTCAAAGCCGGGGCGCATCTTATATCCTGCGCGGGACTTCTGTCCCTTGCTGCCGCGCCCGGAGTAGGTGCCGTGCCCGCTGCCATCGCCCCGCCCCACTCGTTTTCTGGCTTTCTTGGCGCCGGGGGGTGGGGAGAGTTTCTCCTGTAGCATCAGCTTGTCTCCTCCACCTTAACCAGGTGTTTCACCTTGTTAATCATACCCCGTACCGAGGGGCGGTCGTCTTGGGTAACACTCTGGTTTAGCCGGTGAAACCCCAGCGCCTTCAGCGTCTTCTTCTGGTCCTGGGGATAGCCGATGCCGCTTTTAATCTGGGTGATACGCAGCTTAGCCACCGCTTGCCCTCCCCTCAACCTTGGCGGTTACCCGGCGCCGGGCCAGTTCTGCTTGGGGTTCTTTGAGCTGGCTGAGGGCGAGTATGGTAGCCTTGGCCGTGTTAATGCGGTTGGCGCTGCCTAGCGATTTGGTGAGAATGTCCTTAATTCCGGCGGCCTCTACCACCGCCCGGATACTGCCGCCGGCAATGATGCCTGTGCCCGGTGAGGCTGGTCTTAGCAGCACCTGGGCCGCCCCGAATTTGACCGTCGCTGCCTGCGGGATGGTTGTCCCGGCTAGTGGAACCTGAATAAGGTTCTTTCTGGCGACGGCGCCCGACTTGTTGATTGCCTCGGGCACGCTGTTGGCTTTACCAACGCCAATGCCGACATGCCCGTTGCCATCGCCGGTTACCGACAGGGCGCTGAACCGGAGGCGTTTGCCTCCCCTCACCACCTTGCTCACCCGGTTGATATAAACCAGCTTGTCATTCAGTACCAGTTCAGCGGGGTCTATTCTGTTTATGGCTTGTTTCACTGACTTTAATATTCCCCCTAAAATTTCAGTCCTGCCTGTCGGGCGGCTTCGGCCAGGGCTTTTACCCTGCCGTGATATTTGTAGCCGCCGCGGTCGAAGACTACCTCTTTTATCCCATTATCTAGAGCACGTTTAGCCACCAGGGAACCGACCAGCCCGGCTCTGGCTGACTTGGCCTGGCTGTCTGCCCCGCTTTTTATATCCTGGTCCAGGGTTGAAGCTGTGACCAGCGTGTGCCCCTGCTCGTCATTGATAATCTGGGCGTAGATGTGGTTAAGGCTGCGAAAGACACAGAGCCGCGGCCGGGAAGCATTGCCGGATAATTTGGCTCTGACCCGGAGGTGTCTTCTTTTGCGTGCTATTCTGGCTTCGCCTTTTTTCATTACGCCCTATTACCTATAGCCTTACCGGCCTTGCCGGCTTTAAGGCGGACTACCTCGCCGGCATATCTGATGCCTTTGCCCTTATATGTATCGGGGGGACGGATGGCTCTGATTTCAGCGGCCATTTCGCCCACTACCTCTTTGTTGATTCCGCTGACCTTGATGCGATTGCCTGGCTCTACGTCCAGCGAGACGCCGGGTAAGGGAGTTACCTCTACCTGGTGGGAGAAGCCGACCCTAAGCATTAGCTTATCCTCGGCCTTTTCCACCCGGTAGCCAACTCCCACTATCTCCAGGGTCTTCTCAAAGCCGTCGCTTACCCCCTGTACCATGTTGGCCAGCAGACTGCGGGTAAGTCCGTGCAGGGAACGGTGCTCCTTGCTGTCATCGGGGCGGGATACTATCAGGTTTTTATCTTCCAGGACAATACTTATATCCGGGTTGAAGCGGCGGTTGAGTTCCCCTTTGGGACCGGTTACCGTGACCGAGTCCGGCTCAATGCTTACCTTTACCCCATCGGGTACCGGTATCGGCATCCGACCTACCCTAGACATGTATATCACCCCGGTATTTATTTACCATACGTAGCATAGTATTTCACCGCCGATTCCCTGGCGCCAGGCCTGCTTGCCGGTTATTACCCCCTTGGGGGTGGAAATGATAGCGACGCCTAAACCGCCATGGACGCGGGGAATCTCCTTTTGTCCCACGTATATCCTCAGCCCGGGCTTGCTTACCCGCTCCAGCCCGGAGATGATGGACTTACTTTTATCGTCGTATTTGAGGTAGACCTTGATTGACCGGTGCGGCTTGCTCCTGAGTACTTCATACTCAGTGATGAAGCCTTCCTCTTTGAGGATGCGGGCAATAGCCAGCTTAGTCCTTGAGGATGGCATCAGGACAAAGTCATGCCTGGCCATAATGGCATTGCGTATTCTGGTTAACATATCGGCTATTGGGTCAGTTACAGCCATATCTCCCTCACCAGCTTGCCTTTCTTACCCCGGGAACCTGTCCCGCCAGGGCTAGCTTGCGAAAGCAAATCCGGCACAGGCCGAACTGGCGGATGTAACCCCGGGGCCGGCCACACAGGAAACAGCGGTTACGCTGCTGTACCTTGTATTTGGGCGGCCGCTTCGATTTTTCTAGTTTTGATTTCTTAGCCATTCCACCTCAATCTCGGGCAAAAGGCAGGCCCAGTAATTCCAGCAGTTGCTTGCTTTCCTCGTCGGTTTTGGCCGTAGTGACAATTGATAACTCCAGTCCCCGCGCTTTGTCTATCTTATCATAGTCTATTTCGGGGAAGAGGGTCTGCTCCTTGAATCCCATGGTGTAATTGCCCCGGCCGTCAAAGGAGCTGGGGGAAACCCCGCGGAATTCGCGCATCCGGGGTAGAGTGGCGTTTATCAGCTTTTCCAGAAATTGATACATGCGCTCTCCCCTTAGGGTCACTCTTAGCCCGACGGTCATCCCTTCCCTTAACTTGAAGGCGGCAATGGATTTCTTGGCCCGGGTTATAACCGGGTGCTGCCCCGCAATAGCCGCTAAATCCTTCTCGGCTGACTCCAGAGCCTTGGCATCCGTAGTCGCCTCGCCTATGCCGATGTTAAGTGCCACCTTTTCCAGGCGTGGCACCTGCATTATATTCTTGTACCCGCCAAGCTCCATGAGCTGGGGAACAACCTCTTTTTTATATTTTTCTTTAAGTTCTGACATTTAGTCTATTACCTCGCCGCAGGCGCGGCAGAACCGCACCTTCCGGCCATCAGACAGGGAACGGAAGCCTACCCGAGCCGGGTGATTGCACTTGCTGCAGAGCAGCATAACATTGGATACCTGGATTGTCGCCTCCCGGTCGATTATGCCCGCCTGCTTGGCCGCTCCCTTGGCTTTGCTGTGCTTCTTGATGAAGTTGACGCCATCCACCAGTATCTTCTTCTCATCGGGGTAGGTGAAGCGCACCTTGCCCTTTTTGCCCTTGTCCTTGCCGGCAATGACCAGTACCGTATCGTCTTTCCTAATATTCATCCTGTCTCACACTACCTCGGGTGCCAGCGAGATAATCTTGGCGAAATTCTTGTCCCTCAGCTCCCTAGCTACCGGTCCGAATATTCTGGTTCCCTTGGGGTTGTTCTTATCGGTTAGAATTACCGCGGCATTTTCATCAAACCTGATGTAGGAGCCGTCCGGGCGTCTGAAGGGCTGGGCACAGCGAACGATAACCGCTCTGACTACCTCCCCCTCCTTGACCGCCCCCCGGGGGATGGCTTTTTTTACCGAGGCTACAATAACGTCACCGACGTGGGCGTATTTTCTCCTGGTGCCGCCTAAAACGGTAATGCACATAATTTCTCTGGCGCCGGTGTTATCAGCTGCCTTGAGCCTGGTATAGGATTGAATCATCTTAACCTAGTCCTCTGCCTCTTCTTTAGCTTTTTTCTCGGCCTTGGGCTCGGCTTTCTTTTTCTCTTCCTCGGGTTTTTCTTCGGGCTCAGGCTCGGTCACCTTTTCTTCTTTAGCTTTTTTCTCAGCCTCAGGCTCGGCCACTTTTTCTTCTTCAGCTTTCTTGGCCGGTTTTGCCTCGGCTGCCTCTTCCTTTTCTTCTCCCTTGGTTTCTTCCTCAGCTTTGACCTCAGGTTTTTCCTTGGGCTTTTTCTCCGGCATAACCTTGGCCAGGTCTTCCCGGGTTATTTCCTCAGGAGAAATCTCCACTACCTCAGCCTTGGCTACTATCTCGGCTACCCGCCACCGCTTTTCCCGGGAAAGAGGGCGGGTTTCTATAATTATTACTTTGTCTCCAACATGGCACTTGTTTTTCTCGTCGTGAGCTTTATACTTGACCACTCTTTTCATGGTCTTCTTATATAACGGGTGGCGCTTGGGCGTTTCTACCGCCACCACCACTGTCTTGTCCATTTTGTCACTGACTACCTGGCCAAGTCTGAATTTATGCTTGCTTTCCATAGTCCGTTACCTTTTAACTAGCTCTCTTTCTCTCATTATTGTCTTGAGCTGGGCAATTGTCTTTTTTACCCTGGGAATCTCGCGATGGTTTACCAGTTGCTTGGTCGCCAGGCGAAAGCGCAGGTTAAACAGCTCTTGGTGAGCTTCCTCCAGCTGTTTGTCCAGCTCTTTAGCGCTTAAAGCTCTGACCTCTTCAATCTTCACCCTGAGCTGCCTCCTTGGTATCGCTAGCCACGGCTACGCCCGTTTCTCTGACTACGAATTTGCTGTTTATGGGGAGTTTGTGTGAGGCCAGGCGCATTGCCCCTTTGGCTACCGCCTCACTGACTCCGCCCATCTCGAATAAAATTCTGCCCGGTCTAACCACTGCTACCCAGTGGTCGGGGGCACCCTTTCCCCCGCCCTGGCGGGTTTCCGCCGCCTTTTTGGTTACCGGTTTATCGGGGAAGATGCGAATCCAGACGTTACCACCACGGCGGATGTAATGGGTGATGGCACGGCGCGCCGCTTCAATCTGCCGGCCGGTAAGCCATGCCGATTCCATCGCCTGCAGGCCGTAGTCGCCGAATTCAATGCTGTTGCCCGTATGGGCTTTGCCCCGGCGGTGTCCTTTATGGCTCTTGCGGTACTTAACCCGCTTGGGTTGTAGCATCTGTCTCCTCTTTATCCTTGGTTACCGCCGGTTTTGTCTTGGCGGTGGTTTTCTTTGTCTTTGTCTTGGCGGTTTTTGCTTCCGCTTTGGCCTCGGTTGCCTCTTTCTTGGTTTCTTTCTCGGCCTTGGTTTCGGCTACTTCTGTCTTTTCTTTAGTCTTTTTCTCGGCCTTGGTCTTGGTTACCTCTGCCTTTTCTTCTGGTTTTTCCTCGGCTTTGGCCTTGGTTTTGGCTTTGGTTTTGGCTGGTGGGGCTACTGCCTCAGCCGGTTTTTCTGCTTTTGGTTTTGCTTCCCTTTTTGGTGGGGTGGGGGTCTTGGCTTCTGCCGCTTCGGCTTCTTCTACTTCGGCCGGGGCTTTCTCAGCTCCCGGCAGGCTGGGTTCGGGGAGAATATCGCCCCGATAAATCCAGACCTTGATGCCAATCCGGCCCAGGGTGGTGTGCGCTTCGGTGAATCCGTAATCGATATCGGCCCGCAGGGTGTGCAGGGGCACCTGCCCCTGGTGGGTAACCTCGCGGCGGGCTATCTCGACGCCGCCCAGTCTGCCGGCGCAGCTGATTCTTATCCCTTTAGCCCCCGACTGCATGGTGCGGAATAGTGCCTGTTTCATGGCCCGGCGGAAAGCAACACGGTGTTCAATCTGTTCCGCTATCGCCCTGCCTACCAGGTAGGCATCAAGTTCCGGCTGTTGCACCTCCAGGACGTTGAGTTGAATCCTCTTGCCGATAAGATTCTCCAGCATGAGCCTCATTTCATCAACCCTTTGTCCGCCCCGCCCGATGACCACACCGGGGCGGGCGGTGTGTATAGTTACCGATACCTTGTTCGACTGGCGTTCAATCTCCACCAGAGAGATGCCGGCATCGGTATACCGGGACTGGATGGCCCGGCGGAGCTTCATATCTTCCTGCAAGAATTCGACGTAGTCCTTCTCAGCATACCACTTGGCCTGCCAGTCGCGTATGATGCCGATTCTAAAGCCAAAGGGATGTACTTTATGCCCCAATACTCTCCTCCTCGGCAACGATAACCGTTATATGGCTGGAACGCTTGAGGATGGGGGCGGCTCGTCCCCGAGCCCGGGGGCGAAACCTTTTCATGGTTCTAGCCTCATCGGCAAAGATGCCTACAATCTTTAAATCGGCGGGGTCCATCTGGAAGTTGTTTTCGGCATTGGCCGCCGCTGATTTCACCACCTTGGCTACCACCCTGGCGGTGGGGGTGGGGGTAAATTTGAGCAGGGATAGTGCCTCATCTACCCTCTTGCCCCGCACCATATCTACCAGCAGGCGTACCTTGCGTGGCGAGATACCGGTGTCTTTAGATATAGCCTTTACTTCCATTTATGGCCTACTTTTCCTCGGGGCAGATTTCTCTCCCCTGCCCACGTGTCCCCTGAAGGTTCGGGTAGAAGCGAACTCACCCAGTTTGTGCCCTACCATGTTTTCCGTGATATAGATGGGCACATGCCTCCGCCCGTCATGGACGCCGATGGTAAAACCGACCATCTTGGGCGTGATGGTGGACCAGCGAGCCCAGGTCTTTATTATCGTCTTTTCCTCAGCGCGGCTCAGCGCATCGACCTTTTTCATCAGTTTGGCATCAACGGCTGGGCCTTTTTTTGTTGACCTTGACATTTAAGTCACTTCCCCCTGCGTCTGACTATCATTTTATCTCCAGGCTTGGGCTTGCGTGTCCTGTAGCCTAAAGCCGGTTTACCCCAGGGTGTCTTGGGGCCGGGCATTCCTATCGGGGATCTGCCTTCACCCCCACCGTGGGGGTGGTCGTTGGGGTTCATCGCCGAGCCCCTAACCGTGGGTCTCCAGCCCATCCACCGTTTGCGTCCGGCTTTGCCCAGGCTGATACTGCGGTGGTCAAGATTGCCCACCTGCCCGATTGTGGCCAGACAGTCGCTGCGGATACGCCGCACCTCACTGGAGGGCATTCTGATTAGGGCGTATTTGCCTTCCTTGGCCATTAGCTGGGCGGCAGCTCCGGCACTGCGTACCAGTTGCCCCCCTTTATCCGGTTGCATCTCTATATTATGTATCATCGTCCCGGTGGGGATTAGCTTTAAGGGTAGGGCGTTGCCCGGTTTTAACTCGGCACCCTCGCCTGATTTTATGACATCATCAACATTTAGGTCGTTGGGGGCCAGGATATAGCGCTTCTCCCCATCGGCATAGAAAATAAGGGCGATACGGGCGGAGCGGTTGGGGTCATATTCAATAGCCGCTACACGGCCCGGTACGCCGAGCTTATCTCTTTTAAAGTCTATTATGCGCAGCCGGCGCTTGGCGCCGCCGCCGCGGTGGCGGACGGTGATTTTCCCCTGGTTGCTGCGCCCTCCCTTCTTCTTGAGGGGTAGCAGCAGCGATTTCTCCGGCTTGCTTTTGGTTATTTCCTCAAAGCTGGAGCCGGTCATGCTCCGCCGGCCGGGTGAGGTTGGACGATATTGCTTTAGTGGCACTTATACCCCCTCGAATAGTTCTATCTTATCGCCGGGTTTTAAGGTGACCAGGGCCTTTTTCCACGACGGGTTCAGTACCTCTCGGCCCCGCATCCGGCGCCTCTTACCGGGCACCGTCATCACATTGACCCCGGTGACGGTGACCTTGAATGCTTTCTCTACCGCCCGTTTAATCTGTTCCTTATTGGCCTCTTGGACTACCTCAAAGGCGTATTTGCCCTGGGCCTGAAGGGCCGAGTTCTTTTCGGTTATTAACGGGCGTTGTAATACCTTATATAGATGCATTGCCGCCTCCCCCCAGCTTTACCCCAGAAATCGGAGATTTAGGGGGGTCCCACAGCTGCTCTGCCTTGCGTACCGCCGACTCGGTCATAAGTAACATTTTATAGGATAGAATGTCAACCACGTTTAGTATATTGGCCGGTATGGTCTTAATCCCCGCCAGGTTGCGGGATGACTTTATTATATTTTCCTCCGGCTTATCGGTCACAATAAGGGCGGTGGAGTCTATCCCCAGCGCCACTAAAATTACCGCCATCTGTTTGGTCTTGGTCTGGTCAAACTTCAGCTCTTCTAAGACCTTTAGCTCCTCGTCCCTGGTCTTGGCTGATAGGGCGCATCTCAGCGCCAGCTGGCGCATCTTTTTGGGCATGTCTTGCTGGTAACTCCGGGGCCTGGGGCCGAAAGTAACGCCGCCTCCCCGGCGCAGCGATGACTTCTTGTTGCCCGCACGCGCCATGCCGGTGTGCTTCTGCCGGAACAGCTTGCGGCCGCTGCCGGCAACCTCGGCGCGGGTCTTGGTGCTGGAGGTTCCCTGGCGGGCGTTGGCCTGCTGTCTGACTAATGCCTGGTGCACCACTGCCTCGTTAAAGGGCACGGCAAAAACGCCGTCACTTATCTCAATGTGTTTGGTTACCTCACCGCTGGGGCTATAAACCGGGACCTCCACTTATTTGCCCCCTCCCGCTTTCTTTATTAGTAGTAACCCGTTTTTAGCCCCGGGAACGGCTCCCCTGATTAGTAACAGATTGCGCTCCGGGTCGGTTTTATATACCTGCAGGTGTTGTACCGTCACCCGCCTGTTGCCCATGTGACCGGCCATGCGCATCCCTTTTAGCACCCGGCCCGGACTGGTAGTTGACCCGATGGAGCCGGGGGCGCGGTGGCGGTCGGACTGCCCGTGGGTCTTGGGGCCGCCGGCAAAGTGGTGGCGTTTGACCACCCCGGCAAAGCCCTTGCCCTTGGAGACGCCGGTAATATTAACCAGGTCGCCTTCTTTGAACAGGCTGACATCAATCTTATCGCCTATTTTAATGTCTCCGGTATCGGCTAACCTGAACTCCTGGAGGTGCTTGAACTGCCCCAGCTTTTTGAGATGCCCCTTCTGGGGGGAGTTGAGCCGTTTACTTTCTCCAAAGCCGAGCTGGGCGGCATTATAGCCTTCTTTGTCCCTGGTCTTAACCTGTATTACAACGCAGGGGCCGGCCTCGATGGCGGTTAAGGCTTCTACCTTGCCATCGTCGGCGAATATCTGACCCATGCCTAGCTTTTTGCCAATAATACCTTGAACCATGATTTATTCCTATAGCTTGATGTCTATTTCTACTCCAGCCGGTAGATTGAGGCTGCTCAGGGCGTCTATGGTCTTGGATGTCATATCTACAACATCAATCAGGCGCTTGTGAGTTCGAATCTCGAACTGTTCCTGTGAGTCTTTATCAATAAAGGGGGAACGGATAACGCTGAACCGTTTGATGTGGGTGGGCAGTGGCACTGGTCCCACCACCACGGCCCCGGTCCGCTCTACGGCGGCCACAATCTGCTCCGCCGACAGGTCTAATAACTTGTGGTCGTAACCCTTTAGCTTGATTCTTATCTTCTGTTTCGGCATATACCCTCTTCTATCCGACGGCGGCTTTGCCGGTTATCCGGTCGGCCAGTTCCGCCGGCATTTCCTCATATTGACAGAACTCCAGAGAATGGGTTGCCCTGCCCTGAGTTAGTGACCTGAGGCTGGTGGCATAGCCGAAGGTCTCGGCCAGGGGTGCCAGGGCGTGAATAACCGCCAATCCGTCCCGTGTCTCTATAGACTCAATATGTCCCCGCCGGGAATTAAGGTCCCCTATTATATCACCAAGGAACTCATCCGGTGCAACTACCTCTAGTTTCATAGTCGGCTCCAGGAGGATGGGCTTGGCCCGGGTGACGCCGTTGCGCAGCGCCAGTGAGCCGGCCATCTTGAAGGCGATGTCCGAAGAGTCAACCTCGTGATAACTGCCGTCATAGATGGTGGCTTTGATATCAACTATGGGGTAGCCGCTGACCACCCCGGTCTCCATAGCTCCTTTAATGCCCGTCTCCGCCGCCAGGATATACTGCTTGGGAATAGTCCCGCCTTTAACCTTGTCAACAAACAGAAAGCCGCCGCCGCGCTCCATCGGCTCCAGCCGTATAGAGATATTGCCGTACTGGCCGTGACCGCCGCTCTGCCGGATAAATTTACCTTCTGCTTCCACGGGTATGGTAATGGTCTCTTTGTAGGAGACCTTGGGTTTGCCTACCTGGGCCTTGACGCCGAACTCGCTGAGAAGTCTGCCCACCAGGTACTCCAGGTGAAGCTCACCCATGCCTGAAATAACCGTCTGCCCCGATTCCTGGTCGTACTTTACCTTGAAGGTGGGGTCCTCCTCGGTCAGCTTGGTCAGGGTTCCGCCCAGTTTGTCCTGGTCGGCTCTGGTCTTGGGCTCAATGGCTACCGAGAGAACCGGCTCGGGGAAGCGGATGGCTTCCAGGAGCACCGGCTGGGAGTAATGGCACAGGGTATCGCCGGTGAAGGTGTTTTTGAGGCCTAAAGTGGCCACGATGGAGCCGGCACCGACCTCTTCGACCTCCTCACGGCGGTTGGCGTGCATTATTAGGAGGCGTCCGATGCGCTCCCTCTTGCCCCGGGTGGAGTTGTATACCTGCGCTCCTACCTTTACCGTGCCGGAATAGACTCTGAAGTAGACCATCCGGCCGACGAAGGGGTCGGAGACCACCTTGAAAGCTAGCGCCGAAAAGGGGACGTCGTCGCGGGCGGGGCGAGTAACCTCGCCGCCGACTCTGATATCAGTAGCCCTTATCGGCGGCATATCCGCCGGCGAGGGAAGATAATTAATAATAGCATCAAGCAGGGGGCGGATGGCTTTGGTCTTGAGGGCGCTGCCGCAGAGAATGGGCACCCCTTTGGCCGCTATCGTTACTCGTCTTAAGGCTTGCTTTAAATCTGACGGGGTGATGGTGGTGCCCTCAAGGTAAGCCGCCAGAATCTGGTCGTCAGTTTCGGCCAGCTTTTCAATCAGCGTATGGCGAGCTTGAGTGCATTTGTCCTGTTCCGATTCCGGGATGGCTATTTCTATGGGTGGTGTGGTGGGGTCGCCTTCAAAGCTCCAGGCCTTGTTTTCTATCAGGTCAATAATGCCCTGATAGTTGTTTTCACTGCCGAGGGGGAGTTGTATGGTGAGGGGCTTGGCGTGGAGGCGCTCTTCAATCATGGATATGGTGCGGTTGAAGTTGGCGCCCACCCGGTCCATCTTATTAATGAAGCAGATACGGGGTACGCCGTATCTATCTGCCTGTCGCCATACCGTTTCGGACTGAGCCTCAACTCCGGCGACGGCGTCGAAAACGACTACTCCGCCATCCAGCACCCTGAGGCTCCGCTCTACCTCGGCGGTAAAGTCCACATGCCCCGGCGTGTCAATAATATTGATGCGGTGTTCTTGCCAGTAACAGGTAGTGGCCGCCGCGGTGATGGTAATACCCCGCCGTCTCTCCTCCTCCATCCAGTCCATCACCGTGGTGCCGTCATCTACATCGCCAATCTTATAGGTACGGCCGGTATGATAGAGTATCCTTTCGGTGACGGTGGTCTTACCGGCATCTATATGGGCGATAATGGCAATATTACGTATTCGTTCTAAAGGGAAACTCCTGGTCACAGTCCTCTCCTCACCATCGGTAGTGGGCAAAGGCTCGGTTAGCCTCGGCCATCTTGTGGGTGTCCTCACGCTTCTTTATGGTTACTCCTTGCCCCTGGGCGGCATCACTGAGCTCGGCAGCCAGCTTTTCCGCCATGGACTTGCCGCTTCTGGCCCGGGCTGATACTACCAGCCAGCGCAGCGCCAGAGATAGCCCGCGGTCAGGGCGGACTTCTATGGGCACCTGGTAGGTGGCACCTCCCACCCGCCGCGGCTTGACCTCAAGCTGGGGAGTGGCATTTTTTATTGCTTGCTCTAAAAGGTTGACCGGCTCTTTGGCTCCCTGCTGCCCCATAATATCGATGGCACCGTAGACTATCTTCTCCGCCGTGCTTTTCTTACCCTGCATCATCACCTTATTGATTAACCGGGCTACGGTCCCGTTGCTGTATTTGGCATCAGGGAAAATCTCTCTTTTGGTTGCTCGAGCCCGCCTTGGCATCTGAATCTCCTATATTTCGGTAGTCTCAGCAGCCACAGCTGCCGCGTGGGCTACCTTCTTGCTTCCATATTTGCTGCGGCTTTGACGCCGGTTGGCTACGCCGCTGGCATCCAGGGCGCCGCGGATGATGTGATAGCGAACGCCGGGCAGGTCCTTGACCCGCCCGCCTCTGATTAATACTACTGAGTGTTCTTGAAGCTCATGCCCCTCACCGGGGATGTAAGCGGTTACTTCTATTTGATTGGTCAGCCGCACCCTGGCTATTTTGCGCAGTGCTGAGTTGGGCTTTTTGGGGGTGGTGGTCTTTACCTGAACGCAGACCCCCCTCTTTTGCGGTGAGCCTTTCCCCTGCACCATCTTGTTTTTGAGTGCATTGTAGCTGAGGCGCAAAGCCGGAGCTTTGGTCTTTTTGACCATCTGTTTGCGTCCTTTGCGGACCAGCTGATTTACTGTTGGCACTCTTTTTCTCCTTGCCCTACAATTATAATGGATGAGCCGTAACTCATCCATTGAAGCCGAAGATTGAAACTAAAACCCAATCTAACGGCTGTGAGCCGAATTACCTAGCGACAATTTGTAATATTACCACAGCGCTCGGCGGCTGTCAACAAGTTTGTTAACGATTGATGAAATAGGGAAAAAGTACGCTTGACAAAGTGAGAACGGTATGATAATATTCTATCGCTTATGAAGAGAGCAGAGACATAATTGTAAGCGATTGGTGACTCAAGCCAAGAGCGGCTTGGTGGCGAATCACCAAGCCGCCTTATTATGTCCAGCACATTAACAATTGAATATCCGTAGACTAGTATCAAATCTGAAGCGGGTCAAGCGGGAAGAGGCACGCGGTGGATGCCTTGGCATCAAGGGCCGATGAAGGGCGTGGCAAGACTGCGAAAAGCCTCGGTGAGCTGTCTAGCAAGCATAGCCGGGGATTCCCGAATGGGGCAACCTGCTCAAGAGAACCTTGAGCACCCCCAGCTGAACACATAGGCTGGGTGGAGGTAAGCGGGGGAAGTGAAACATCTCAGTACCCCGAGGAAAGGATAATTATTCCCTGAGTAGTGGCGAACGAAAGGGGAAGAGCCTAAACCCGGTAAACCTAACGGCGTTAGGGCCTGTGTTTACCGGGGGTTGTAAGGCAGACATGACCGAACCTGACATAGGTCAAGGAGTTACAAACCGAACCCTAGTTGAAGGTCTCTGGAAAGAGCTACCATAGAGGGTGATAGTCCCGTAAACGAAAGGGGGAGGCTCCTTGTCTGTTCTTGAGTACCACGGGACACGAGGAATCTTGTGGGAATCTGCCCTGACCACAGGGCAAGGCTAAATACCCTTGATGACCGATAGTGAACAAGTACCGTGAGGGAAAGGTGAAAAGAACCCCGGGAGGGGAGTGAAATAGAATCTGAAACCGTGTGCCAACAAGCAGTCAGAGGGGGGCTAGTTCCCCTGATGGCGTGCCTATTGAAGAATGAGCCGGTGAGTTAATCTGTGTGGCAGGTTAAGTAACTTACGTTATGTAGCCGTAGCGAAAGCGAGTCTTAATAGGGCGTTTAAAGTCGCATGGATTAGACCCGAAGCCGGGTGAGCTACCCATGGCCAGGGTGAAGCTTCGATAAAATCGGAGTGGAGGCCCGAACTGGTCAGTGATGCAAAACTGTCAGATGAGCTGTGGGTAGAGGTGAAATGCCAATCGAACTCGGTGATAGCTGGTTCTCCCCGAAATGCATTGAGGTGCAGCCTCAGGTTTAGTTAATGGAGGTAGGGCTCTGGATGGACTAGGGGGATAGTATCTTACCAACTCCAACCAAACCACGAATGCCATTAACCTAAAGCCTGGGAGTGAGACTGCGGGGGATAAGCTCCGTAGTCGAGAGGGAAACAGCCCAGACCATCAGCTAAGGTCCCTAAGAGCGAGCTAAGTGGTAAAGGAAGTAGGATTGCACAGACAGCCAGGAGGTTGGCTTAGAAGCAGCCACCCTTTAAAGAATGCGTAACAGCTCACTGGTTGAGTGGTGCTGCGCCGACAATTCAACGGGGCTTAAGTTCGCCACCGAAGCTATGGATTCCAGCTTGCTGGAATGGTAGGGGAGCGTTCCCTGGGCAGTGAAGCTGTTATGTGAGTAATGGTGGAGCGCAGGGAAGTGAGAATGCCGGCATGAGTAGCGTAAGATGTGTGAGAAACACATCCACCGAAAACCTAAGGTTTCCTACGGAAGGTTAATCCGCGTAGGGTTAGTCGGGCCTTAGCCGAGGCCGAAAGGCGTAGGCGATGGACAACGGGTCAATATTCCCGTACCGCCCCTGTGGAGGTAAAGGGGGGACACGGTAGGGTAAGCCAAGCGTGCCTAATGGACATGGTGCGTTCCTCACTATAGGTGATGCCGGGGCAGGCAAATCCACCCCGGATTTTAGCTGAAGGTGGGGGAAAGTTGAGGGGAGACCCAATGCGATTTGGCAAATTCCCAGGCCGTCAAGAAAAGCCTCGTTGCTTTTGAAGCAGGAGCGTCCGTACCGCAAACCGACTCTGGTAGGTAGGGATAAGAGTCCCAAGGTGATCGAGAGAACCCTCGTTAAGGAACTCGGCAATTTGACCCCGTAACTTAGGGAGAAGGGGTGCCCTTGAACAAAGGGTGACACAAAATTGGCCCGGGCGACTGTTTAACAAAAACATAGGTCTCTGCAAAAGCGAAAGCTGAAGTATAGGGGCTGATACCTGCCCAGTGCTGGAAGGTTAAGGAGAGGTGTTAGGAGTAATCCGAAGCAGCGAACTGAAGCCCCAGTGAACGGCGGCCGTAACTATAACGGTCCTAAGGTAGCGAAATCCCTTGTCGGGTAAGTTCCGACCTGCACGAAAGGTGTAACGACCTGGGCGCTGTCTCAACGAGGGACTCGGCGAAATTGAAGTACCCGTGAAGATGCGGGTTACCCGCGACTGGACAAAAAGACCCCGTGGAGCTTTACTATAACTTGGCACTGGGTCTGGGCTTATCATGTGTAGGATAGGTGGGAGGCTTTGAAGCCGGGGCGCTAGCCTCGGTGGAGCCAACGTTGAAATACCACTCTTGGTGAGTTTAGCCTCTAACCCCTGATCAAGCAGGGGGACAGTGTCTGGTGGGTAGTTTGACTGGGGCGGTCGCCTCCTAAAAGGTAACGGAGGCGCCCAAAGGTCCCCTCAGGGTGAATGGAAACCACCCATAGAGTGCATTGGCATAAGGGGGCTTGACTGTGAGACCTACAAGTCGAGCAGAGACGAAAGTCGGGCAAAGTGATCCCACGGTTCCGAGTGGAAGGGCCGTGGCTTAACGGATAAAAGCTACCCCGGGGATAACAGGCTTATCTTGCCCAAGAGTTCACATCGACGGCAAGGTTTGGCACCTCGATGTCGGCTCATCGCATCCTGGGGCTGAAGCAGGTCCCAAGGGTCCGGCTGTTCGCCGGTTAAAGCGGTACGCGAGCTGGGTTCAGACCGTCGTGAGACAGGTCGGTCTCTATCCGTCGTGGGCGTCCGGAGATTTGAGGGGGGCTCTCTCTAGTACGAGAGGATTGAGAGGGACAGACCGCTGGTGTGCCAGTTGTTCCGCCAGGGGCATTGCTGGGTAGCTAAGTCTGGTGGGGATAAGCGCTGAAAGCATCTAAGTGCGAAGCCCACCCCAAGATAATATCTCCCATCCTTTGCTTTCGGGCAGGGGAGTAAGACCGCAAGTAGACTACTTGTTTGATAGGCGGTGAGTGTAAGAGCAGTAATGTTTTGAGCTTAACCGTACTAATGGTCGAGGGCTTGATCCGCTTCAGAGTTGATACTAGTAAAGATTTAGGGGAGGCGCTCTTTTAAAGGGCGCTTCTTTTTTTAGCTTCAAGAAAATAGGGGGGTTTTTATTTTGGGGGAACAATTTGAGTGTGGTTAGGATGGGGGATTTGAATTTGGCGTTATGTTAAGGGGAGTGTGGTTGGGTATGTGTTTTGAGAGGGTGGCTCTTTTTTTGTGGGGGGTTTTTACGTTGATTGTAGGCCCTTTGCCACTAGCCAAACAAGGAGTGTCCCTATAAGAAAAGAAAAGACCAGCCCAACCGGTGAAGGAATGAGGTTTAACATAAAAGACCCAGGTGCCCCAGTTGGCCAGGAACTAGCTGCGGCATTTATTCCCTGGTTGAAACTTGGCATTAAGGCAATCGCAAACACTACAGCGAAAAACACGTATATGGGATTAATATTTTTCATTTCAGTTTTTCTCTCATCGGGATAAATGGATGGTCTCTTTGTTGTTTTTGGTTACCGTGTATCCAGGTAAGTTCACCGGTAAGAAAACCCTTACCGCCGCAAATCTTACAGCGGTCTTCCTTGAGTTTACCTTTTTTCGATTTTTGGGGCATATAGTTACTCCTGACGTGCGCTCATCTCCTATAGCAATTATACCACCACCAGTTCTCGTAGACTAGTGTCTAAGAGGGGCTGAAGCCCCCCCCGTTTTTTATTCGTGCACTTTTACACTGAAAATATGACTGATGTCCTCCCACAAATAGGCATCCCATTCTTCTCTTGTAGCTGGAAAATTCACAAGTTTCACTGATAAGACATTAATTTCTGGTTGGTTCCAACTCACATTTGTAGTAGCCCTTAACTTACCTTTCTCATACAAATCAGCCACATAAACTTTATTCGATACTGCTTCATTAGTTGGTTTTAATTCCACAACAATGCAGTAACGAGGAACATGACTTACCCAAATATCTTCAACAGTGGCAATAGTCTTTTGTGTTTCTTCAGCCTGTGTTGCTTTCTTCAAATCCCAATCATAGACTGCCACGGTGTTACCGCTGAGCAAATTCCCGTAGGAATAGGGTTCTTGACCTCGATAGGATATTAGAACATCACTTGTCTTATCGTCCCTGCCCATCTCAAACGGAAATATCATATTACCAGATTCTCCCTGCGGCACCGTTGCCAGAGGTGAACCAAGTATTGGAGCTGCCCATACCTTGCCGTTAAATATAATTGACCAAATGAAGTCAACACCTTCGGGCAAAGGTATAGATTTATCACGTCTAGAAGTAACTGGATATTGATAATCTTTGTTCTTTAATGAAACCTCTACTATCCAGTAATTAGTATTAGTTCCATATCGTCTTACTTCTTCCCCATCTGCTATAAGTTTATCGGCAGTCGTAACACGTCCAATAATATCTGCGGGGTATTCTGAAGCTGGTGGTGTAGGTGCTGAAGATAACCATTCACAGCCCGTAGTCAAGCCACTAACCATTACCAAAAGTAAAGCAATAGGAATAGCATAAAAACAGATCCTTTTCATCGTATATGTAATATATGACTAACAAACATTGATGTCAATAGAATGTTAAACGGGGGCACTCCAAGAGGGGCGTTAGCCCCTCTTTTTATTTCTTCCCCCAAAAGTGGGGGAGTGTTAGAGGCACAGCCTTTATAGGGCGGGCAGGGTGGGAAGCAAGACACAGGGGGGTGAGGTAGATAATACCAAGTGGGGGATGAAGGGGGGTGGGGCTTACAAGTGGCTAGTCTCCTGTCTTGGGGAGGGGGATATCTAATTGCCGGCATATCTTCCTGGCTAGAAGGGTTTCTATTTCCCGGTGACGGGGAACGGTGGTGATATGCCCATTTTCTGGATTCAGGAAAACTGTATGTTTTGCACCCTCGCGATGGAGAACACAGCCTTCTTTTATCAGGTGGCTGACGAGGTCACGGCGTTTCACGGAACTAAACTTTAACCTGGATTTTTCTCTTAAGGATTTCCCCAGTTGCCTTTTGGTCTCTTAAGTCCCGCTGACTTTCAAGTATGAGTTGAACTGCTTCCTTCAGGTTTTCCTCTACCTCTTTAACCGTCTTTCCCTGACTAAAAGCCCCGGGGACAGCGTCTACCCAGCCGATGTACCATTTTTCACGCTTCTCGATGGTGGCTTCGAAAGTTTGTTCCATAAATATGGTCTCCTTATGCTCAAGTATACAACAGATTGTGAACTAAATCTATTGCTCTTAACCCCCTTTCTGCCATATGGTACAAAAATACCCCTTTAGCCCCTTTGTTTTGTTTTGGAAAGTGTGCTAGAATAAACTTTGCCTTCTGGTGGTTAGAGCGGGGTGGCACCACCCGTTCCCATTCCGAACACGGAAGTGAAACGCCCTAGCGCGGACGATACTGAGGGGGCAACCCCTTGTGGAAAATATGCCACTGCCAGGAGGCTTTTGACCTTTACTTTGGCTTGCTTTATAATTGAATATAGGTGAGTTATGGCTAGCCGATTTGAGAAGTTTTCCGAACGAGCACGCAGAGTCCTCACTTTAGCCCAGGAAGAGGCCCAGCACTTCAACCATACCTATATCGGCACCGAGCATATCCTGCTCGGTCTGCTGCGGGAGGAGGAAGGGGTTGGCGCTAAGGTCCTGGCTAACCTGGGCGTGGGCTTGAATAAGGCGCGCTCGGCGGTGGAGTTTATTATCGGGCGCGGCGAGAAGCCGAGCACCGGTGAAATCGGGCTTACCCCCAGGGCCAAGCGTATCATTGAGCTGGCTATAGACGAAGCGCGCCACCTTGGCCATAACTATATCGGGACCGAGCACCTGTTGCTCGGTCTTTTGCGTGAAGGTGGCGGGGTAGCCTCCGACGTCCTGGATAGTTTTGGCGTTACCCTGGAGCGGGCGCGTGCCGAGGCTTCCAAGGTGCTGGGGGAGGGGGTGGCCAGAGCCAGGCCGATCCGCACTACCAGCCGCACGCCGGCTTTAGACCAGCTTGGTATTGATTTAACGGCGGCGGCTACCGCCGGTAAGCTTGACCCGGTTATCGGGCGGAATAAGGAAATAGAACGGGTAGTTCAGATTCTTAGCCGCCGCACCAAGAATAACCCGGCGCTGATTGGTGAGCCGGGGGTTGGCAAAACAGCCATCGTTGAGGGCCTGGCCCACCGCATCATCGCCGGCGAAGTGCCGGAGACGCTGGAGGGGAAGAGGATTGTTACCCTGGATATGGGGGCGGTGGTGGCCGGTACAAAGTACCGCGGTGAGTTCGAGGAGCGGTTGAAGAAGGTCGTCGATGAGATAAAGGCCGCCGGTAACTGCGTGCTGTTTATAGATGAATTTCATACAATGGTGGGTGCCGGGGCGGCGGAGGGGGCGGTTGATGCCGCTAATATCCTCAAACCATCCCTGGCACGGGGTGAGCTGCAGTGCATCGGCGCTACCACCCTTGATGATTACCGTAAGTATGTAGAGCGTGATGCCGCCCTGGAGCGGCGCTTCCAGCCCGTTTTGGTGGAAGAGCCTTCTGTAGATGAGACGCTGGATATCTTGAACGGGGTTAAGGAGCGCTATGAGGAGCATCACCAGCTGACCATAAGTGCCGAGGCACTGAGTGCCGCGGCAACGTTAGCTTCCAGGTATATTCCCGACCGCTTTATGCCCGACAAGGCTATCGACCTGATTGACGAGGCATCGTCCAGAGTGAGAATTAGACGCCGGACGATACCGGTTACCCTGAAGGAAGCCAGGCGCGCCCAGGAGAGCGTGCAGAAGGACAAAGAAGCGGCACTTACCTCTCAGCAGTACGAGTATGCCGCCGAGCTGCGCCAGCGTGAGCTCCAGATGGAAGAGAAGATAAAGCAGATGGAGGATGACTGGCAGACGGAGCGGGAGCAGGCGAAGCCGGTGGTCACCGCCGAGGATATAGCCGAGGTGGTTAGTATGTGGACCGGCATTCCGGTGGTGCAGCTGGCTTCTGACGAGACCAGCCGCCTGCTTCAGATGGAAGAAGTTCTGCATAAGCGCATTATCGGCCAAGATGAGGCGATTAATACCATCTCCCGGGCGGTTAGGCGGGCCCGGGCCGGAATCAAAGACCCGAGGCACCCCATAGGTAATTTCATCTTTCTCGGCCCTACCGGCGTGGGTAAGACGGAGCTGGTTAGAGCCCTGGCCGAGTTTATGTTCGGCAGCGAGGATACCCTGATAAGGCTGGATATGTCCGAGTTTATGGAGAGGCATACCGTGGCCCGGCTGGTCGGGGCGCCTCCGGGGTATGTCGGCTATGACGAGGGCGGGCAGCTTACCGAGGCGGTGAGGCGCAAGTCGTATTGCGCCATACTCCTGGATGAGATTGAGAAGGCCCACGAGGATGTCTTTAACATCCTCTTGCAGATATTTGACGACGGACACCTGACTGATGCCAAGGGCCGGCGGGTTGATTTCCGCAATTGCATTATCATCATGACCAGCAACATCGGCGCCAAGCTCATAAAGAAGAGCGGCACTATCGGTTTTGCCTTGCGCGACGATGAGGCCAAGACCCAGCAGATGGACTACGATAAAATGAAGGAGAAGCTGCTTGATGAGCTGAAGAAGACCTTCCGCCCCGAGTTCTTGAACCGCATCGACGGGGTGGTGGTGTTCCATTCCCTGAGCAAGGATAATATCCGCAGGATAGTTGACCTGATGCTTTCCCAGGTTTCAAAGCAGTTGGCGGAGAAGGAGATAAAACTGGAGGTGACCGATGCCGCCAAAGATTTCCTGGGGGAGAAGGGCTATGATGAGGTCTTCGGGGCCAGGCCCTTACGCCGGGCAATTCAGGACATGATTGAGGATAAGCTTTCCGAATCGGTGCTCCGCAGCGAATTTAAGGTCTTTGACAAGGTTTTTGAGGTTGAGGCGGAACTGACTGAGATTCCCCCGGCTATCCCGGACGCTATCAAGGCATTGAAGGGCGTCTTCAGCGTGGAGAGTTCCGAGAACCTGCTTACCGTTTACAGCGCGGAGGACTTGAAAGCGGATATAGAAAAGATAATCCAGGACAACGGTGATCTTCTGGAACATCTAAAAATGAATAGCTATGTTTCCAAGGCTTTGATTGATGTTGCCGATAGTGAAATTGTGCTGAAAACAGATGAGCAACCTTTCCCGGGCATGGCCGCCGTGGGAGCATTGCTGGGAGACGATAAAGCGTAATTCATATGGCTAACAGGGCAGCTTTTGCATGAAAAGGGCGGGAACAACGGGATAATACCGGAGCCGCCCTTTCAGTTTGCCCAGATGGCGGTGGGTTTGATAGCGGGTAAAATCGACGCCGATAAGGCTTAAAGACGCGGATAAGAAGAAAGGAGACCAGAAATTGTCACAGGAGAATATTGAGATACCGATAACGGGTAAAATCACCAGTGTGAATGTTAAAGTGGGGGATAAGGTTGGTGAGGGGGATGTGGTCTGCCTGTTAGAATCAATGAAGATGGAAAATCCGATACTGGCTCCGGTGGCCGGCACCGTTGCCAAGATAGAGCTTGCGGTGGGGCAGGTGGTTGAGGCCGGTGATTTAGTAGCTATCATTGAATATTGACAGGTTTATTAAATTTAAGGGATATTTAAGATTATGGACTGGGGTTTAATAGCCAGGATTGCCGGTGGTGGCTTTGGGGTGACCGTACTCGTTTTGGTCATCCTGTCCCTGGTGGCCTGGATAGTGGGACTGATAATACAAAAAACCGGAGCCAGGACTAAAGAGACTCCGGCAAAGGATAAGTAGGTGTTTGGCCTCTACGAAACCGCCTTCGGCTCATTAAGCTGGGGCAATATTATAATGTTCTTAATCGCCGGGCTCCTTATCTACCTTGGCATCGCCAGGAAGATGGAGCCCATTTTGTTAGTGCCGATAGGCTTCGGTATCCTTATGGTCAATCTTCCCCTCGGCGGCATGATGGTGTATTCCGCCGAGGGCTTCCCCGCCGAGGTGCCGACTTTAGGCGGGCTGATACAGGCCATAGGCAGGGGCGAGATAGGATTATTAAATATTCTCTACACCTACGGGATTGAATCCGAGGTAATTCCGCTGCTCATCTTCCTGGGGGTAGGCGCCATGACCGATTTCAGGCCTACTATCGCCCGTCCCGTATCCTTTCTCTTCGGCGCCGCCGCCCAGCTGGGTGTTTTCATTGTATTTATCATCGCCTACGTTTCCGGGATGTTTACCGTAAACGAGGCGGCCTGTGTCGGCATCATCGGCGGCTCCGATGGGCCGCCTACCGTTTTCCTCACCGCCGCCCTGGCCCCGCGGCTGCTGGGCCCGATTACGCTGGTAGCCTATTCTTACATGGCCCTGGTGCCTATTCTCCAGCCGCCGATAATAAGGCTGCTGACCACCAAAAAAGAGCGGGCCATAGTTATGAAACCCCAGCTGCGCCAGGTCTCCAAGCTGGAGGAGATTCTCTTCCCCATAATTGTATTTCTGGTCGCCGCCCTGCTCGTGCCCAAGTCGGTACCCCTTATCGGCATGTTCATGTTCGGCAACCTGCTGCGGGTCAGCGGGGTTACCGATAGGCTGGCCCAGGCGGCGGGTGGGGTGTTTATCGATGTCCTCACCTTCCTGCTGGGAATAACGGTGGGGGCGCTGATGCCGGCCTCGGTATTCCTTACCGGCCAGACCCTGGCCATTATCGGGCTGGCCATAGTAGCCTTTGCCTTCGGCACCGCCGGCGGGCTGTGGACGGCCAAGCTGGTCAACCTCTTCCTCAAGGAAAAGATAAACCCGCTGATAGGCGCCGCCGGTGTATCGGCTATCCCGATGTCGGCCAGAGTGGTGCAGAAGATGGGGCAGGAGGCTAACCCGAGAAACTTCCTGCTGATGCATGCCATGGGGCCCAATATGGCGGGGGCAGTTGCCACTTCCGTAGTTGCCGGCATACTGCTGGGCATGCTTATGTAGCGGTGGTTTTTCTTCCCACCCTCCCGCCCTATAGGGCTGTGTCTTTAACCCCTCGTTTTGTTGGGAGGGGGGAGAAGGGGAGGGGGAAATCCCTATCTAATGGGGAGTTTAAGAGGGGCGTTAGCCCCTCTTTCTAAAAAATAATTCCCCTTCCCCTTGGCAAGGGGAAGGGGATAAAGCGGGTTCCCTGAAAAATCAAAGATTTTTTAGGGTGCATAAAGGGGATAGGGTTCCCTTAAATCCCCTTGAAATACCCCTCTGAATCAGTTAAAGTCATTCCGTGGGTAAATCAGATAAATCAGCCAGGACTATCTTTGTCTGCCAGAACTGCGGCAAGGAGAGCCTCAAGTGGCTGGGGCGCTGCCCTAACTGCCAGGAGTGGAATACCTTTGCTGAGACCAGGGTGACCGCGGCGGCTCCGCCTAACGTCTCCGCCCTGGAAAACCCGCCCCGCGAGCTATCCCAGGTGGCCATTAATTCCTCCGACCGCCTTCCCCTGCCTATGGCTGAGGTGAACCGGGTGTTGGGGGGAGGGGTGGTGGCCGGCTCGCTGGTGCTCGTCGGGGGTGAGCCCGGTATCGGCAAGTCCACCCTGCTGCTACAGATTTCGGCTCTGGTGGCCGGGGCGGGGGGCAAGGTTGCCTATGTCTCCGGCGAGGAGACGTTATCTCAAATAAGGCTAAGGGCGGAGCGGCTGGGAATAAGCGGGGAGAGGCTTTACCTGCTTTCCGAAACCGACCTGGGGGCTATCCTGAGCCACCTGGAGCAACTGGCCCCGTCGCTGGTGGTCATCGATTCCATACAGGCGGTTTACCTCCCCGAGCTGGATTCGGGGGCGGGCAGCATCGGCCAGGTGCGGGAGTGCACCCTGAGGCTGATGCACTGGGCCAAGCCCAGCGCCGTGCCCGTTTTCGTGGCCGGCCATGTGACCAAGGACGGCGCTATCGCCGGTCCCAGAGTACTGGAGCATATAGTTGATGTGGTTCTCTATCTTGAGGGCGAGCCCTTCAGTGCCTACCGGCTGCTGCGGGGGGTGAAAAACCGCTTCGGCTCCACCAACGAGGTGGGCGTCTTTGAGATGAAGCAGGAGGGGCTGGTGGAGGTGGACAACCCGTCCAAAGCCTTCCTATCCCAGCGGTGGGGGGAGGCCATCGGCTCGGCGGTGGTGCCCACACTGGAGGGCAGCCGTCCCCTGCTGGTGGAGATTCAAGCCCTGACCACGCCCACATCTTTTGGCTTGCCCCGGCGCACCGCCAACGGGGTTGACTTCGGGCGTTTATTGCTGATTACCGCCGTGCTGACCAAGAGGGCGAATTTAAGGCTGGGCAACCAGGATATTATCGCCAATGTCACCGGCGGGCTGAAGGTCGCCGAGCCGGCGGCTGATTTGGGTATTGCCCTGGCCATCGCCTCCAGCGCCAGAGATATTGCCGTCGACCCGCAGCTGGCGGCGGTGGGGGAGGTGGGCTTGAGCGGTGAGCTGAGAGCCGTCTCCCAGCTGGACCGAAGGGTGGCCGAAGCCGCCCGGCTGGGATTCAAGCGCTGCCTGGTGCCCAGGGCCGGAGCTAATATTTCAAATCCTAAAAATATAAAGATTGTCCCGGTGAGCACGCTGAGGGAGGCGATAAGGGTGGGGCTGGTAAAGAGGAGTTAAAGTAAGAAACGGCCTCCTGTATTTACAGAAGGCCGTCGGACCAGTGTTACTCACACTGGCGCTGTAGTATGGTAATACTAGCATAGAATATAATGAATGTCAATATGATTATTACGCCATGGTTAACAAAATTGATTAGGGGATACAATGAATAGAGTTATCGCCTACATAGATGGATTTAACCTATATTTCGGTTTAAGGGAAAAGGGCTGGCGGCGATTCTATTGGCTTAACGTTCAACTTCTGGTGCAGAATCTCATTAAATTCAATCAAGAGTTGAGCATGACCAAATATTTCACGGCAAGAGTCATTGGGTCATCAGACAAGGAAAAGCGGCAGTCTACATTTCTTGAGGCACTTGAAACCTTACCCAACCTTGAGATATTTTATGGGAAGTACCAGCTGAATCCACGTGAGTGCCCACATTGTGGGTTTAAAGACCGAGTTCCAAATGAAAAGATGACAGATGTGAATATTGCAGTAGAAATGTTTTCAGATGCTGCTAAAAATAAATTTGATACTGCGTTACTGTTGTCGGCTGACAGTGACCTGGTACCGCTTGTCATGTCTATTAAAAATACATTTGCGCAAAAACGTGTTGTTGTAGCCTTCCCACCCAAACGCTCGTCCATTGAACTCATTGGTGTGGCTCATGCGTATCTGCATATTGGTCGGGCGAAGCTTGCCCACAGTCTTCTCCCGGATAAAGTAAAAAGGGCAGATGGATTCATTTTACAGCGCCCGCCGACTTGGGCATAGAGTCAGAAGTCTGTTAAGTCAGTAAAGGAAGATGGGAAATTAATGAACAACCCTCAAAAAGTGGGCGCAGTTATTGTTGCCGCCGGGGAGAGCCGGCGGATGAACGGAGTTGATAAGGTCTTTGTCCAATTGGGGGGAAAGCCGGCACTTTCCTATGTGCTTGATGCCTTTGACAGCTGTAAAGCAGTTGACCAGATAGTAGTGGTAGTGAGTGAAAATAATGTGGAAAAGTGCCGTAAGCTGATAGGCGGGGAGGAGTGGTCCAGGCCCATAGAGGTCTGCGCCGGGGGGAAAAGGCGGCAGGATTCGGTGGCGGCGGGGCTAAAGCAGCTTGATAAATGTGACTGGGTGGTAATCCACGACGGCGCCCGCCCCCTGGTGACTAAAGAATTAATCGAGCGGGGTCTGGAGGCGGCTAAAGAGACCGGGGCGGCGGCAGCCGCCGTTCCCGTCATCGATACTATTAAGATGGCCGGGGAAGATAGAATAGTGCGCCAGACGCCGCCACGTCAAAATCTATGGGCGGTGCAGACTCCGCAGGTGTTTCGTGTCGGTATAATCTCTAAAGCCTACCGGAAGGCAGCAGGCGAGGTGACCGACGATGCCTCGCTGGTGGAGGCACTGGGCAATAAGGTTAAGCTCTATATGGGCTCTTATGATAATATAAAGATAACCAACAGTGATGACCTGTTAATAGCGGAGGCTCTGCTTGAGCGTGGAAAATAAGCTGCGGGTTGGCATTGGCTATGATGCCCACCCCCTGGTCAAGGGGAGGAAGCTCGTTATCGGGGGGGTGGAGATACCCTTCGGTAAGGGTCTTGACGGCTGGAGTGACGCCGATGTGCTCACTCATGCCGTTATCGACGCCCTGCTCGGCGCGGCCGCACTGGGTGACATCGGCGGCCATTTCCCGCCCGGCGAAGCGCAGTACAAGGATATCTCCAGCTTGATTCTGCTCGAAGAGGTGAGGGAAAAGCTGGCCGCCAAGGGCTGGCGGATAGTTAACATCGATGCCACGGTTATCGCCGAGGAGCCCAAGCTGGCCGGGTTCATCGACCGGATGCGGCAGAGCTTAAGCCAGACCCTCGGTATCGAGGTAGACCGGGTAAGCGTCAAGGCCAGCACCGCTAACGGCCTGGGGCTTGTGGGTAAAGGGGAGGGAATAGCGGCTCAGGCCGTGGTCTTAATAACCGGAGATTGACTTAAATGGGACTTTGCAGCAGCATAAAAAGAGATATTAAGGCGGCTTTTGACCATGACCCGGCGGCGGTCAGCACCCTGGAGATTCTGCTGGCCTACCCCGGCTTTCATGCCCGCCAAAACCACCGCCTGGCCCACACCCTGTTCCGGTGGCACGTTCCGGTGCTGCCCCGGCTTATCTCTCATTGCAGCCGCTTTTTTACCGGCATCGAGATTCACCCCGGGGCTAAAATCGGCGAGGGCTTTTTCGTTGACCACGGCATGGGGGTGGTTATCGGCGAGACCTCGGTGATTGGCGACAACGTTACCCTCTACCAGGGGGTGACCCTGGGCGGGACCAGCCAGCAGCACGTAAAGCGCCACCCCACCCTGGGCAAAAACGTGGTGGTGGGGGTGGGGGCACAGATTATCGGGGACATCACCATCGGCGATAACGCCAAGGTCGGCGCCGGCTCGGTGGTGATAAACTCGGTGCCGCCCAACGCTACCGTGGTCGGGGTGCCGGGGCGGGTGGTGGCGATGAGGAACCCCGATACCGATACCGTGGAGAAGCTGCCCGACCCGGTAGGGGAGAGGCTGGAAGACCTGGAAAAAAGAATCGCCGGGCTGGAGAAACGCCGGCCTCCTGACAAGAAAGAAACCGGCAAGAAAGAAAGATGAAGGTATATAATACCCTCTCCGGTAAAAAAGAAGAGTTTTCGCCGCAGAGCGACGAGGTAAAGATATACGTTTGCGGTGTTACCCCCTATGCTGACGCCCATATCGGCCATGCCATGAGCTACGTCATATTTGACGTCGTCCGGCGCTACCTGCGCTATAAAAAATATACGGTCAGGTATGTGCAGAATATAACCGATATCGACGACAAGATTATCGACCGGGCCAATAAACTGGGCATCGCCCCCAGTGAGCTGGCCGAGAAGTACATCAACAGCTTTGACGAAGATATGAAAGCACTGAATATCGTCAGGGCGGAGACCGATGTCTACCCCAGGGCTACCGAAGAGATACCTAAAATCATCGAGGTGATAGGGGGCCTGATAGATAAGGGGCACGCCTATCCCGCCGGCGGCAGCGTCTACTTCCGGGTGAGGAACGACCCTGACTACGGCAGGCTCTCCCACCGCAGCCTGGACGATATGATGGCCGGCGAGTGCGCCATCGGCAGCGAGGAAAAAGAGGACCCCATGGATTTTGTCCTCTGGAAGGCGACCAAGCCGGGCGAGCCGTACTGGGATTCTCCTTGGGGGCAGGGCAGGCCGGGCTGGCATATCGAGTGCAGCGCCATGTCTTTGAAATACCTGGGGGATACCCTGGACATCCACGGCGGGGGGCAGGACCTGATCTTCCCCCACCACGAGAACGAGATTGCCCAGTCCGAGAGCTTTACCGGCAAGAAACCCTTTGTCAGGTACTGGCTGCATAACGGGCTGGTGCAGCTGGGTGGGGACAAGATGAGCAAGTCCCTGGGCAACCTGATAACCATCAAGCAGGCGCTGGCAAAGTACAGCCCCGACGCTATTCGTGTTTTTATATTAAACTCCCACTACCGCAGCCCGCTGACCTACTCCGAGGAGGGGCTGGAGGCGGCACAAAACGCAGGAGAGAGATTACTGCGAGTGGTTTCAAGGGATGACCCAACCGGGGGTAAAGGGGAAGCTCTGGATGCCGAGCCTTACCGCAAGCAGTTTATTGAGGCGATGGACGATGATTTTAATACCGCCAAAGCGCTGGCGGTACTGTTTGATTTAGCCAGGGCTGTAAACCAAGCCGGTGATGCGGGTATTAGTTTTATAGGCGCTCGGTACGTTATTTCCGAGCTTGCCCGTGATATTCTGGGCTTAAAGCTTGACCCCTTTGACCTTACCATACGAGAGCCAGAGCAAGAGATTGAACAAAAGGTTAATCGTCTTATTGAGGAACGCCTGAAATGCCGGAAAGAGAAGAACTGGCAGCGGGCGGATGAGATACGGGCAGAGTTGAGTGAGCTAGGCGTAACCCTTGAGGATACCCCTGAAGGCACGGTGATACGCTGGGAGCGGAGACGGTAATCTTGTTAGGAGGTGTAATATGAGCTTTTGGCGAAATTACTATTGGCCTGCCACAATTTTTGTAATCCTAATTCTTGGCGCGATTCTATGGTCATGTTTCTGGAGCCCGTTTGCATTACAGGAAGACTCGTTGAAATATGCTAACGCACAACTGCTGTTCAGTGCGGTAGCTACCATAGGTATAATCTTCTCCTTACTATTTGCAACAGCAAAATTTCGCAAGTCTCTGTCTCGGCCGCTTCTTAAACTGACCTTTGACGAAAGTGGTACAACTAGGAAGTCTATCGATATGGGGCAGGAAGAACACACAATCCCAATTTTTGCATATAACAAAGGGGATAAGATTGCAAGCACATATCAAATACAATTGGAGATACCAAGCATTTTTGAAAAATATCTAATTCGCGAGTTAGAGGGTGATAGACTGTCCGGAAAACCATCAGGTGGTGCTGATACCTTTGTAGTTACTTTTTATAGTGGTGATAAACCCGAATACACTTGTTATGTAGATAATTATACACATCTGGGCACATTGAGACTCAGAAGGCGTAAAGAGCTTGCTATTAAATCAACGAGACTCAGAATTACGTATGTAGTCTTTGGTGATTGGGGGGAAAGTCAAAAAGGTTCGCTGGAAATTAAACATAGCGGATAATCAATTGGCTAATTTAACGGGGTGTTTAAGAGGGGGCTTTGCCCCCTCTTCTTAAAAAAATAATTCCCCTTCCCCTTGCCAAGGGGAAGGGGATAAAGGGGATAGGGTCACCTTAAATATAATTAAAATGATTGGGGGGTTGGGAAAAGATATATAAGAAGGCTACTTCTTTCCGGTTAGCCAGAACCAGAACGAACGCAAAAATTTAAGCTTAACCAGCCCAACAGGCAGCTCCAGCTGTTTTCTCTCCACCACCGGAAAGGCGTTTATCTCGTCTATCTGCGGTTTTAACATGGGCAGCTCCCTCAAGTCGCCCCGGTCTATAATGCCGTCAATGTGATTGGCCATCTCCCAGGCCGCCTTGATGCGCTGCTCCCCGATATCGGCCATCTCGACGGAGATGGCACAGTATTTTGCCCTCATGCGGTTTAAGCGCAGTATCGCCTCGTAGGCCGTGTCCACAATCTGCTGGCGGGTCATCCACCTTGTCTCGTAGTTTAAGGAGTACTTCCAGGAAGGGGCTACCAGCGCCCGGCGGTGCTCCTCCAGCGTTTTGAACAGGACCTGGTAGCCGTGACGCTCCGGCTGCTCAAAGCCTAGGCTGCCCGGGTCGAGGAAGGGGGAGATGGGGGCGATGAACGGGGAGAACCGTTTATCGCCGTTAAACTTCTGGAACAGGTAATCGCAGTAGTCAACGGTATCCATTACCGACTTCGGCGTCTGCCGGGGCAGGCCGATCATAAAGAAAATATCCAGCCGCCCGCAGCCGGCGTCAAGAGCATCAGCCAGCGTTTGCTCCAGGTCTTCGTTGGAGTAGTTCCTGCCGGAGGCTTTTCTTACCCTGGGGTCATGGGATTCGGGGGAAATTTCCAGGCAGAAGTTGGGGCAGGCGCGGCTCATCCGGTGCAGTAAATCCCGGGGGGCGGGGTTGAACAGCTCAAAAATCAGCTGGTTTTTCACCCTGAGTTTCTCCAGCCGGCGCAGGACCTCATGGGCGTAGTCTTCCCCGGCGTGGAGCAGGTCGCCCAGGATAAAGATAGGGCCGGTGCTGAAGCGCTCAATCTGCTTTATATCCTGAACCACCGCTTCCGGGGAGCGGAAGACAGCCCTATCCCGCCCGTAGAACTTCCTGAAGGCGGCGGCGGAGCCGCCGCAGATAACGCAGTTTTCGTTACAGCCCTTGCAGGTGAGCACCGCCGTAATGGGGTACTGCGCCCAGCCCTTGAACGGGGCATAGCTGGCCAGGTCCCGGTAGCGGATAACCGAGCGCACGGTATTTTCAAAGTGGCTGACCATGACCGGGCTCAGGTCGGTGGGGATATAAGAGAAGGGGTTTTCCCGCACCTCGCCCTGCGCGTTGCGCCAGACCAGATTGGGCACCTCTTCCGGCTCACGCTTATGCTTGAGGCAGGCCATAAGCTGCCGCAGCGGCTCCTCGGTGGTGTCGCCCCTCATCACGTAGTCAACCTCCGGGTAGCCCATCAGCTCCTTATAGAAATAGGACGAGGAAAAGCCGCCGAAGATTACTTTAGCTTCGGGGTGGCACCGCTTCACTATTTTGGCCACCTCTATAGCCCCGTGGGAGCTTACCAGCCAGTGCAGGTCAATGCCGAAGAGGGGCGCCTCCAGCCGCTTGATAAAGGCCTCGGCGTCGAATTTTTTATCGTTCAGCATCCGCACCGCCAGGTTGACGATGCGCACCCGGTAGCCGGCGGCTTCCAGGTATTCGGCGATGCTGGTAAAGCCGATGGGGTACATCTCAAATATGGAAGAGGACGGAATCAGGTCGGCCACCGGCCCGTAGAGAATGGCCTTCTCACGGAAGTCATAGACGCTGGGGGGGTGAAGTAAGACCAGGTCGACCGGTGTCAACCGAAGACCCTCCCCAGAATATAGCCGACGCCCAGCAGGAACTGGGTCAGCAGGACGACCTGAACGTTGTTAGCCATGGCCGGCACCAGCCGGTTCATATCCTCGTGCTTACGGCTGCCCCGGATTGCCTTGATGGCCAAGGGGAGGGTGAGCAGGGCGAGCAGAGAGAAGGCGGGCATTATGCCGGCTATCACCCAGCCGATTATCCACAGATAGACCGCCACCGTCAGGGCGGAATAGACTATCCATGCCCTTGTTTTGCCGATGAGGATGGGCGTCGTTTTCCGGCCTGCTTTCTTATCGGCTTCTACGTCGGGGAATTCATTGAGCAGGAGCAGATTAAACACCAGGAGACCCGAGGGTATGGCGGCAATAACCGCCGGGAAGGTATAAACCGTGGTCTGAATGAAGTAAGCCCCCAGAACCGGCAGGGTTCCCATCCCCGCCCCGGGAGCCCACTCCGGGAACCCCACTTTGGTCAGCAGCGGGGTATAGATAACCGTGCACAGGGCACCGAGTATCAGGAGGGGCAGCAGACCCCAGCCCCGGGCGAGAACGAAGTAGACGCCGATGGGCACCGCCAGCATTAGGGAGATTAGCCCGAACCAGAGCACCTGCCTGGGCTTGAGCAGGGAGGCAGGCAGGATGCCACTGCCGCCGCTAAAAGGTGTGCGCCTGGTGGCCAGGTCTATCCCGCTTTTATAGTCAAAGTAGTCGTTGAGGACATTGACACTGATGTGGCACAGCAGCAGCCCCAGAAAGGTGAGCAGGGCGTAGCCGAGATGGAAGTAACCGCCATACCAGGCGATGCTTATACCGAGGAAAGACAGCACCACTGAAAGAAGCAGGAACTGCGGCCTGGTTTCGAGAAACCATACTTTCAGCTTCACCTCTCCTCCTTATGAGCCATGGCTATTCGGTTAAACAGGTATAATTTAATGGTGGTTAAAATTATTATGGGAGCCATTGCCGTTTAGTTACTGGCCGACTCTGAGAGCAACTATAGAGAGGACAATAAATAATACAACTAAGACGATGGTCAGTTGAAACAGGGTTTTTTCCGCTCCCCGCTTGGTCCGGTAGACGGAGTCCGCCTGACCGAAGATACCCCCCAGCCCGCCGCCTTTAACCTGCAGCAGAACGGCTATTATCAGGGCCGTGGATAGTATTATCTGTGCTATATTGAGATAGGTCTGCATTTCAACCTTCCCCTAACTTCTTCCCCAGTAATTCAATTACCAGCTTGGGGTTAGCCCGGCCTCCGGTAGCCCTCATTACCTGCCCCATCAGGAACTTAAGCGATTGCTGCTTGCCTGCCTTATAATCGGCTACCGCCTGAACATTAGAGTTTATCACGTCAAGCACGGTTTCTTCAAGCTGCCGGGTATCGCTTATCTGGGTAAGCCCTTTCTCGTTAATAATCTCTTGAGCAGTTCTAGCGCTATTAAACATTTCCTCAAGCACAAATTTAGCACTGGCAGTGTTAACGGCATTACTCGACTCTAAGGCTAGCAACCCGGTAAAATTTTCAGGCCTTACTTTTTTCTTAAACTCGTTTATATCGATACTGTAAACATTCATTATGCGGCTGGTTTCTCCCAAAAGCCACTTGCTTAGTTCCCTGGCTTGAGCCGGTTCGGCTCTGGACCCTTTGAGGCAGTCTTCAAAATAGTCGGCCATGTCTTTAGAGCCGGTAATGAGGTTGGCGTCATAGGCAGGCAGGCCGTATTCGGCCATTAAGCGGTCGCGCCTGGCTTCGGGAAGCTCGGGCAGCTTTGCCCTTATCTCTTCTACCCACTCCGGCTTGAGCACCAGCGGGGGGAGGTCGGGTTCGGGAAAGTAGCGGTAGTCATGGGCATACTCCTTGCTGCGCTGGGCAACCGTTATCCCCTTGGCCTCCACCCACCCCCTCGTTTCCTGGGGCAGTTTTTTGCCCTCGTCGGCCCGCTTTCTCTGTCTCCGGGCTTCATGTTCCAGGGCGAGGTAGACGGCTCTAAAGCTGTTCATATTTTTAATCTCGGCCTTGGCTAAAGTATCGGCGCTCCCCATCGGGCGGATGCTGATGTTGGCGTCGCAGCGGAAGCTGCCCTCCTCCATATTGCCGGTGGACACGCCGAGGTACTGGAGGATGGTCCGCAGCTTTATCAGGTACTGCCTGGCTTCTTCGGGGGAGCGCAGGTCGGGCTCGCCGACAACCTCCATCAGCGGCACCCCGGAGCGGTTGACATCTACCAGGCTGTAGGACTCCTCGTTTTTGGGAGTGCGGTGGAGCAGCTTGGCCACGTCTTCCTCAAGGTGGACGCGGGTTATACCCGCCTTCCTCTTTTTGCCGTCGACCTCAATGTTAAGCCAGCCATCATGGCCGATAGGGGCATCGTACTGGGAAATCTGGTAGCCTTTCATCAGGTCCGGGTAGGGGTAGTTTTTGCGGTCGAACTTGGTGTAATCGGAGATGGTGCAGTTGAGGGCCAGGGCCGTCATCACGGTGAATTCTACCGCCTGCTGGTTGATGGTGGGCAGTACCCCGGGCATCCCCAGGCAGACCGGGCAGACATGGGTGTTGGGTGGGGCACTGGCATAAGCGGTGCTGCAGCGGCAGTACATCTTGCTCTTAGTTAAAAGCTGGGCGTGAACCTCCAGCCCGATGATGGTTTCGTATTCCATGGCAAATTTCAGTATAGCAACAATGCTGATGGCTGACAAGGAAGGTATATGCTATAATTCTGGCTGTAGGTGGGGATATAGCTCAATCGGGAGAGCGCTGCCTTCGCATGGCAGAGGTCGGGGGTTCGAATCCCCCTATCTCCACCAATCCACCCAAGCCAGGTGGCCTCGTTTCCCCCTGAACATTAGTTCAAGTTGCCCTCATTGAGACCTGTTTCTCAAAACTTCCACCAAAAACGCTTAACATACCGCTACAATGTTACTACTTAGGCGACAAAGAGACGTACCGTGTTGCAGTAAGCAATAAATCGCGTCATAAATCTTAAGGAAACCAAAGCTCCTCGGATTTGGTCATGGCAATCTTTCTTACTGGGAAGTTTGTGCTGGCATTTGCAAAGAGGGTCTCTTCACTATATATTGTAAAATGTACATGGTGGTTTAGGTTATTATATACTTGGTTAAACTATTTCCAGTTTCCTCAGGTATTGGATGACCTTAACTCTTACCAACTATTTAGAAGATAGGAGTTGCTATGAATTATGACGATTTCCTTGAACTTGTTAAGAAGAGGAGGAGCTTCCGCAGGTTTAAATCCGATCCAGTACCGAAGGAAATTCTGGAGAAGGTGCTTGAAGCAGCTAGACATTCACCTTCTGCCGGGAACTCGCAGCCATGGGAATTTGTAGTAGTTCAAGATGTTGCGACAAAGAAGAGCATAACGCAGAGCATTACATCGGGATACAAAAAAATACGAAAAGCCGACCCAACTATGTATTGGGCAGTAGCAGTCCAACCTCATTTATCTACTGCGCCAGTCCTCATCATAGTCTGTGGTGATCGACGGTTGCAAGAGACATACCCTGTTCATCTCCCAGGAGAAGTTCTCTTACGTCAGAGTTTGGCTATTTCTATTTATACTCTACAACTAGCCGCAGCAAGCTTCGGCCTGGCTACGGCCTGGGCTACAATGCAGACTGAGTTACGAGAAGTACAAATTAGGAAGTTGTTAGGGATTCCTGATGTATATACCGTTGACCATATTGTACCACTGGGGTATCCTGATGAGGAAAAGGAGAAAAGTGATAAGGCACTTCGTCCGGTAAGAGAGCGGGCTTCCTTCCGCAGAGAGCTGGCCGAAATTGTTCATTATGAACATTACGATATGGGGAAGTTCAGATCGGATGAAAAGATCAAGGAGTTCATCTGGAGCAAAACTGTAACCCGGATTCCCCGTATTAAATAATGGTTTGGCAGGAAGGCGTTTACATCGATTAATAAGTTTTAGTGGAAGTTGGGTTAAATAGCGAGACTAAAGGTAAGTTCCAAAGTTCTGCCTATTGTCACCCTATCTCCACTTTTTTCAACTACTATCTTCTTCACCAACGCCCCGCCGCTTAGAAGCCGGCAGGACAATTTTCGGGCCTTTTGGGTAGTTTTAAAGGCTAACTTCCCCCGGATACCGGAGAAAAATCCGCCGGAGCAGGCTGCTCAATAGTAGTCGGCAAACTGGAACCACAATTAGCGCAGAAACGCGCTTCGGGGGGATTATCATGCCCGCAACTCTTGCATCGCACTGATGCTACGCCCCCTGATAATTATTGCCCTAGGTATATGCCTATTGAGAGTAGTTGTCAATATCGTTACCGGGAATCGGCGGTCAAGCTATGGCTTCAGGGCAGGCATTAAATCAGGACGGATAACAAAACGCCGGAATGTTTAACAGGTATCAGCAATGAAAGCTCTCCGGCACGCTAATCCTTTGGGGGAAGGAAAATCTGCTCGCCGCGGAGCAAATTGGCCGGGTTATGCAACAGATAGCTATAGTTATTAGCACCGGCGCTGCTATCAAAGCTAATAATGGTCAGCCCCACCCGTTGGGCATCACCGGACCGGGGCTGATAAGTACCAACGACACGCCCGGTAAGCAGAATACGGGATTCGCCTTCCGCCGGGGGCGTATCTCCGGCACCGGTAACGGCAAAGCCAATGCTAACCTCAAGCTTGTCACCCATGCGCAACCGGGGGCCGCTGTGTTCAAAGCTCATACCGCTGGCACTCAGGTTGACCGAGTGCCCGATACGCCAGTCCTTCTCCCCAGACAGATGCCAGCTGATTTCAGTAATGATGGGGAAGCGATATCTTGACCGGCGGCTAACACTGAGAAGACGGTCTACACCCACGCTGAGCAGCACGGCGTTCAACACGGTCCAACCGATGACCACAGCTAACACCGTCGGCTGCGGCTGATACCAGAACGGATGGATGATGTGGAGAACACCGACTACAGCCGCGATGAAGCATAATCCAATGGTGATGAGGTGGGGCAAGACCTGGCGCCAGGGTGGCGCCGGGTTAATATCGTCTCCCTTCCTGGTGACCCGAAAGGGGCGGGCGCGTCCGGTGAGCAGTGTCGGTAGTGTTGCTGCAAAAGTAAAGGCTCTGAGCAGGCTGTAGCGTTCAATATACCACAGGTTATAGGTGCCCCGCCCGAGAAGTGTGTTCGCCAGAAAAGTCAATGCCAGGTAGGGCGCTAAGCGGGCAACAAACCCCCAGCCAAAGGTACTCACCGGCAGTATGCCGAAGAGAAGGGTAATCACCGGTATTGCCAGCAAGGCCAGTAGCTGTAAACCGTCAAAATAGGTTATGGTCGAAGCCAGGAAATTGATACGCTGAGAGATGGTCAGCCCTGAAGCCCGTAGCGGGCTATCCTTGCTACGCAGAACCTGCATTGCCCCCTGTCCCCAGCGAAAGCGCTGGCCGAGATATTCGTCAATCGTCGCTGGCGAGAGCCCCACCGCCAGCGGCTGTTTGGTGTAAACAACGCGGTAACCGTGCCTGACCAGCCTGATGGTGGTATGCAGGTCTTCCGTTACCGTCTCTTGGGCGACTCCGCCAATGGCTTCGAGCGCTGAGCGCCGCAATACGGCGGGGCTGCCACACCAGAAGGCGGAACCGGTGCGATTCTTGCCCGGCATGATGGTATGATAGAAAACCCGCTGTTCGTGCCAAGATGAACGCTCGTGCTGGAAGGAATCGAGGTTATAGAATAGCTGCGGGCCCTGTACCACCGCCACCGAGCTATCACTAAAGAAGCCGATGGTATTATCGAGGAATTCGGGGAGGGGTACATGGTCAGCATCGAGGACTGCCACCAGCTGTCCGCCGGTCTGTTTAAGGGCATAGTTCAGATTTCCCGCCTTGGCTCCCTCGTGGGTGGGACGACTGATATAAATGCAGCCCAGTTCTGCGGCCAGGGCTTTTACCTCAGGGCGTCCGGCATCGTCCAGGACAAAGGTCTGGTGGGGATAGCTTGTATGGCTGCAGCCGACCAGCGTCGCCCGCAGGACATCGAGCGGCTCGCCGTAGGTGGGCACCATGATATCCACCGAGATGCCTTCCCGGGGCGGTGGTGTTTCCGGGTGAACCAGCTTCCAGGTCATAAAAGCGAAAAGTAGAAAGGTTACAAAACCGTAGGCTTCGGCTGCCCACAGTAGCCAGGAGAACCACATTGCGTCAGGATTAAAGATGGATAGCCGCCAAACAAGGTAGTACAGGGTAAAGGCGGCAGCAACGATAACCATTCCCCTGACCAGGAACTCAGGATATCTGGGGGGTCGGCGTATTTTGTGATATGCGGCACTATCTTCGGGGTAACGGGATGGTTTACCCCATGTCCACCTTTCAACCGCCAGGGCTAACCACAGGGCGAACACCGTGGCCAGGCCCGCAATAGCGGCGATTATTGCCGGATGCATTATTTGCGTCCTCTCATTATTCCATTCATTTCTGGTTCCCCGCCGGGGAAAAATCGGGGAGGTTGGTGGCAAAGAGCAAACGCGAGCGGGGCAGGTCATCCAGGTAGGCCTGGAGCAGCACCGGGTTAGAGGTAACCGTCCAATCGAGGGTAGTGCCGACCTCGCTTTCGTATTTGCGCGCTTCAAACCAGCTAATCATCTTGATTCCGGGGACATCCTCGGCCACCTCGGCGCTGAACACCTGCCACCACCAGGCCTGCTTGATATCCAGTTCGGTATCGCCTCCGAGGTCCGGGTTATAGAGAGCCGCCGTCTCCGGGATAGCCATTGGCTTTCCATGTTTTTCCACGTAGGTCTGATAGAAGTCCGGCACCGGCCGGTGGTCGCTATCTAAGCCAATATAGGCGCCGGTAATCTGGGTAGTGAACTTGCCCGCTTCGGGAATCTCATTTTCGCCCCAGGGATACTGGCTGCCCCAGTGGTACACCGACATGCCTACCCAGTCGACGGCATCGTCACCAGGGTAGTAAGGGGCGTACATATCGTCACTCATATCAAGGTGGCCGTCCTGGTTAGTATCCAGGAGATGAAAATCACTGCTTTGAGGAGAGGCTTCATAACGTCCAGCGGCAAATGGGTAGCCGCCGCCATAGTTGGGCGCCCAGAGCATGGCGCTGAGAGCTGTGCGCTGGTGAATTGCCTCAGCCAGCGTGCGGAAGGCTCGTATGTAGTCTGTCGGTTGCTGGCCCCATGAATACCAGGAGCCGTTCATTTCGTGGGCAAAGCGGACAAAGACAGGAACACCGCTCTGGTTATATTCCGCCATAAGCCCGGCAAAGTCATAAGCCACGGCGGCCGTAACCCTGTCCAGGCCCGATTCCGGTTGCAGGGTGATCAGGGCCATGCCTTCTTCTGCGGCTACCTGCCCGATGAAAGCATCGACATTAGCCTTGTCGGTCTCGCTGAAAGGAAACGGGAAGAAGGCGACATAGACCGCCGCCGGCACCCCGAGGCGCTGATTATAAGCGGCTGCGGTATCCTGCTCCCAGTCAAGATGCACACCGTAATAGGTGCCGCTGGCGGGTTCGAGGCGCGCCAGCGAAGGGATAGCCGTCTCTTCCGGGTGAACAGTGCAGGCAGCCATTCCAAGAGGCATCAATATAACCAGCATCAGCAAAACCTTCATATTAGTTTAGCATGCCTTCCAGTTAAAAACGGACAACAGGCAATTATACCACGTTCAGGCACACGTATTCCAATGCGAACACCTGAGAGGATACGCTGTGGATAACATCATTTCTTATCCGCCGGAAGGAGCTGGGAAGCTGTTGTTCCAGGGAAGAAAGCAATATCCACCTGACTTCTGGTGTTGCGGCGAGTCGCAGGCCCCGCTATTTGTCGGTAGATTTGTCTGCGGCCAGAGCCAGGGTGTTAAATGACGAGAGCCAGGGTGTATAATAGTCAGGCTGAAAACCAGTTCAAAAGTTCTGCCTGTTGGCACCCCGGCTCCACTTAATATTTTAACGAGGCACGCTCCCTTTGCGGCGGTAATCGTGCTTTCTAGTTATTACTTTGCTGGATTACGGTTTGTCTGGGGAGCTCTATTTGAGCCTTTCTCGGTTTACCCTCGGCGCCGGCGCCCCCGGTTGTGTCTTCGGTGACATTGGCTACCTGCGGCAGCGTCGAAAGTATATCAACCAGTTCTATCGGTTGGCGCAGGAACACCATGATTGTGGGCTTATCCATGTGGGGTATAAGCTCGGTTCTTACCACCTGGGGTAAGCTATCAAGATGGTTTATGATGTCCAGTATTTGAGTCAGGTCTATAGGGGGCAATACTTCCAGTTCCCATTCCGGTTCATCTTTGCCGGGTTCTTCAACAGGCTGAAGTAGTTCCAGGAAGTCGTTATCGGCTTTGCCGGCTGCTATAGTTGCCTTGCCGGTCTCTGCCGGAGGCTGAGACAGCTTATGGTCCAACTCTTCTTCAAATATCACCACCTGCTTCTTGAGGTTTTCCAGTTGATTGAGAAGCTCTTCATATAGAGTTTTGGCGTTATCCTTAAGTTCTGGTTGAATCTCCCTTATTCTTTCCTCCAGCATTCTTTCCGCCTGCTGTTGAGCCTTAGCCTTGATGGTCTCCGCTTCCCGGTTAGCCTTGGCTAAAGCTTCGGCTCTCTTTTCCTCGATTATTTTTTGAGCCTGTTCTTCCGCCCCGGCTAAAATCTTTTTGGCCTCAGCCTTTGCCTGCTCTTCGGCTTCACCCTGGACCTGTTTGGCTACGGTGTCAGCGTCAATGATTGTCTTTTCGGCGAGCTTGGTCAGCGACGCGAGATGATCGGCGCGCTTGAGGAGGGTCTCGTTCTTTTTTATGAGCTCGGTGACAAAGGACACTACCTCTGCCCTGTCCAACCCCTCCGCCGCCTTCTTGAATTCGTGCCCCCACAGCTCGACGACGCCATTTCCTTTATTGTTTTTAGCCATGGCACTACCCCTATGGTATCCCCTCTTACATTATAGTTCACAGGATAAGGCGAGTGTAAATAGGTGAATGGTAATATTGGTGTAGTGATTTAGTAAGGGATGGTTTTACTTTTAAAGCAGTAAGGCAACTATTGATATAATCAGCTTTTGGTGATTTAATAGCTCCGACCGGAGCTTAAGAGAGGTATTGGGAGGATTAATGTGAAATTCAGCGACCTGGGCTGGGCAGCACTGTTTCATTACTACCAATCGAACAAGGATAGAAGGTACGTGAGGCTTTTCGGGGACGGTGAGTTTATCTCTAAAATTAGAGAAACACCGTGGGATGTCTCCTATCCTGAATTTGAGGCTAAGGTCATCTCCGGTTTCGTTAATAGCCTCGGGTTGCGGTTGCCGGTGGGGACGAGGGGCGGCAACGTGCTGGCGGAGATAATCAGGCTGCGTAGCTGTACCTCTAACCTTAAGGGAGTCAGTCTGCTTGATTGTGATTTATCGAATAAGAGTTTGCTTAAAAGTATAAAGGAAATTTACCAGGGGCTGGGTAGCATTGACGGGCTCTGGGTGACCGGAATAACCAAGATTGCTCACGTGCTTAATGACTCTCTTTTTGTTATCCTCGATGGGAGAATAGCCGAAAACTTCAGTCTGCGTGATGAAGCTGATGACTATATTGATTGGCTGGTTCTTACCCAGCAGCATGCGCGGGAGGTTACCAGTGACTTTGAGGCTCAAGGACTTTCCGGTTCGCCCGAGGCCTTCCTTTCCGAGAAGCTGGGTTATATTAGCTACAGTTGCCAGAAGTCACTGGCCAGGTTTATCGATGAGTATTTCTGGCTGACCGCCAGTGAGAACCTGCCTATCCCGCCTAAATGGCTGCCGCCGTTACCGTAGCCTCCAGCGGTGTCCGGCTTGTTTTTTCGTTCATTTTGACGTAAAATTTGCCTGTAGTTTAATTTGGCGGGAGTAGCTCAGTGGTAGAGCATCTGCTTCCCAAGCAGAGGGTCGCGAGTTCGAGCCTCGTCTCCCGCTCCAGTCCGGTTTTCGCTCTGGGGTAAAATATTCCCTTGTCGCCAGTTTTACCATAGAGGAGCTGGTAAAGCCAGAGTTATTGCTTTAAGGAGGTAATGGGTTATGTCGGAACGTCTGCTACTTAAGGAACTATCCCGGTATAAAGTTGGTACCTGGGCCGATATCATCTATAGAAATGCGCTTCTTTATCCCGACCAGGAAGCCTTTGTCTATGGAGATACCAGGGTAACCTACTCCGAGTTTAATACCAGGATCAACAAGCTGATTCACGCACTGCATAAGATGGGGGTGAAGCAGGGGGATGTGATTGGCGTTCTATCCTGGAGCTGTCTGCAGTTTGCCGAGATATACGGGACGTCGATGAAGGGGGGATTCATTGCCTCGCCTTTTAATCCCCGCCTGCAGGCGAATGAGCTGGAGTATATTATCAACTATTCGGAAGCCAATACCCTTTTTGTCGGGCCGGAGTTATTCGAGGTGGCCAGTTCCATAAGGGATAAGCTGCCCAAGATTAAGAACTTTATCTCTCTGGAGAGCGCCGGCCCCGATATGATAGCTCATGACGACCTGCTGAAATCATACCCCGGCGACGAGCCTGACGTGCAGGTAGACGAGGATGACCCCGTCTGCATAATTTATACCAGCGGCACTACCGGTATGCCCCGTGGCGCTCTCTATACTCAACAGCGCTTTATAGAAGATGCCAAGACACTGGTTATAGATATGAGCTTACAGCCCGGGGACAAGCGGGTGCAGATAACGCCTCTCTTCCATATCGCCGGCAATACCCATTTCCGCTCCACCCTCTACACCGCCGGCTGCAATATCATCGTCAAGTTCTTCGATGCGGCTACCACGCTTAAAATTATCCAGGATGAGAAGGCGACCCATATGGACTTTGTGCCCACCCACCTGGTAGCCATGCTTAACCTGCCCGACCTGAAGAAGTATGACATTAGCTCATTGAAGTTCCTCTGGTACGGCGCCTCACCCATGCCCCAGGAGGTACTGAGGAGGGGGATGAAGGTTTTCGGGCCTATTATCGCCCAGGGGTACGGGCAGAGCGAGAGTGGCCCCGCTATCTCTCACCTGAACAAAGACGATCATAATGTTCTGGATAAACCGGAGAAAGAACAGAAGAAGCTGGCGTCTGCGGGGCGGCCGGATATCGGGGTGCAGGTGAGGATTGTTGATGATAAGGATAAAGATGTCGGGCCCGGTGAGGTGGGTGAGATAATAGTGCGCAGCAAGCTGGTCATGGTTGAGTACTGGCACAAGCCCGAGGATACCAAGGCTAACCTCGTTAAGGGCTGGCTCCATACCGGCGATATCGGCTATTATGATGAGGAGGGCTATATCTATATCGTCGACCGGAAGAAGGATTTGATTATCACCGGCGGAGAGAATGTCTATCCCCGGGAGGTGGAGGAGGTTCTCTACCAGCATCCGGCGGTTATGGAGGCGGCGGTCATCGGCATCCCCGACGAGTACTGGGTGGAGAAGGTTCACGCTGTGATAACCACCAAGAAGGGGGAAAAAGCTACCGCCGAGGAGCTTATCGCTTTCTGCAAAAAGAGCCTGGCCGGTTATAAGTCGCCTAAGTCGGTGGAGTTTGTTGATGCCCTGCCCAAGAACCCTGCGGGCAAGATTTTGAAGCGTGAGCTGAGGGATAAGTTCTGGAAGGGGACATATAAGGATACTAAATAGTTGATGTAACGTAATAGTTGATGTAATTTAAGGAGAAGGATTGATGGAGACCAAGATAACCAGCGCTGGTAAAGAAGTAATCATCGGTGACGGGCGGCCCACCGTGCTTATCGGGGAGCGGATTAACCCCAGCGGCCGAAAGAAGCTATCCGAGGCGTTGAAAGCGGGCGAGCTGGAGATTATCGGCAGTGAGGCTAAAGCCCAGGTTGAAGCCGGCGCCGATATTATTGATGTCAACGTCGGCGCCTTCGGCGTGGACGAGGTAGACATGCTGCCCAGGGCGGTGAAGATCGCCATGAAAGCCGTGGACGCGCCCCTGTGTATCGACAGCTCTAATTCCGATGCCCTGGTGGCGGCGCTCAAGGTCTATAAGGGTAAGCCCCTGGTCAACTCGGTCAGCGGCGAGGAGCATTCCCTGGCCAAGGTTTTACCCGTCATCAAGGAATATGGAGCCGCCGTTGTCGGTCTGACCCAGGACGACGAGGGTATCCCCGCCGGCGCCGACCGGCGAGTGGCAATAGCCCACAAGATAGTGGAGCGGGCGGGAAAGATAGGCATCCCTCCCGAGGACATAGTGATTGATTGCCTGGCTTTTGCCGTGGGTGCCGATACTGAATCGGGGCAGGTGACCCTGGAAACTATCCAGCGGGTTAAGGCCGAGCTGGGGGTGAACATGACCCTGGGGGTGAGCAACATCTCCTTTGGTCTGCCCGACCGCGATTTAATCAACTACGCCTTTATGTCGGTGGTTATTGCCGCCGGTGCCACCAGCCTCATCGTTAATGTGGCCAAGGTCCGTCCCATCGTTCTGGCCGCCGACCTGGTGCTGGCACAGGATAAGCGCGCCCGGCGTTATATTGATGCCTACCGGCAGCGACAGAAGCTGCAGTAGGTGGCCTTATATACGCCAGCCGTCAACAGTATCGCCCGGTCAATTGCGCATACCACTGCTAGCTGATATAATTTGTTAGCTGGTATAATCAAGTGGTTTTCCCAATATCGAGAGGATTTTGACCATGGCTTCTGCTAAACTGCCGAAAGTAGCCGATAGTGATAAGCTGGAGACAATGCGGCATTCCGCATCCCATGTCCTGGCTGAGGCGGTGCAGTCTATCTTCCCCGATGCCAGGTTCGGCATCGGCCCGGCTGTCCGGGACGGCTTTTACTACGACTTTGAGCTGCCCCGCTCGCTGACCATGGACGATTTGCCGGTTATCGAGGCCAAGATGAAGGAGATAATCGCCGCCAACCTTCCCTTTAGCCGGGAGGATGTCTCCAAGAAGGAGGCCCGTTCGCTGTTTGCCGCCCAGCCGTATAAGCTGGAGCTAATCGAGGAGATACCCGATGAGAAGGTGGGGCTGTACCGGCAGGGAGACTTCCTTGATTTGTGCCGGGGGCCCCATGTTGGCGCTACCGGCGAGATAAAGGCCTTCAAGCTGGTCAGTATCGCCGGCGCCTACTGGCGGGGGGACGAGCACCGCCCCATGTTGCAGCGGGTATACGGTGTTGCCTTTGATACTAAAGAAGCCCTGGAGGAGCACCTTACAAGGCTTGATGAGGCGGCCAAACGCGACCACCGCAAGCTGGGCCGGGAGCTTGACCTGTTCAGTATTCATGAGGAGGCGGGGCCGGGGCTGGTTCACTGGCACCCCAGGGGGTCGGTGATACGCCGTGTCATTGAGGATTTCTGGAAGGACGAGCATATCAAGCGTGGCTACGACCTGATATATACCCCCCACATCGCCAAGCGGGATTTGTGGCAGACCAGCGGCCACTGGGACTTTTACCGTGAGAGCATGTACAGCCCTATGGACGTAGATGGGCAGGAGTATGTTATTAGACCGATGAACTGCCTGGGGCATATCCTGATTTATAAGACCAGCCAGCGCAGCTACCGGGAGCTGCCGCTGCGCTACGCCGAGCTGGGCACGGTCTATCGCTATGAGCGCTCCGGGGTGCTGCATGGTCTGTCCCGGGTGAGGGGGTTTACCCAGGACGACGCCCATATTTTCTGCCGCTTTGACCAGCTGGAAGAGGAGGTAGTCGGGGTCCTGGAGCTGACCCGCTTTATGATGGAGACCTTTGGTTTTACCAATCGAAAGGTTTTGCTATCTACCCGGCCCGAGAAATACGCCGGCGCCCTTGATGTCTGGGAGGAGGCTACGGAGATTCTGCGTAAAGCCCTTGAGAGTTCCGGGATTACCTATGAGGTTGACCCGGGAGAGGGCGTCTTCTACGGGCCCAAGATAGATACCAAGATTGAGGATGCCCTGGGCAGGGACTGGCAGGGCCCCACCGTCCAGGTTGATTTTAACCTTCCCCAGCGCTTTGACGTCAACTATATCGGTGAGGATGGCAAGGAGCATATGGTAGCCATGGTGCACCGCACCGTGCTGGGGAGCATGGAACGCTTTCTGGCTTCGCTGGTGGAGCACTACGGGGGCGCCTTCCCGGTATGGCTGGCGCCGGTTCAGGCGATGATTATTCCGGTGGCCGACCGCCACCTGGACTACGCCCGTAAGCTGGAGGCTGAGTTTAAAGCCGACGGGGTGCGGGTGGAGGTCGACGGCCGCTCGGAGAGGGTGAACCTCAAAATCCGGCAGGCGCAGCTGAATAAGATTCCTTATATGCTGGTGGTCGGTGACAGGGAGGAGGCTGAGTCTAACGTTTCCGTCCGCCTGCGCACCGGCGAACAGATGGCTGCCCAGTCTCCGGATAGCTTTAAGCAGGGCGTTAAGCAAGCTATGGCAAGCCGGACCCAGGAGTTGAAACTGTAACTTGACTGGCTTTGAGGGGTTATGCTATAGTTTGTGGTCGTAACCTGACTCGGGCTCCGTGGAGGTAAACAGGACATAGCTAAATCACTACGGATTAACCAGGGTATTATAGCCAGAGAAATCCGTCTGGTGGGGGAGAAGGGTGAGCAGTTGGGTATTATGCCTATACTCCAGGCGCGGGAGATGGCTAGGAAACATGATCTTGACCTGGTTGAGGTTGCCCCTACCGCAGTACCCCCGGTCTGTCGCCTGCTTGACTATGGCAAGTACAGGTATGAGCAGGCCAAGAAAGAGCGTGAGCAGAGGAAGGGCCAGAAGGTTTCCCTGCTTAGAGAGGTCAGGCTGCGACCCAAGATTGGTAGCCACGATTTCGAGTCCAAGGTCAGGATGGCCAAAAAACTGCTGGGCGGGGGGGACAGGGTTAAGGTGACGGTGAGGTTCAGGGGGCGCGAAATTACCCACCCCGAGCTTGGCTGGAAATTGATTCAGAGGATGACAGAGCAGCTAGCGGGGGCGGCGGCGATTGCCCGGCAACCGTTGATAGAGGAGAGGAACATGAACGTTATCCTCTTGCCGTTGACTGCCCAGAAGGTAAAGACAGAAGCTAAAACTGAAGCTAAAACAGAGGCTAAAGCCGAAACTAAAACCGAGGCTAAAGCCGAAGCTAAAACCGAAACTAAAACCGAAGCTAAAAAAGAGGGGAAATAGCGGAGTCTTAACGTGCCTAAATTAAAAACTCATAAAGGGGCCAAGAGCCGCTTCCATATCACCGGTAGCGGCAAAATTATGCGGATGAAGGGTGGCAAGAGCCATCTGCGCCGCCGCAAGTCGAAGCGGAGCAAGGGTCTATTTGATGAGACTATACCACTGCATCCCAGTGACCGCACCAGGATAAAGAGGCTTATACCTTACGGGGTAAAGTAGAGGGGTGATATCTTGGCCAGAATAAAGAGAGGTTTAACTACCCATAAGCGACATAAAAAAGTGCTGGCCCTGACCAAGGGGCACCGGGCGACCCGGCATTCCCTTTATAAGCGGGCTCACGAGTCTATGCTTCATGCCCTGAGCTATGCCTATGCTCACCGCCGGGAGCGGAAGGGCGATATGAGGCGGCTGTGGATTGTGCGGGTTAACGCCGCCAGCCGGGCCCAGGGTCTTAGCTACGGCCAGTTTATCTACGGCTTGAAGAAGTCGGGGGTTGAAATAGACCGCAAGATGCTGGCCGATATGGCGGTCAGGGAGCCTGAGGCCTTTGCCAGCCTGGTAACCACGGCTAAAGGCCAGCTACAGAACTAATTATCAGGATAAAGCTTTTTAGAGAGGGGGGCTAACGCCCCCCTTTTTGTTTCATCCCCCGTTTTTAACCGGTGTTTTACGTCCCACCCTCCCGAAAGAGGTGAGACCTTTCTTAGGCTCTCTTATTTCCCCCACCCCGTTTTTTTCGGTTGTTTTACGTCCCACCCTCCCGCCCTTATAAGCTGCGCTTCTAGGACTTCCTTATTTAGGGGGTAATTTCAAAGTTTGGCGGATTGGATATATCAAAATCTATTTTGGGTGGGGGGAGAAGGGGAGGCCTAGTCTGATTTTTAGAGTGCGTATTGCTTCCCACCCACCCGCCCTACAGAAGTGATACTTCTATTAATTTCGTCTTGGGGGGGGTGGGGAAAAGGGGAGGCGACAAAAACAGCACTAAAAAAAATGGGGGAAACAATTCAGGCGTGGCTAGCTACGGGGATTTGTTTTTAGCGTTATGGTAAGTTGAGAGTGAGTGGGTGTTTAAGAGGGGGCAAAGCCCCCTCTTCTTAAAAAAATCCTCCCCTTCTCCAAGATTGGAGAGGGGGATACAGGGGGTGAGGTTGATAACTTCCTTGACCCGTCCCTAGCTTATAACCTATAATCTGCCCAAGATATGGAGATGATAAAGCAGCTAAAAGAGCTAAAATCAAGCGCCCTCAAGGAGCTGGGGGCCGTTAGCCAGGCCAAAGACCTGGAAGCCTGGCGGGTCCGCTACCTGGGTAAGAAGAGCCAGCTAACCAGCATACTGCGCGGCCTGGCTAAATTACCCATCGAGGAGAGGAGGCAGGTGGGCGCTCTGTCTAACCAGATTAAAACCGGCCTGGAGGAGAGCCTGGAGCAAAAAGCCCGGCTTCTCAAGCAGGCGAAGCTGGCCAGCGCCGGGGAGGAGGGTATAGATATTACCCTGCCCGGACGTCATTTCCCCACAGGCCGTCTGCATCCCCTCACCCAGACTGTAACCGAAATATGTGACATATTCGTCTCCATGGGCTTTCAGGTGGTGGAGGGGCCGGAGGTAGAGTGGGACTACTATAATTTTGAGGCATTAAACATAACCCGCCACCACCCGGCCCGTGACAGCATGGCTACCCTCTGGGTTGACGCCGAGACCGAAAAGGGCGAGAGAAATATGCTGCTGCGCACCCACACCACCGCCGTGGATACCAGGGTTATGGAGCAGATGCCGCCTCCGATAAGGGTGGTTATGCCGGGCAAGGTCTACCGCTACGAGGCCAGTGATGTTACCCATGTCCCCATGTTCCATCAGATTGACGGCCTGGCGGTGGATAAAAATATCACCATGGCTGATTTGAAGGGGACGCTTTATGAGTTTGCCCGCCGTTTCTTCGGCGAAGACAGAAAGGTGCGCTTCCGCTGTGACTATTTCCCCTTTGTTGAGCCGGGCGTTGAGATGGCTATAGAGTGCCTGGTCTGCGGCGGCACCGGCTGCCGGCTCTGCGGTAACAGCGGCTGGATTGAGGTACTGGGGGCGGGCATGACCCATCCCCGGGTGCTGGAGCGGAGCGGCATTGACCCCAGGGAATATACCAGCTTCGCCTTTGGCATGGGCATAGACCGCCTGCCCATGCTCCGCTACGGTATTGATGATATCAGGTTGCTCTACGGCAGCGACCTTAGATTTTTAAGGCAGTTCTAAAGGCAAAAGAATGAAGGTCTCACTGAAGTGGCTCGAGCAATATGTGGATATAGACTTATCCCCGGCTGAGCTGGCCGATAAATTGACCATGGCCGGCACCGAGGCCAAGGGGTGGCAGGTTATCGGCGGTAACTGGGAAGGCATCGTTGTCGGGCAGATTTTAGCCATTAACCCCCACCCCAATGCCGACCGCCTTAAGCTGCCTATCGTTGACCTGGGCACCGAGCAGCAGACCGTGGTCTGCGGGGCGCCTAATCTCAAGGTGGGCGATAAGGTTGCCTTTGCCCGCGTCGGCGCCCGGCTTATCGACGGGCACAGCGGCCAGATAGTTCAGCTGGAGGCGGCCAATATTCGGGGGGTGGCCTCCAATGGCATGGTGTGTTCGGAGAGAGAGCTGGGCATCTCTGATTACCACCAGGACATCATGGTTTTAGCCGCCGAAGCTAAAGTTGGCACCCCGCTGGCTGATTTTATGGGCGATGTTATCTTTGACCTGGATGTAACCCCCAACCGCCCCGATTGCCTGTCGGTAATCGGCATCGCCAGGGAGGTCGCCGCCCTGACCGGGCAGAAGGTGCGCCTCCCCGATATTAGCTACGATGAAACGGGGGCTCCCATAGAGGAGCAGATTTCAATTGATATTACCGCCCCCGACCTGTGCCCCCGCTACAGCGCCAGCCTGATTACCGGTGTAAAGATAGCCCCCTCCCCCCACTGGTTGCAGCAGCGGCTTCTGGCGGGCGGCATGCGCCCGATAAATAACGTGGTGGATGTTACCAACTTTGTCATGCTGGAGTACGGCGAGCCGTTACACGCCTTTGACTATAACCGGGTCAGGGGCCGGAAGATTATCGTGCGGCGGGCGGAAGAGGGTGAGGTCCTGGTCACCCTGGACGGGGCGAAGAGGCCCCTTTCCCCTGATATGCTGGTTATTGCCGACGCTGAGCGGGCGGTGGCCGTCGCCGGGGTGATGGGTGGGGCTGACAGCGAGATGACCGGGCGGACCACCGCCATCGTGCTGGAAGCGGCTAATTTTAATCCGCCGAGCATCTATCATACCGGTTATACCCTGGGCTTGCCCAGCGAGGCCCGGATGCGCTTTGAGCGGGGCATCAGCCCTGAGTTGACGGTACCGGCGCTCAGGCGGGCTACCAGGTTGATTATCGAGTTAGCCGATGGCAAGGCCGCTAAAGGTATAGTTGATGTCTATCCCGGCAAGCAGGAGCCGGAGCCCATCCTGCTTTCGACGGGGGAGGTGAAGCGCCTGCTGGGGGTTGATTTCAGCCTTGGGCAGATAAAAACAGCGCTGGCTTCTCTGGGCTTTGACTGTCAGGAGGCGAAATCGGCTTCGGAGGTTAAAGCCATTGCACCCTACTGGCGGAGCGACATCGGTCTGGCGGAGGACCTGGTGGAGGAGGTCGCCCGTGTTATCGGCTATGACCGGATTCCGGTGACCATGCCCGGTGGGGAGGTGCCCCGGCAGAACCCGGCGCCTATCATCGGTTTCAAGCAGGAGGTAAGGCGCGACCTTGCCGGCTACGGCTTTTATGAGGTAATTACCTATTCCCTGACCAGCCTGGATTTGATGAATAAGCTCTTGCCCCAACCACACCCCCTGGAGCCGGAGCCTCTGCGGGTGGTGAGGCCGATGAGTACCGAGCAGGAGTATCTTCGCCCCAGTTTGCGGGCTAACCTGCTGGCGGCGCTGGAGGCAAACCGGAGGCATGAAGAGGGCGGCATCAGGCTCTTTGAGCTGGGGAGGGTGTACCAGCGGCGGCCGAATGACCTGCCCGATGAACCGGAGATGCTCTGCGGTCTGCTGGCCGGCCCCAGATTCGACGAGTCCTGGCACGGCGGGGATGAACCGGTGGACTTTTTTGACGCCAAGGGGGTGGTTGAGGGGTTGCTCCATCATTTAGGGGTGGAAGCCGATTTCAAGCCGGCAGATGACGAGAGCTTAAACCCGGCTAAACAGGCGGCTATAGTTGTCGGGGGTAAAAAACTGGGCGTGGTCGGGGAGCTGCACCATAAAGTAATCGAGACCTTTGACCTTTCTGAGAAGGCCTGTCTCTTTGAGATTAACCTGACCGAAATTTTACCTTTTACCCTTGAGCATAAATTATTCCAGCCGATTTCGCGCTTTCCGGCGGTGGTCAGGGATATTGCCCTGGTGGTTGGCTTAAGCGTGACTCACCGACAGGTGATGGATGTTATGACCGGCTTTCCCCTGGTGACCCGGGTTGCCCTCTTTGACCTGTATACCGGCGGGAAACTGCCGGCGGACAAAAAATCGCTGGCCTATAGAATTACCTTCCAGTCCTCAACTAAAACTTTAACTGATGAAGCGGCTAACAAGGTTCAGCAGAAAATCATAGATAAGCTGTCCAAAGAGCTGGGCGCTACGCTGAGGGGCTGACTCTTCAGTTAGTGGCCTATCCCCCGCCCATTTTTAAAAGTTGTCTTTCTTCCCACCCTCCCACCCTACAGGGCTGTGCCCTTAATCCCTCGCTTTGGGGGTGGGGGGATAAGGGGTGGCAACCTGACAGGGAGTTTAAGAGGGGTGTAACCCCTCTTTACCTTAAAGGGTTGGTGGGTGGGTTAAGATATAAAATGGGGTGGGGTAGAAAACTAGCCCTTGACAAGCCGGGTTTTGTGTTGTAAAGTCAGTATATACTGAATTTTCAGCAAAATCAGTGAGGCAATAGAATATGGCCAAAAAAGAAAAGGACGCATATTGTCTGCCGATGGGTAAGGGTTGCTGCAAGGTTGAAGCTGTGGTAAGCGTAGATGAGCGCGGTCAGATGGTGTTACCCAAAGGGATGAGGGAAAAGGCAAACATCCGCGCCGGTGATAAATTAGCGGTTACCAGTTGGGAAAAAGATGGGGAAGTGTGTTGTATTTCTTTGATTAAAGTGGAAGATCTCACCGATATGGTGAGGGACATGCTCGGGCCGCTAATGGGAGAGATATTACAAAAATAAAAGGGGAGTGCCTGAAGTGAAAGAGACAGAAATCAAGAAAGTGGTAAGAGATGGCTATGCCCAAATTGCCAAACAGGGCAGCTCCTGTTGCGGCCCGGCAAAACCGTGCTGTGGAGGCGCTAATACAGCCCAGGACATCAGCAGGAGTATTGGCTATACAGATGAAGAACTTGATAATATTCCCGGGGGCGCTAATCTGGGTCTCGGCTGCGGCAACCCGGTGGCTCTCGCCTCTTTAAGGGGGGGTGAGACCGTTCTCGACCTCGGTTCCGGGGCGGGGCTGGATTGTTTTCTGGCGGCAAATAAGGTTGGTGATAAGGGCAGAGTCATCGGCGTGGATATGACGCCGGAGATGATTGAGAAGGCGAGAGAAAACGCCCGGCAGGGCGACTACGCCAATGTTGAGTTCCGGCTTGGAGAGATTGAGAATCTACCGGTGGCTGATAATGCGGTTGACGTGGTCATCTCAAACTGTGTTATCAATCTTGTGCCCGACAAAGTAAGGGCTTTTAAGGAAACATTCAGGGTGCTGAAACCGGGTGGCAGGCTGATGGTCTCGGATATAGTTGTTCTGACGGAGCTTCCGGAGTCCATAAAGAACTCTATCGCGGGGTATATCGGCTGCCTTTCCGGAGCTATAATGAAGGACGACTATATAGAGGCTGTTAAAGAAGCCGGATTTCAAGGGGTCAGGATAGTTGATGAGGTATTCTATCCCGTCGACAGCATGGCCAGTGGCCCCACGGCAATAATCAAGGATTCACAAATACCGCCGGAAAGACTGGCAGAGTACGCCAATTCGGTTCTGAGCATGAAGGTTTATGCTGTCAAACCGGATTAGACAACCCGGATAAACCCTGGCTAACAAGCTCTGTAAGCTTTGAGCTTATTCCCTCCAGCGGTACCAGCCGGGCTTCTTTTTCCGAGCGCTTCTTGATTTCGGCGCTGTTTTTCTCCAGAGTTCTGGGGCTGATGGTAACCCGGATGGGTATCCCCAGCAGGTCGGCATCGTTGAACTTTACCCCCGGTGATTCCGCTCGGTCGTCGAAGAGCACTTCTAAGCCCTGCGCCTCCAGATCGTTATAGGCCTTCTCGGCGGCGGCGGCTACATCGGGGTCTTCCGTATGCAGGGCGCAGAGATAGATGTGATAAGGGGCGATAGAGATGGGCCAGGTAATACCTTTATCGTCGTGGTGCAGCTCTATGGCCGCCGCCAGCAGGCGGTCAAGGCCGATGCCGTAGCACCCCATGATGATGGGGTGTGATGCTCCGTCGGCATCAATGAAGAGGGCGCCCAGTTTTTCACTCAGGAAGGTGCCCAGCTTGAAGACATGCCCCACCTCAATACCGCGGGTGGATGACAGCTTGCCGCCGCAGCGGGGGCACTCCTCACCGGCGTGGGCCTGGGCGATATCGGTCACCAGGTCGGCTTTAAAGTCCCTGGGGTAGTTGACGTTTTTAAGGTGGGTTTCCGGTTTATTGGCGCCGGCGACAAAGTTTGTCCCCGAGGTTATAGAGTCATCGGCGATAATCTTTAAGCCCTTTATACCGATTGGGGAGGCGGCGCCGGCAACGATACCGGCCTGGGTAACCTCGTCCTCGGTGGCGAAACGGAGGTCGGTGCAGCCCAGTGCGTTCTTGAGCTTGACCTCGTTTACCTCAATGTCCCCCCTGACGACGATGAAGACCAGCTTGCCGTCGGCGATGTAGAACACCGCTTTGAGGGTATGGCTCGGGGGTATTTTAAAGAAACCGGCCACCTCTTCGATGGAGCCGGCGCCGGGCGTGGCTACTTCTTCTCTGGGTAAAGGCTCTCCCCCCTCTACCCTGCCCTTGACGCTCTGGGCTTTCTCCACGTTGGCGGCGTATTTACATTTTTCGCAGTAGATAACCTCGTCTTCACCGTCCTCGGTGACGACCATGAACTCGTGGGAGTCCTTGCCGCCGATGGCGCCGCTGTCGGCTTCAACCTGCAGGCTGGGCAGGCCGCAGCGGGTATAGATATTCTTATACGCCTGGAGCATCTTTTTATAGCTTTTATCCAGGCCCTCTTCATCGGTGTCAAAGCTGTAGAGGTCTTTCATGGAGAATTCGCGGATCCGTATCAGGCCGCCCCGGGGGCGGGGCTCATCGCGGAACTTGGCCTGGATTTGATACAGCAACAGGGGTAAATCGCGGTAGCTCTGGACATTGTGGCCGACCAGCCGGGTAACGACCTCTTCGTGGGTGGGGCCCAGCACCAGCCTGCGCTCCCGGCGGTCGGAGAGGGTGAAAAGCCCCCTGCCGAAAGCCTTGTCCCTGCCCGTTTCCTGCCACAGCTCCAGGGGTTGGAGGACGGGCATCATCAACTCCTGCCCGCCGGCTTTGTCCATCTCGTCGCGGATGATACCGGCTATCTTCTTGAGCACCCGTAATCCCAGCGGCAGGTAGGAGTAGACGCCGGCGGCTACCTGGTTAATCATACCAGCCCTCAGCAGCAGCCGGTGGCTGGCCGTTTCCGCCTCGGCGGGCGTCTCTTTTTGTGTCTTACCGAATAATTTTGATACGCGCATAGCTTTTGAAAAATCCTGCTAACTTATTTCTCTTTTTTGTGGGGAGTCAAAGAACTCCCCGATATTAAATCATATCGGGCGGGTTTATTCCAGTGGTTTTAGAGTTTTTTATCTACCTCACCCCCTGTGTCCCCCTCTCCTTCAAAGGAGAGGGGGAGGGATTTTTTAAAAAAGGGGCTAACGCCCCTTCAGGCTTCCCTATTTAACAGACCTGGCTCTTCGTTCTTGGATGCTTTTCAGTAAAAACGGTGTTGCCTCTTCGTAAGTTTTCCCAGACTTTATACTGTTACACAATAGACAGCAAGTCCTTAGATTCTCTTTACTGTCATCTCCGCCTTTACTTCTCGGGATAAAGTGATCTAGTGTGGCGTTCTGTTGGCTAACTTTTTCTCCACAATACTGACAAATCCATTTATCCCTCTCGAATAGTTCACGTCTTTTATCTTGATTGGTAAAATAGTCTTCTTCAGCCTTTGCGGGCATATTACTAGCTATCTTTTTAGCTACTAAAGGAATATCTTTTGGTAGAATGACTACATAGAGAGTTCCAAGCCTATCCGTATCACCAACCTTGACACACCCTTTTTGCTCAAGACTTGCTAACATTTTCGAAACGTGAGCATAACTTGTACCTCCTCCTCTTGACCCTTTACAAAACCCGTCTATAATAGTCCACTTACCAATCCTAATCTCATTAGTTCCGTTTCTCAAAAGTGAATTACGAAATAAATACATGTATAGAGATGACTCATAGGGAGTTAATTCAGGCAACAGATAATCCACAAATTGCTCTATGATTGTTTCTGTGCTTTCTTCCATATGTCCCTCCTTCTATCCTTAAAGCCCCTCCACCTCCGCCATCAATGCCTTTATAAAGTCCTTTTCTTCTATAATCTTAATTTTCTTGCCCTTCTTAAATAAGACGGCTCTGCCCTTGCCGCAGGCGATGCCGATATCGGCGTCCCGGGCTTCACCGGGGCCGTTGACAATACAGCCCATCACGGCAACTTTTATCGGTTTGGTGATTTTTAATAATTCCTTCTCTACTGCTTCAGCTAATTTCACAATATCAACCTCAGCCCGGCCGCAGGAGGGGCAGCTGACCAGTATTGGGCCGTGCTGGCGCAGATTAAGGCTCTTGAGGATTTCGTAGCCGGCGATGACCTCTTCCCGGGGGTGGGCGGTAAGCGAAACCCGTATAGTATCGCCGATGCCCAGATACAAGAGGGTGCTGATGCCCACCGTGCTGCGGATAATGCCGGTGCGGGGGGGGCCGGCTTCGGTAATGCCGATGTGCAGGGGATAGGGAATCCTGGGGGCAATTTTCTGGTAGGCCTCGATGGTGGTGGGCACGTCAAAGGCCTTGAGCGAGACTTTTATAAGGTCGAATTCTAAGCTTTCCAGCAGTTTTACCTGCTCCAGAGCCGCCGCTACCATCTGCCCGGCGATAGAGAGCCTGGGGTTCTTGGGCTTGGGCAGGCTGCCGGCGTTTACCCCGATGCGGATAGGGACACCCCGTTCTTTAGCGGCGGAGGCTACTTTTTTAACCTTCTCCGGCTCCCCGATATTGCCCGGGTTCAGGCGTAATCCGTCAACCCCGGCCACCAGCGCCGTCAGGGCCAGGCGGTAGTCGAAGTGAATATCGGCGATGATGGGGATGGTAACGCCCTTTTTGATGGGTGATATTGCCTCGGCGGCTTCCATATCGGGCACGGCTAGCCGTACCAGCTCGCAGTCGCAGTCCTCAAGCTCCTTTATCTGGTTAATGGTTGCCCTGACATCGCGGGTATCGGTATTGGTCATGGACTGCACCACGATAGGGGCGTCACCGCCGACGGTTACCCCGCCGATTTGAATCGGTTTAGATTTTCGCCGTGGTTTCATGGCTTTATCTACCTCACCCCCTGTATCCCCCTCTCCTATCAAGGAAAGGGGGAAGGTAATTTTTTAAAGAGGGGCGAAGCCCCTCTTTGACTCCCTTTTAGCACCCTAACTTTCCCGATATTGGGTTAAGCCCTTGCCGGTTCATGGTATTAAGCTCTCCCCGGCTATAATGCGGATAATATCCTGGTAGGTAAGGGCTATCATGGCGGCTATCAGCAGGGCGAAGCCGATGGCATGCACCAGCCCTTCTGTCTTGGGAGAAATGCGCTTGCCCCGCCGTACCCACCCCAGCAGGACAAACACGATTCTGCCCCCGTCCAGGGCGGGGAGGGGGAGGATATTGATGATAGCCAGGTTTATGCTGATAAAGCCGGCAAATAGTAAGAGCGGGCTAAGCCCGGCTTTGGCTACCTCTCCCGTCAGCTGGGCGATGCCCACCGGCCCGGTTAGTTGAACAGGGGTAGCCCCGATAAACCACTTTAATATCTCGTTCTTGAAGATGATAAAGGTCTCTATACATTCACTGACGCCCATGGGTATCGCTTCCCAGAAGGGGTAGCTCTGGCTGATAATAACCGCATCCGGCATGCTGATGGTAATACCCATCGCCCCCTCACCCGGCGGAGGCTTCCACCGGGGTATCAGCTGCAATTCCTCTAACGTGGCGTCGCTGTGCCTGACCGCCAGGTTGACCTCTTGACCCAGCTTAAGCTGGGTATAGGTGCTCAGGTCGCCGATACTATTCACCGGCTTATCATTAAGGCTGAGGATAATATCCCCGGTCTCAATGCCGGCTGCCGCCGCCGGTGAATTTGGGGCTACTTCTTCCACTACCACATCGCCGGTGACCACATTGTGGGGGACCATGAAGGCGATGGAAAACAGCAGTACGGGCAGCAGGAAATTCATTATTGAGCCGGCGCTGAGAACTATCACCCTGGCGCCGACACTCTTGCTGGCCAGGCTTCTGGGCACGTCGGGGTCTTCCTCGCCGGCCATTTTGGTAAAGCCGCCCAGCGGTACGGCGTTGAGTGAATATGTCGTTTCCCCCCTTTTTATCCCGATTAAGCGGGGAGGGAAGCCCAGGCCGAATTCGTCCACCCTTACGCCGAAGGCTTTAGCCGTGGCGAAGTGCCCCAGCTCGTGGGCGAGGATGAGCACCGCCAGGATGCCGAGGAAGATTAATATGGTGATTATCATGCTCACAGGTTATCACCGGCCATCTCTTTAACCTTTTCTCTGACTTGAGTATCAGCCGCCAGAATTTCCTCTAGGGTGGGGTGGGCGGTGGATTTATGCTCCTCTACCGCCTGCCCGACCAGCCGGGCGATATCGGTGAATTTAATGTCTTTGGATAAGAAGAGTTCAACGGCGGTTTCATCGGCGGCGCAGAGCACCGCCGGATAGGTTCCGCCCTTCTTACCCGCCTCTATAGCCAGCTTGAGGCAGGGGAAGCTGTCAAAATCGGGAGGCTCAAAGTTAAGCTCTTTGATGTTGTCCCAGTCGAGCCGGGGGAGCCGGGGGTTTTCCAGTCGCTCCGGGTAGGTGAGGGCGTACTGAATGGGCAGGCGCATGTCGGGCTGACCCAGTTGGGCTTTTACCGAGCCGTCGGCAAACTCAACCATAGAGTGGATGATGCTCTGGGGGTGGACCAGAATCCTGATATTATCGAAGGCCATGTCAAAGAGCCAGCGGGCTTCGATTACCTCCAGCCCCTTGTTCATCAATGTGGCCGAGTCAATGGTGACCTTTTGCCCCATCCGCCATGAGGGGTGTTTAAGTGCCTGCTCCGGGGTGACTTTGGTCAGTTGGGGTATGGAATAGTGGAGGAAGGGACCCCCAGAGGCGGTGAGGATAATCCGTGCCGCCTTTTGTTTTTCACCCTCCAGGCACTGCCAGACGGCGCTGTGTTCGCTGTCCACGGGCCTGATTTGCGCCCCGCTTAGCCTGGCCTCCCGGGTGATAATCTCTCCGGCCATGACCAGCGATTCCTTATTGGCCAGGGCAACCCGCTTGCCGGCTTTTACCGCCGCCAGTGTCGGCTTTAGCCCCCATTTCCCCGAGGTGGCCATGACCACGATGTCTACTTCGGGGTGGCTGGCCATTTCTTCCAGCGATAGAAACTCGTATTTAGCGCTGGTGGGGGGGGTGTTATCCTGGGAGTGGACAAACCTGGGCTGGAACTGGCTTATTTGTCTGGCTAGTAAAGCGGTGTTCCGGCCGGCGGCCAGCCCGATGACGCTAAAGTGGTGGGGCAGGGCGCCGATTACTTCCAGTGTTTGACGGCCGATGGAGCCGGTTGAACCGAGAACGGCTACCCGTTTTATATCACCCATATAACGTAATAGTATACTACCACGCCGGCAAAGACAACGCTGTCTATCCTGTCCAGGGCCCCGCCGTGGCCGGGAAACAGCCTGCCGGAGTCCTTTGCCCCCATATTGCGCTTGAGCAGGGATTCGACGAGGTCGCCGAGCTGGCCAAAGACACTGATAAGTAAGCCGAGTAGTATTGCCTGCCCGTAACCGAGGGGCAGGCTGAGCGGCGAGGGTATAATAAACAGCAGGCTGATGATAATAGCCCCCAGAATACCGGCTATCGTTCCTTCCCAGGTCTTGCCGGGGCTGATATTGGGGGCCAGTTTGTGCCGTCCCAGCGCCCGGCCGGTGAAATAGGCGGCGGTGTCCGAGCCGAAGTTAACCAGCAGAGCCAGGAATACCCAGTTGCGGCCGTCATCCAGACCTCTTAATGCTACCAGGTGGCTCAGCAGCCAGCCGATATAGACAATGCCGGCTATGGTCCACGCCCAGCCCAGAAAAGCTCCTTCTTTCTTGGGGCGCACCAGCAGCCAGAGCAGGGAGAACACCACGGCTGAGGTCAGGAGTATTGGCAGGGTGGGGGCATAGCTGTAGTGGGGGCTGATGATAAATAGCAGCGTCCAGACAAGCCCGAAGTAGATGAGCGGCGGCACCTTTCCGGCCACTATTTTATAGAATTCATAGACTGCCAGCAGTCCCAAGATAGCTACCAGGATGGTGAACCAGGGGAAAAAATAGTCTGGCCTTGAAAACCAGACGGCGGCGATTAAGAGGGGAATACCCCACAGCCCGGTGATAACCCTTTGCTTTAGCATGCTTTAATTATAATCCGCCGAAGCGCCTCTGCCTCTGGCTGTAGGCCAGCAGTGCCTGGTCAATCTCTTTCTTATCAAAGTCGGGCCATAGAACATCAGTGAAGTAGTATTCGCTGTAGGCCGCCTGCCAGATGAGAAAGTTGCTGATGCGGAGTTCGCCGCCGGTGCGGATGACCAGGTCTACTTCGGGTAAATCAGTGGTGTAGAGATAGCGGCTGAACAATTTTTCATCGATTTTTTCCGCCGGTATGCCTTCGGCGATAAGGCGGCGGACGGCGTCGACAATCTCGGTGCGCCCTCCATAGTTAAAGGCGAAGCTAAAATTCAGCCCGGTGTTGTTTTTGGTCAGGTCTACAATTTTGTTTATGGCTATCTGTAGATTCCGGGGGAGCCGCTCGGGTTGCCCCAGGTGGCGAATTCTGACCCCCTTGCGGTGAAGCTTGAGGGCCTCCTCGTCTATTACCTCTCGCAACAGTTCGAGCAGGCCGTTAATCTCCTCTTCCGGGCGGTTCCAGTTTTCCGTGGAAAAACCGTAGAGGGTGAGGTACTTCACCTTGAGCTGGCTGAAATACTCGATGGCCGAGTACATATTCTCCACCCCCGCCTGGTGCCCCTCGAACCGGGGCAGGTTGTGCTGTTTTGCCCACCGGCCATTACCGTCCATAATAATGGCTACGTGGTCGGGCGGGCGAGTAAGTTTTTTCTCCGTCGGCTGGGTAGCTGCCATTTTACCACTCATACTAACTGAATAATCGGGGTACGAGCCAATCGCCCCCGGCGTGTAGCCGGCTAGACCTCCATGAGTTCGGCTTCTTTATTCCGGGCTATCTGCTCGATTTCGGCGATGAAGCCGTCGGTAAGCTTCTGCAGTTGCTCCAGGGCGCGCTTATGCTCGTCCTGTGATATCTCCTTGTTTTTCTCCAGCTCCTTTAACTCACCCATCGCCTCATGCCGGAGGTTGCGTACGGCTATCTTCCTCTCCTCCCCCCGCTTTCGCACCGTCCTGGTCAGCTCCTGCCGCCGCTCTTCACTTAAAGGGGGCAGGTTCAACCGAAGTAAATTGCCGCTGGATACCGGATTTAGCCCCAGGTCAGACTTGAGGATTGCCTTCTCTATGTTGGGTATGGTGTTCCGGTCCCACGGCTGGATGACGATGAGACTGGCTTCGGGGGCGGAGATAGCGGCTATCTGGTTGAGGGGGGTGGGAACGCCGGCATAGTCTACCTTGATGTGTTCAATTAAGGCCGGCGAGGCGTGCCCGGTGCGGATGCTGGCCAGCTCTACCTTCAAGCCCCCGGCTGAGGCTTTCATCTTTTCCTCGATATTCCATAGAGCTTGATTGACCATGTTAGCTCCCGCTGTTGACCAGGGTGCCTATCTTTTCACCGGATACCGCCAGTTCCAGGCTTTGGGGAGTCTGGAGGTCGAAGACAATTATCGGCAGCTTGTTTTCCAGACAGAGGGAGAGGGCGGTGGCATCCATTACCTCCAGACGCATATTGAGCGCTTCAAGATGGCTGAGCTTGTCAAACTTCCTGGCGCTGCGGTCTTTGAGGGGGTCGGCGTTGTAGATGCCATCGACATTGTGCTTGGTCATAAGCAGTACCTCAGCCTCAATCTCTATGGCTCGCAGCGCTGAGGCGGTATCAGTGGTCATGTAGGGGTTGCCGGTGCCACCGGCGAAGATAACAACCCTGCCTTTCTCCAGGTGGCGAATAGCGCGGCGCCGGATATAGGGTTCGGCTACCTCCTGAATGCCTATGGCTGACTGAGTTCTGGTGGTTACGCCTTCTCTCTCCAGAGAATCCTGGAGAGCCAGGGCGTTTATTACCGTGGCCAGCATCCCGGCATAGTCGGCGGTGACCCGGTCCATGCCCTTTGCCTCCGCCTTAGCCCCGCGCCAGATGTTGCCGCCACCAACCACAATGCCGACACCTACCCCCATTTCTATCACCTGCTTAATCTGCCTGGCTACCTTGGCCAGGGTAGCGGGATCAATGCCATAGGAGGCTCCGCCACTGAAGGCTTCACCGCTGAGTTTGAGCAGGACGCGCTTGTATTTGGCGGCGCTTATTTTTGCCATTATTGTTCGCCTAGTTCGAATCGTATAAACCGGCTTACTTTGATATTTTCCCCTGTCCTGGCGATGGTTTCGATAATAATTTCCTTTATCGTCTTATCCGGTTCCTTGATATCGGCTTGAAGCAGCAGGCAGGCGTTTTGGGGTTCGTCCTCAGTTTCCGGCTTGTACTCTTCCTCGGTGATGAACTTTGGGTTCATGGCGGCTACCTGCATTGCCAGGTGGTGAGCCAGCTGCTTGAACTCGTCGGTGCGGGCGACAAAATCGGTCTCGCAGTTTAGCTCAACCATGGCGCCCACCCGACCGGCGGTGTGGATATAGGTTTCAATTAAGCCTTCAGCAGTCGGGCGCTCCGCCTTTTTAGCCGCCTTGAATAGACTCTGTTGCTTTAAAATCTCAAGCGCTTTTCCGTTATCTCCATCGGATTCCATGAGAGCCTTGCGGCACTGCATAATGCCGGCGCCTGACTGGTTTCTTAGCTCCTTTACCATGGCTGCCGTGACGTTCAAGCTTCCTCCTTCTTGGCTTCGTCCTTGGCTTCATCGTCAGGCGTGAAAATAAGCGGTTTGCCGATTTCCATGCCCTCCGGCAGCGTAATGCCCTCTTCCATAGCCGTCGCATCGCCGGTCTTGCCCTCGATGACGGCATCGGCGATTTTACTGCATATCAGCTTGAGGGCTCTGATGGCATCGTCGTTGGCGGGAATGGGGTGGTCAATATTGGCCGGGTTGCAGTTGGTATCAACTATGGCTACCACCGGGATTCCCACCCGTTTGGCTTCGGCCAGGGCAATCTTTTCTTTGATGGGGTCGACAATAAAGAGGGCATCCGGCAGCTTGGTCATCTCCTTAAAACCGCCCATATTCCGGTTGAGACGCTGAATTTTCTCCCCCAGCTTCATCGCTTCCTTTTTAGGCAGGCGCTCAAATTCTCCCCTGGATTGCTGGTCTTCCAGGCGGACCAGGTAGTCTATGCGGGACTGGATGGTGGCAAAGTTGGTCAGCACCCCTCCCAGCCAGCGCTGGTTAACGTAGAACATGCCGCAGCGCTGTGCCTCCAGTTCTATTGACTCCTGGGCCTGCTTTTTGGTGCCGACAAAGAGGACGGTGCCGCCTTCGGCGGCTATCTGCTGAATAAAGTTGCAGGCTTTGTCGAGCATGGCCGTGGTTTGTTCCAGGTCAATGATGTGAATGCCGTTGCGCTTGGTGAAGATGTATCTCTTCATCGCCGGGTGCCAGCGGCTGGTCTGGTGCCCGAAGTGCGCCCCGGCTTCTAAAAGCTCCTTGATAGTAGTAGTATTTGGCAAGCTTTTAACCCCTTTCTTAGCTATTAAGCTAGCATTTATAGTCAGTTTAACAGTATAGCATACTGGCTCGTTGGCAACAATATAGCTTGATAAACAATCTCAATTGCGTGTGATATAATTAATAGTGACCATAAAGACATCAGCTACTAACCGGAAGGCATATCATAATTACCATATCGGCGATAGCATGGAAGCCGGCATCGTCCTTACCGGCACCGAGATAAAATCCATCAGGGCCGGCAGGGTAAGCCTGGCTGATGCCTATGTAAAACCTGAGGCCGGGGAATTGTGGCTGCTGAATGCTCACATAGCCCGCTATGACGCCGGCAGCTATATGAGTCACCAGCCAACCCGACCCCGAAAGCTGCTGCTTCATCGCAAGCAGATTGCCAGCCTTACCGGCAAGGTGCAGGAGAGGGGCTTTACTTTGCTTCCCCTAAGGCTATATATTAAGGGTAGCTTGGCAAAGGTCGAGGTGGCCTTGGCCAGGGGTAAAAAGCTTTATGATAAGCGGCAAGCTATAGCCCGCCGTGAGACGGAGAGGGAGATTGATCGGGCTATTAAGGGGCGGAATGTGGGGAGGAGGTAGCTGGTCTGGACTTTAACAATTGAACAGGGGGACGCGCGGGTTCGACAGGGGAAGTAGGTTACAGGATTGCAAGCTGAGGTGCCGCTAACCTCATAAAACCGGCGGAAAAAAACAATTGGCGAACCTGAATTCGCTTACGCAGCCTAGTTAAATATAGGTTGTGCGCTCAGCCTGACCTGTCCTCAATGGGTTGGGAGCGGGCGACGTTAAATTGAGGTGCCGCCATCCTGATGTTGATAAGGGTGGTGAAAGAGATATCGACTGGCCTGGCTTAAACTCGGTCAGCGGAGGTTAGCCCGGCGAGATTAAAGTGCTGACTAAGCTTGTAGTATATTCTGGGCAGCTTCTCTTGGACGGGGAGTTCGACTCTCCCCCGTCTCCACCAGATTCTCCCCCGCCTGGGCGGGTTTCTCCCCTGCCTGGGCGGTTCTTTTTTTACTGATAAGCCTCAGCGGGGAATAGCGAATAAGGTCTTTTCTTAGTCTGGGGGGGGCTGTAGTTAATATACGTGTTGCTAACGCCGGGGATCACATTACGGGCAAGCCTTCAGCCTAGCTTATCTATCAAACGGTGCATTGGCACCGCCAGATGGTCTTCCTGGACATGGGGTGAGTGGCAGCCATCAATCTGCACCAGTTTGACGAGCGGCATTCTGCTGGCAATATCTCCGCCAATGACCAGAGGCATCTCGCATGGGGGGATACCAAGCTCGGCTCTTCGACTGAAGGTGTCAATCTGCGCCTCGCCATCCAGGCGGCGGATTTGGTTTGCTGCCGTGGCGCCAGCATCACCAGTGCCTATAATGCAAATCCTCATTTGCTTCCCCCTTGCTTGCCCCATTACACCCCTGCTCTCAGTTTTTCAATCCTGACCAGGATATCATCCACGTGCTTGGATAGCCTCCGTATCTCCTGTCCCAGGGCCCCTGGTGAAGCACCAATCCCCGGCTTGGGAAGGGAAGCAGGCTGCAATCCGTAACGGTATGCCGGTACCTTCAGTCCGACAATTTCACTTATGGTGTAACCTGCCCATGGGTCCTGCCAGCAACCGAAAGGCGAAGCTCTCCCCTCGGCGACAGCCCGGGCAAACTTCCCGCAACTCTCGAATCCGCAGCGCCCGCAATTCATCCTGGGCAGAGCTTTATAGATTCTTCTTATTTTATCCTTAGTGCTGGTGTTCATACTCCTCAACCCGGCCTAAGCGCCTGATATTTCAACATTAAATACACTTCCCAATATTCCGCGTTATTAGTCCAATAAACAGTCTAATCCCTGATATCTGCCAGGGGTCTGCTAATATGAGCAATATGCCCCGGCCATACAAGGCTGCTAGAGCTTGGGGCGGCGCCGTAGTGTTTCCGCTAAATCAAACGGCATAACCTCCGGCTTTAATGCCCCATATACCGTAAACACATTCTGAAAATTGCTGAATTCCCGCTCTATAGCAGCTAAATCCTCAGGTGACAATGGACTCACGCCACAGGGACGCAGAGGCGTATTTATTTGTACTTCATCGGGAGAAAGCTGCCCGGCTATTTCTGCCATGCCCGCAGCGTAGTCCTTGTTTGCCTCAACGAACATCATCTGGAGAGCGAGCTTCCCATGGTACTCTTCTCTGAAGAGTTGAAGCGCTTTCAGGATTCCAGCCAGTGTTTGACTTCCGATAGGACGGTTGATTTTACGAAAAATCTCCTCAGTCGGCGCATCAACCTTGGCTACAACCACATCAGCCAGGGCAAGCTCGTGGCGTACGTCTTCTCTGGGTATTAAGGAAGAATTAGTAAGAACCGCCGCCGGTAGTTTTAGGGTTGATTTCACCAGCTTTATTGCCTCGCCAAGGTTGGATGCCAAGCTCGGCTCACCCATCCCGGAGAAGGTAGCATAATCGGCGGCAATACCTTCTACTGCTTTCAACTCTCGGGCAAGCCTATCCAGGCTGACAAACTCTTTACGTTCCACCTCGGGGTGAACCGTCATCCCCAACTGGCAATAGACACAATCAAATGAGCATGTCTTTCCCTTGGTAGACAGGAGATCGATACCTAGTGACCTGCCCAGCCTCCAGGATGGAACCGGGCCATAGATAATAGAATTAGCCACTGCGCTGCACCTCTAGTGGCCAATATGTTTGTGGTAGGCTTTCTTCCACGGTTCTTTCTTCATTGCCAAATAGTCTTTTATAGCTTCTTTTAGCGTATTGGCAGCCAGAAGGGCGCAGTGTTCGCTTTCCTGGGGTAGCCCTCCCAGGGCATTCAGGACATTCTCCCGGCTTATCTTCCGGGCTTCAGCAATGCTTTTCCCCTTGGCCATCTCGGTAGTCATGCTGCCTGAGGCGATGGACGTTCCACAGCCGTCAGTTAAAAAGGTGGCCTGGGCAATAGTACCGTCCTTTACCTTGAGCCATATCTCCATGGTATCACCGCAGGGGCCGATCACTTTAGCAAAGCCATCGGCATCCTCCAGTTCTCCCAGGTTTCTCGGGTTCATGCCGTGCTCGATGGCGGCTTCTGAGTATACCTTTCTCATTTCCTGCTTAACCAGTTCCTCAAACTGCTCCCATGATGAAGACATTGCCTTCGCTCCTATCTCATTTGACCTTGGCTGATATAGCCTGATTTATGGCCTTACCCAGGGTAGTCATAATCTCACCGTTATAGCGTTCTATGCCGCCCTCGTCACAGAGCTTGGCCAGTTCCGGGTCTATCGGCAACTGCCCCAGTAACGGTGCACCGGCGGTGCTGGCCATCTGTTCCGCCCGGCTTTTACCAAAGATTTCAATCTTCTTGTCTATTTCCGGCACATAGAGGTAGCTCATGTTCTCCACTACGCCCAGAATTCGTTTCCCCATCTTCTGAGTCATGTTTACTGCCTTTTTAACTATCATCTCGACCAGGTCCTGCGGCGTAAAAACAATAATTACCCCCGAAATCGGGAAGGACTGCATCACCGTGAGCGGAGCGTCCGCAGTACCCGGAGGCAGGTCTATGATCAGATAGTCCAGCTTGCCCCAGAGCACGTCTTCACCGAACTGCTTGATAGTGTTGGCAATCAGGGGACCCCGCCAGATGACGGCGTCATCCTCGCTGGGCAGGAGAAGATTAATGGACATTACCTCAATACCTGATCTGGACAGTACCGGTAGAATGCCGCTAGCGCTGCCGGTGGGCCGGTCATTGATGCCAAACATCTTGGGTATGCTGGGGCCGGTTATATCGGCATCCAGAATGCCGACCTCGTAGCCCTGCCGCTTAAGGGAAACGGCGCTGAGGCCGGCCACCAGTGACTTGCCCACGCCACCCTTACCGCTCATAACGGCGATAATATAACTGATTTTGTTCACCTCGGATGGTTTTGCCTCGCTGAATTCTACCGTTACCTCTTTGACTTCAGGTAGCTTTCCAATAACTTCCCTGGCTTTGGTACTGACCCAGTCCTGGGCACTTTCACTCAGTGCCGCTGAGGCCAGGTTGACCTTGACCTTGCCATCAGAGACAGTAATCTCGCGGACGAGATTCAGCCCGACTATACTGCGCCTGACATCAGGCACCAGTACAGCCTCGAGGCTCTGCTTTATCTGATCCTCATTTAACATAAAATCTGTCCTCCGTCTAGCGACCTAGTGGTCACAAATGTTATCCCCGGTAGCCAGTTTGCCATCAAGGTAGCTCAGCACCGCCTTCTCGGGGTCGTTTTCCATGGTACCGATGATAACCCCAATGTTGTTTTGCTGGAAAAGACTCTGGGCACGGGAGCCCATGCCGCCGGCAATCACAAAGGAGACGCCCTGCTCAGCCAGCCATTGCGGAAGCACGCCCGGTTCGTGCCCCGGTGGAGGGACAAGCTCTTTGCTGGTTATTTCCTTTTTATCTTCGTCAACGTCTATCAGGGCAAAATGTTCACAATGACCAAAGTGCGGCGATAAAACCCCGCCGCTTACCGGTACTGCATATCTCATAGTAACCTCCCAATCTACTGGTTTAGTTCGACATCACGCAGATGTCATGAACCACCTTTAGCTTGTTCTCATGGCAGAAGGCGATGGCCGCCTCGCTTTCGGAGCCGGGTTGGAGCCATATGCGATCCAGCCCCAGTCGTTTGCACTCCTTAAGAATGGCCTCGGTCACCTGGGGCGGCACCACAAAGTCAACCACATCAACCCTGACCGGAATGTCAGCCAGACTATGATAACATTCAACCCCCTCCAGTTCCTGAAGACCCGGATTTACCGGGTAGACCTCATAGCCGCGGCGGCTCAGGTTCTTAAATATCCGGTAGCCGTTCTTGCTGGTGTTGCTGGTGGCGCCAACCAGGGCGAACCTCTTTTGCGCCATAAATTCTTTTGCCAGCTTCTCCATAGCCATCTACTCAAGCCCTCCGGCTTCTATACCCCCTTAGTTCCTGGCTAACCGTTCCGAGATATTTTGCCACATTTTTTCTATCTCCCGGGTGACAATGCCGCTGGAATATTCGACTACCGGTATCCCTTTGACGATTGATTCGGTGACCACATTATCAAAGGGAATCCTCCCGACCACCTCTATTCCCTGGCTGAGGCAGTGACTTTCAATCTGGCGACTGTTTTCCTCATTAATATCGTACTTATTGATACATACCAGGGCCGGGATGTCAAAATGCCGGCACACGTCCAGGACTCTGTCCAGGTCGTGCATTCCCGAAAGTGTGGGTTCAGTGACCAGTAGCGCCAGGCTGGTTCCGGACAGGGATGAGATTACCGGGCAGCCGATACCCGGCGGGCCGTCGCTTATAATATAGCCTAGATTCCGCTCCTCGGCAACTTTTCTTGCCTGCTGCCTCACCTGGGCTACCAGTTTCCCTGAGTTCTCCTGGGCGATTCCCAGCCTGGCATGCACCAGAGGGCCATACTTGGTATCAGAGATAAACCAGTGGCCCGAGAGATTTTCTTTCACGGTTATCGCTTCATCCGGGCAGATATGGAAGCAAAAGCCGCAGCCTTCACAGGAGACGGGGTCAACTTCAAAATCCCTGATGGCATCGAAGCGGCACAGGTCCTGGCACAGGCCGCACTGGGTGCATTTGTCCGGGTCAATTTGGGCTACCTGCCCGCTCCAGAACTCGGTTTCCTGTTTCACCGAAGGGCTGAGCAGAAGGTGGAGGTCAGCAGCATCCACATCGCAGTCGGCAAGCACTTTTCTTTCTGCTAGAGCCGCCAGCGAGCCAACAACGCTGGTCTTGCCGGTGCCCCCTTTACCGCTTAAGACTACGATTTCTTTCATCTACTATTTCCTTTAATCCTATTAAAAAGCTTACGGAAGCTATCCTTCCACTCCGGCATACCCTCAACCAGTGGCACTCCATTAGAGTACAGGCGGGCAATCTCGGTATCCAGGGGTATGGTGAGCAAAATGGGTATGTTCTCTTTGCGACAGTATTCTTCTACCCCGGCATCGCCGACACCGGCGCGGTTGAGGACAATACCACAGGGTATGTTGAGCTCCCTCACCGTTTCCACGGCAAGGACAAGGTCGTTAAGCCCGAATGGCGTCGGCTCGGTTACCAGGAGACAGAAGTCGCTATCCTTGATTGCCTCCACCACAGGGCAGGACGTTCCCGGCGGGATATCAACGATAACTACGCCATCGCTATTGAAATGCTCTCTCACCTTCCTGATAATCGGTGGCGCCATTGCCTCGCCGACGGTGAGCTTGCCGTGAACAAACTCCAGGCCATCCGCTTGCCCCCACTCCACCACGCCTATTTCCCGGGGCTCTTCTGATATAGCCTTCTCCGGGCAGAGATAGCTACAGGCGCCACAGCCGTGGCAGAGCTCGGGGAAGATGAGCACCTTTTGCTTGGTCACTGCAATGGCGTTATAGGCGCAGACCTCGGCGCACTCACCGCAGTGAGTACACTTGGTTTCATCTACCTTTGGCACCGGGATGGAAACCGCTTCACTGCTGGCAATCGCTGGCTTTAGAAAGACATGGGCATTTGGCTCCTCGACGTCGCAGTCTAGAAGCATGACTTTATGGCTATCTTTTAGGGAAAGGGCAAGGCTGGTGGATACCAGCGTCTTGCCCGTCCCGCCTTTACCGCTGGCAACAGATATAATCATCTAGCCTCTGGCCATCTTTGCCCCGCACTTGGGGCAACTAATATTGTAGCAGGGTGTCCCTACTCGGTGCGGGGCTCTCGCTCCGCAGTTGGGGCATACGCAGTCCCCGCCCGGACCTGCTCCGGGTCGGGTGCCTCTCATCCTGCCGGCACCCCTGCCTGAACCTCTTCCTGTACCTTGGCCGCCGCCCCCGGGAGGTCCGGTTCCGTCTCCTCTAGGCATGGTTACACCTCCGGTATTTTTCTCTATTTTTTCTTTTTCTTTAGCTCGTCAATCTGCCGTTGGATATCGGTTAGCTGTTGAGCCAGTGCCTGTGAATGGGCTTTGAGCATCTCTAGCTCCTGCTCCGGGTTTTGTTGCTGGGGAGCTTGGCTTACAGGTGGGGTCATGCCAGACCCCATGCCCATACCTCCGCCCATGCCACCGCCCATACCTCTACCCATGCCACCGCCCATACCTCTACCCATACCTCCGCCCATACCGGGGTCAGCACCCATACCGGGGTCAGCACCCATACCAAAGTGGTCGGGCACATTGGGCTGGGAGCTCGTCTTGAACTTACCGGCCCGGTAGCCTTCGACGGCATCCTTTATCTTCCCGGAAACGCCGGTTATCACCTGGATCCCGGCAGCGGATAGCACCTGATGAGCATTGGGGCCACAGTTGCCGGTTAGGACTGCCTCTATACCTTTATCGGCAATCATCTGGGCAGCCGCGATACCGGCTCCGCCTGCCGCCATGGCACTGGAGTTATCCACCGCCTCGAACTCCATCGTTTGCGGGTCGGCAATGATAAAATACTGGCACCGCCCGAACCGCGGGTCTACCTCAGCATCAAGGGTGGAGCCGGTAGCTGTAATCGCAATCTTCATATCTCCTCCTTATTTCATTTGCTCGCTGATAGTTGCGCTATTCTTGTTTCCAGTTCCTTAAGCCCATCCCTCAGGGCTTGGGACTCGTTTTTTAAGGATTCTAACTCCTGCTCACGGGTCATTCCCGGAGCAAAGGGCCCGAAACTATACGCCCCTTGGTAGGGAGGGGTGTATGGCCTGTAGAATCGCGTCCCGGCGTATGCCGGCCGCCCTGAGCGTAGTGGGATAGCGCAGAAACCTCTGCCGCCTCCAGTCATTGGGCCCATCCCACGAGGGCCAGTACCATCAAATCCTGGCATAATGCACCTCCTTTACTTCATGCGTTATCTGTGTTTTACTTTTCAGCTTCCAGGTCATGCATCCTGGAATCAATCTCCCCCAGTTGACCCTTTATTGCCTCCGCTTGGTCCTTCAGGTAGTTGAGTTCCTCATCTTTGGTCATCTCGGGCGCATATGGCTCATACCCAGGAGTAGCTGGCATTCCCGGGGGGAAGATTGGTGGTTGATATGGCCACGGTGCCGACGCACCGGCGCCACTAAAGAAGTAACCGCATCTGGGTAAGCCTCCTCTACCCAGGCCTACATATGGCCAGGGAGGGGAGGCGCCCCGGAAACCGAAGCCCATACCACCGCCCGAACCTCGTCCAAAACCTCTGCCTCGTCCTGATCTGTTATACATATTTTTACCTCCTTCCGCAGCTAGTTCACCATAGTTAGCTTGCGAATTCCTTTAATCTGCCGATAGGTTGCTCCCTGGCTCACGAAGCGCAGAGCCAGCTCCGGGTCGATCACCTTGGTGCCGGATATGGCATCAATACCATAGTCAAAGAGAACTGGGGAGAGGGGAGCGGTGTCCCCGAGTATGACCACATAGGCTTCAGGGCGGCATAGCCTGAGCAGCCCCTCAATACTGTGGTTGGTAAAAGCAGTGCCGGTTATGCCGACAACGTCGGCCTGAGGGATAAGATTTTCTGCCTCAACCTCGGGGAAGTCGCCCTCACGCTGGTTTTTCTCAATCACCCAAAGTTCCTTTACTATCTCCCGCAGCCTGGGAATAAAGGGAAAATGCCCCACAATGGCCACTTTCTTACCCTTTCCCTTCTCGGCAATGAGGTCGCCGGCATTGAGTTCCAGGCACTCCCCATCATTAACCTCAAGCAGCGAGTTAATCGCTGCCATGCCGATGGCTGCTTGAAGTAAGCTCTCTGAATAGGCCATCCTGGCAAGTGCCAGCGCTTCTTTGTCAACGAGGTGCCCCGGCTCTCTGACCGACGGCTGTTCCTGCTGGAGGGCATCACGGGGGAGTGTCGCCGCCAGCCCGCAGTTACGAGTCAAAACCGCGGTGTGAAAGAGACCCATGCGAATGTCCCTCACCTTCGCCTCCGTGTTCAGCGCTGATATCAAATCCTCAAGGATTTTCATACTTGCTACTGCTGCCACGGCTTACCCCCTACCCGCCTGCCCCGGCCTCCCATACCCCAGCCGGGCCTCCAGGGCCGGAGTACCATGATGTCTGGCGTACTACAGGTAGGGCAAAGCTCCGGCGGCTCCTTTATCATTACTTCGAAAGGGACTTCCCACTCGTGACCGTTGCTGCAGCGGAAGCGGCGCACTGCCATCTCATAGTTCCCGCCTTCGATTCTCATCGCCTTTCCGTTGAGCAGGGCATCAGCCATCTTCTGCCGTACTGAGAGCAGTATGCGGGCAAAGGTAGGGCGTGACACCCTCATCTTCTGAGCGCAGTCCTTCTGATCAAGACCCTCTATATCCTTCAGCCGGATCGCCTCAGCCTCCTCAATAGAGAGCCGCACTTCCTTAAGATGAGCCAGGGGCACGCCAGCAGGCTTGAAGTAGGTTACCTGTGGTAGAAAGTCTACCCGGCGCCACCGCGGTTGTCTTCCCATAAATCTCTGACCTCAGCGTTTCATTCCAATGCTCATTAATATATAGAAGTTACGACATTATTATGAGCATAAGACCATAATAATGATATCGCATTCCTCCCGTGTTGTCAAGCATTATCTGGTAGTTTCCGCAAAGATACCGAGGGCGAGGCGGCCAGTATCGATTCGCTGGCCCGGTCTATCGTCATCTGGGGACGGGTGCGGGAACCGGCAATGAGTAAATATCGACAGGTGCCCGAACCGCCACTGGACAAAGGAGAGCTGATGGTGTAATATGGACAAAGACCGATTTAACTGGGAGGTTCGGCTGTGGCAGAAATTTATAAGGGAAGGCAGATAACCTACTGGTTGCGGACTTTATCTTTACTTTCTATCCTCAAACTGACTTTTGAGTGATAAGCCCGTCCATAGTGAAAGGGCTTGTTAGTGTCTCCCCAATTTAAACCCTAAACCCGCTAAGCCTTCCTTGTCACGCCTGATTTTTCATTAATTAACTCTTGTTTATTTACTGGCCTGTCTTTTTGATACTTGCCAGAACTTGATAAAGCAAAGGGAGCGAAATATGTCTACGTCGTCTATAAGAAACGAGTTTGATATTGATACCGAACAGGTATTTAACCGTATGGGCTACGGCACCGATGGTGTGCCGTCGGCGCGGGTTGAGTCTCTGGTAAGGGAGTATGCCGATAACATTTGCCACCTTGTTGAACCGTCATATTCGTATGTTATCAGGGATATCAATTCGGTGCGGGGTTCGCGGGTATTTATCGAGGGTTCGGTTATCTTCCGGAGTAATGTTATTGCCCGGTTGCTGGAGCGATGCCAGAAGGTTGCCGTGTTCGTGCTTACCGTAGGTGGTCGTCTGGGGGAAGTAGTCCATCAACTGTCTGGAGATGGGCTTATGGTCCAGGCCGCAGTGCTGGATGCCATAGGCTCGGATGCGGCTGAGACCTTAGCCCACGTTGTGCAGGATATTGTGGGCAAGGAGGCGGAGGCTGATGGGCTGGGTATAAGCCAGCGTTTCAGCCCCGGCTATTGCGATTGGAGAGTTAGCCAGCAGAGGATGGTCTTCCGGGCGATGGGTAGCGATACTGCCGGTGTTCGTTTAACCGATGGCTGCTTGATGATTCCGCAGAAGTCGATATCGGGTATTATTGGTATTGGTCCTGCCGATAAGGTGGAGAGCTATAACCCTTGCCCGACCTGCGAAAAACGTGATTGTGTAGGTAGAAGATAGAATCCAGTTATGATTCGTAAAGGATTAGCCGGTGGTAGTTACCAGCCTCTAACTGAAGAGTCCATAGCCAAGATAGACCAGACGGTAATGGCGGTGGTTGAGGAGGTAGGGTTTGAGGTAAACTCGGAGAAAGCCCTTCAGCTCTTTGAAAAGGCTGGAGCCCGGGTGGATAGGGAGGAGCGGCGGGTGCGCCTGCCTCAGGCGAAAGCCATGGAGCTGATAGGGACGGCGCCGCCCGAGGTCAGGCTCTGCGGTCAGGAAGAGAAGCATGACGTGCTCCTGGGCGGAAACCGGGTCTATACCGGGACGGGGGGAACCGCCCTCTATATCTATGAGCCGGCTAGCAAGCAGACGCGGCCGGCTACCCTGGAAGACCTGAAGCGCATCGCCAGGCTGGTTAACCGCCTGGATAATATCCATCTTTTTATGCTGCCCACCTATCCCAATGAGCTTCCAATAGAGCAGATTGATGCAAATCGATTCTTTGCCGGTTTGGACAATACCACCAAGCACATCATGGGAGGGGTTTATACCCTGGACGGGATTAAACAGGTGCTACGGATGGCGGAGATTGCGGCTGGTTCCGCCGAAAAACTGCTCAAGCGCCCCCTCATTTCCATGATAGCCTGCAGTATAAGCCCCCTTAAGATGGACGCCAATTACGGTGACCTGGTAATTGAGATTGCTAAGAGGGGTATCCCTCTGGTATGTCCGGCTGAGCCATTGTGCGGGGCGACCTCGCCGGTAACGCTTGCCGGTAACCTGGTGATTCAGACGGCGGACTCGCTAATGGGGGTTATGCTCACCCAGATAGTTAAGCCGGGGACACCGGTTATATTCGGCTCGGTGGCGACCAACACCGACCTCAGAGACCTTAAGTATCTGGCCGGTTCGGTGGAGATGGGGATGTTAAACGCGGCCGGTGCCCAGATGGCGCAGTTTTATCATCTTCCCTTCTACGCTACCGGCGGTATGACCGATTCTAAAGTGCTGGATGCCCAGAGCGGCTATGAGTCGGCGATAAGTAATCTCCTCTGCGCCCTGGCCGGCGCCAATTTTATCCACGATGCCGCCGGGATGATGGATTTTGCCCTGACGGCGTGTTACGAGAAGTTCGTTATTGATAACGAGATACTGGGCATGGTTATGAGGGCGGTTGACGGTATTAAGGTCAACGATGATACCCTTGCCTTTGACCTCATCAAGGAGGTGGGGCCGGGGGGTAATTTCGTCGCCGCCAAGCATACCAGACGCTTTATGCGTCGCGAGCATTACCAGCCTTCTTTAAGCGACCGGAACAGCCGGGAGAAGTGGGAGGCCAGGGGGGGTAAAGCTACCTGGCAGACAGCGGGTGAAATAGTGAAGCGGCTTATCGCGGAGCATAAATACCAGTTGCCCACCGCAGTAAGACAAGATATACTCTCAGAGATAAAAGGCATCGTGGATTGAGATAGACTGGTAATTAGGGGAATATATAATGACTGAGGATATAATAAGCTTAATTCGGGAGAACGTTATCCAGGGGAGGGTGACCCAGGATGACGAGGGTCTGGACGAAGGTCTGGTAGGCCGGCCCGGAGTGACCGAGCTTATCGAGAAAGCTCTGGCTAAGCGTCTGGATGTCCGGGATATAATTAATAAAGGGCTGACCGAGGCCATGAACCTGGTGGGGCAGAAATTTGAGCAGAAGGAATACTACATCCCCGATATGCTGGCTTCAGCCGAGGCGGTGGGGGTGGCTATGGAAATACTGGGGCCTTACCTAGCCCGGAGCGGCATCAAGCCTAAGGGCAAGGTGCTACTGGCCACGGTAAAAGGAGACCTCCACGATATCGGCAAGAATATAGTGATGATATTACTCCGTGGCGCTGGCTACACCGTCAAGGATCTGGGAAATGACATGGAGCCACAGAGCATCGTGAATGCGGTGAGGGAAGAGAACCCCCAATTCCTGGGGCTGTCGGCGCTGCTCACCAGCACCATGGTTAACATGAGGGACACTATCCAGGCACTGGAGGAGAGCGGCCTCAGGGATAAGGTCAAGGTTGTTATCGGCGGGGCGCCGGTCTCGGAGGAGTATGCTAAGAGTATAGGTGCCGATGGCTATGGTTCCGACGGTTTTCAGGCGCTGGCGGTGATAGAGTCTTTAACTTCCACCTAGCTAGCGATACAGCAGAATATCCTGCCTACCAGGCTGGCAATCCAGGAGGAGGAATACATTGCCCAGAGAAGGAATATTAGTTCCTAATCCCTATGAAAGAATTACCGATGAGCAGATCCGGCAAATTCACCGGGCTTCCCTGCAGATTCTCCTTGACCCCGGCCTGATTTGCTTTAGTAAGAAAGCGGCCGAAATATTTCACAGTAATGGTGCTGAGGTTACCACTACTTCTTCCGGTGACAATCCCTGCTGGAATATAAAGATACCGGAAAAACTGGTTATTGAGGCCCTTGATAGCGCTCCCAAGACGGTCAAACTGGGCGCTAGAAACCCGGATAATGCCCTTATAATGAAAGGCGACGAGCCGAGGGTCTACTTTATCTCCGGCTCGGAGACAAATATCTGGCTGGATGTAGATTTTCCCGCCTATGTCAAGAAATCTGACCGTAGTATTGAGATTAAGGTGCCGGAGTTTCACCCCCGGCGTGCCACCGTGGCCGACCTCTGCCAGTCGGCACATGTATGCGAGCACCTGGAGACACTGGACGGCTACATCCGAACCGTAAACATTCAGGACGCAGATATTACCGAGGATAATAAGGACGTCAACAAGTTCTTTGCCTCGCTGAATAACACCACCAAGCATTTTATGTCGGGGCTGACCAAGCTGGAGCAGCTGGATAATGTGGTGAGAATGGCCGAGCTGATAGCCGGGGGGAAAGAGGCATTACAGGAGAATCCCATCATTTCCTTTATTACCTGTCTGGTCAAGAGCCCGCTTCAGTTCGTTGAGGATACCACCGATGCCTTTATTGAGATCTGCCGTAGGGGACTGCCCACCGCAGTTTCCTCATCCCCGCAGGCGGGGACAACGGCTCCTATCAAGGAGGCGGGCATTATGGCCCAGATAAATGCCGAGGTTCTGGCCGGCATAACCCTGGGCCAACTGGTAAATAAGGGGACGCCGTTGCTGTACGGCAGCGTGCCGGTAATGGCGCGCATGGATACCCTGGGCGATTCCTACGGTGCGGTGGAAACCAGCCAGTATAACATTGACTGTGTTCAGATGGCGCGGTTCTACAAGATACCCAACTATTCCACCTCCGGTGTATGCGATACCAAGATACCGGGGCAGCAGTCATCTATAGAGAGATTATTTTCTGATATCGTGGTGACCTTAAGCGGGCCCCAGTTCCTGCACTGTGCCTATGGCCTCCTCGACTGCAACGCTGTTTTTTGCCTGCTTCAGGCTGTCCTGGACGATGCCCACTTCCAGATGCTCAAGTTTTTCCTTAAAACTCCGCGAATTAATCAGCAGGAGCTGGCGGAAACCATGAAGCAGATAAGAGAAGTGGTGGAAACACCGCAGAAGCTATATATTCGCTATATTCGTCAGGTGATGCGCAGCGGGGAAATCTCGGCGCCCTATCCCTTTGAAGGTGATGGGGAGAGTGACAGCGTCTTCGCCCTGGCCTACCAGAGGATGAACGAGCTTCTGGCCAAACCGGTGGAGCATATAGACCCGGATACCACGGCAAAAATATTCCAGGAGATTCCCGGCCTGTTGCCCAGGCTGAATGTTTATAAAGAAGGGAAGTAGTAATGACTGAAGGCGATATTATTGTCCGGCTTAAAGAGAATGTTATCCAGGGTAGAAAAAACCAGGATGAGGAAGGTATAGACGAGAAGCTATCGGGGACACCGGGGGTGGTGGAGCTGACCCGCTTGGCGCTGGAGAAAAAGATCTTGCTGGAGGAGATAATCAATGCGCTGACGGCGGGGATGACGGTGGTGGGGGAGAAATATTCCAGCAAGGAATATTTTATCCCCGACATGCTGGCTTCGGCGGAGGCGGTAGGCGAGGCGATGGAAATTCTCAAGCCGATTCTGGAAGCGGCCAATGTCGAGACCAAGGGGAAATTCGCCATCGCCACGGTGCAGGGGGATATCCATGACATCGGCAAGAATATCGTCGCCATCCTGCTCAGAGGGGCGGGCTACGAGGTAAACGACCTGGGCACTGATGTGCCTACGGAAAAGATTGTTGATTTTGTTAAAAAAGAAAGCCCCGATTACCTGGGGCTCTCGGCGCTGCTTACCACTACCATGACTGAGATGGGGGTGGTTATCGAAGCTCTGAAGGACAGCGGCTTAAGGGATAGGGTCAAGGTTCTCATCGGGGGGGCGGCGGTGTCTGATGAGTATGCTCAGGAAATAGGCGCCGATGCTTATTGCGTGGACGGTTTCCATGCTATCAAGGTGCTGGATTCTTTTCAACAGGCGAAAACTAGTTGAGTTATAGTTTGGTTGGATAAAGGAGGGGAACTATGGCCGGAATTGCCGGTATTCAGGGTGTTGACGATGGGGAACTGGCTCGTATGCTGGAGAGAATCAAGCATCGCGGTCCCCACGAGACATGGATAAATCAGGAGCAGGGGGTAAATCTGGGGTGCTGTGAGTTGAATATGGGAGGGGACTCTAAGCCCGGCTCACACTACGCTGCCGAAGGCGATAGGGCGGTGGTGCTCGATGGGCGTGTGTATAATCATGAAAAGGGAGGTAAGACCGACGCCGAGGCGGTGCTGTCACTATATAATAAATTCGGCGCCCGGTTTGCCGAGAGGATAGACGGGGACTTCGCCTGTGCTATCTCCGACGGCGGCCAGATGATACTGGCCCGGGACTGGGCCGGCATAAAGCCGCTTTACTACGGGCATAGCGGGGGGAAGCTTTGCTTCGCCTCGGAGGCCAAGAGCCTGGCGGGCATTGCCGACGATGTTAAGGAATTTCCGCCCGGCTATGTTTATTCCCAGGAACTGGGATTTATGGACTATTCCCGCCAGAAGGTGGAAACCCCCGATTTTGAGGATTATGAGCAGGCCAAGAAGGTGGTACGCCAACTGCTGGTAGAGGCGACTGAGAAGCGGATGAAAGACGGGGTGGTGGGGGGAGTTCTGTTGAGCGGCGGGCTGGACAGCAGCCTCATAATCTACATGGCTCATGAGATAAATCCGGACATCGAAGCCTTTACCGTGAGTATGGAGGAAGGGGAAGACCTGCCCCTAGCTAAAGATGTTACCAAATACCTGGGTGTTAAGCATCACATTTTGATGTTCGGGGAAAAGGAGATAAACGAGATTTTGCCCCAGGCCATCTCTCACCAGGAGATGTATGAGGAAAGCTGTGTGCACGGGGCGATTGCCAATTTCCTGGCGGCACGGTTCGTTAAGCCGTATACCAGTTGCGTCTTCACCGGCGAGGGGGCCGATGAGTTTCTTGGCGGGTATGACGGGCAGTTCAAGCAGGGGGAGAACCCGGAGGAGGTAGCCAGTATAGTGGACAAGCTTGTCCATGTCGCCCACAATACGGCACTGCAGAGGTTAGACAGACTGGCAGCGGCAAATTCTATAGAGACCCGCACCCCCTTTCTCGATGCCAGGGTGATGGACTTCTGCCTGAAGATCCCGCTGAATTGCAAGATTCACGGTGAGGAACAGACCGGCAAGTGGGTCCTGCGCCAGGCTTTCGAGGACACCCTGCCCGAACATATCATCTACCAGACAAAGCGGTTCTTTGCCCAGGGGTCGGGGGTGGCCTTTATCATGCGTAAAATGGCGGCAAAACACATTACCGAAAAGGAACTCCGAGAACACAACCGGACAGAGGGTAACCCCTGGCTGTCTTCCGTGGAGGAACTGTACTACTACCGGATATTTAAGGAGACTTCCCCCACCCCTGCCTTTGACCGGCTGGTGGGCAGGTGGGACCCGTTCCGGTCGGCCTTCTTCCGTGATATAGAGAAGAAGATTTCTTAAACGGTTGCTTTTGCTTTAATGGTGGGAGTGGCGACCCCGGGGGGATTCGAACCCCCGATCTCCACCGTGACAGGGTGGCATGTTAGACCGCTACACCACGGGGCCGTTAGTGTTGTGAAGAGTTCAAGGGTCAGTAGTGGAATCCTCTATTAGCCAAAGTCTATCAGGGGTGTGCTATCGTGTCAAGCTGGCGGTGGGTTAATCCGAGGTGTTGTTTGTATTTCTTTTTGTGTGTTATAATGTCTCACCAAGTTGATAGAGGAGAATATGGTAGTTCAGGAAGATAAGAAGATTCGCGATTACGAATTGGTGGTGATTATCAGTTCGGAGGTGGCCAGCGAGGCTGCCGATGGCATAATTGATGGCGTAGGTCGCTTTATTACTGACAATGGCGGCACTGTTTCGGCTGTTGAGCCATGGGGCAAAAAAAGGCTAGCTTATCCTATAAAGCATTTTCTTGAGGGTAGTTATGTATTGACTCGGTTTAAAATGCAGCCCAAATTTAGCAAACAGCTGGAAGCAAGCCTGCGGATTTCTGAGGATGTTCTGCGTCATTTATTAATTAATCTTGAGTAGGCAGTCATAGAGAGTTTGTTTTTGGCTGGTTCGGAGGAGGGCAGAAGGAGGTAGGGTGATGTTGACCTTGAATAAAGTGATGATTATAGGAAATGTTGGTACTGACCCCGAGATGCGCTTTACCCCTAATGGCAATCCGGTAACCTCGTTTCGTGTTGCCACTAACTGGGTCTATACTACCCCTGAGGGTGAGCGCAAGCAGGAGACGGAGTGGTTTACCGTGGTCGCCTGGAATAGGCTAGCCGAGAATTGCAACCAGTTTTTAGCTAAGGGCCAGCGTGTTTACGCTGAGGGCAGGCTACGTACTCGTACCTGGGAAGGTCAGGATGGACAGCGGCGCTCGCGAAGTGAAGTGATAGCTAACCGGGTGCTCTTTCTAGATAAGCAGGTATTGGCTCCTCTTCCCGTTGAGGGAGCTGAGGACGTTGCTCACGCCGAACCGGAACCGGAAGACATTACATTTCCCGAAGAAGGCTAGAGTTCGGTAATTTTATTAGAAGGGTTTAGGTGATTTATTAGTTATGGCTGGACGAAATTCTGCCGAGCCGGATGGGAGGAGACGGGGTAGGTCAAGGTATATACACAGGCGCAAGCATTGTTCTTTTTGTATGGATAGTGTAGAGACGATAGACTACAAAGAGCCGGTTAAGCTGCGCCGCTACATATCGGATAGGGGAAAGATTGAGCCCCGCCGTAAAACCGGTACCTGCGCCAAGCATCAGCGTGCCCTGGCGGAGGCGATAAAGAGGGCGAGGCACCTGGCTTTATTGCCGTATGTGCCCGCACATATCCATAAAACGGGTGGCGTTGGAGTACGCGATTAGTCTAGCGGTGGAAAAAACTCATCCCCATTAAGCACCCTAAAACTATTGTTTCCGCCGGTGCTTTTTTCTCGAGGGGGGAGATAGTTTTTAGCGGTAACCTTGAATAGGGTTCCCCTCGCATTGACACCCCAGAGATGGCAGAAGTATAATCATTCTAATCTAGCAGGGAGTTATTGTGCCCAAGAGGACTTATCAACCAAAGAAGATTCCCAGGAAGCGTGAGCACGGCTTTCGGGCGAGAATGAGTACCCGAGGCGGGCGAGCTGTCTTGAAAGCCCGGCGGCTTAAGGGACGTAAGCGATTGACCGTGGTGTGACCATGCGGGGAAGAGAATACCTTACTAAGTCAGAGCAGTATGCCGTGGTTTATGAGAAAGGTAGCTCGTGGATGGATGGTAAGGTGGTGATGAAGGCGTTGCCTAATGGGCTTACCTGGTCTCGGTATGGCTTATCGGTGGGGCGGCGGGTAGGTGGGGCGGTGGTGAGAAACCGGGTGAAACGCCGGCTGAGGGAAATATTGCGGTTAGCATCGCTGGAGCCGGGATGGGATATTATCTTCATCGCTCGCTCTCCGGCCGCCGGTGCTGAGTTCGCCAGTCTGGACAAATCGGTTCAGGGTCTGTTGTCCCGGGCCGGATTATTAACGAGGAAATATGAAAAGGCTTGCCTTAGAGTTAATTAGACTTTATCAATCTACGCTATCCCGGGTTATGCCAACTAACTGTCGTTTTACCCCATCCTGTTCTCAATATACCTATGAGGCTATATCCAGATTTGGCGTGTTTAAGGGGGTGTGGCTGGGAGCCAGGCGGATAGCCCGCTGCCACCCGTTTAACGCCGGCGGTTATGACCCGGTACCCCATCCTGGAGGAGTAGATAAGTGAGGATTAGAAATAATACCGTAGTGATAGGTAAGGTTAGTCTGCTGGTTGTCTTGCTACTGGTGGGGCTAACCGTTTTGGGCTGTATCGGCACTAAGACTTCCCCCGAGGGCGGTTCCGGGGGGGTAGTAGCCGATGGCACCCTATTTTTGGCTCCGTCGGTAAAGCAGGCCGGTGGCTTTGGTTGTACTCCTGCAGCCGTGGACAGTAAGCTGGTGGCGTTGAGTGCCGCCAATGGCACCCGCTTCTGGGAGATCCCCCTGGAAGGCAAAAGGTCGAGCGGTGGTTTCGGCTGTTCGCAGTCATCGACACCAGCCGCTATCTATGGCAGTCCGGCAGTGGCCGGGAGCCTGGTCTATGTTGGCGGATACAACGGCAAGATTTACGCCATTAATATCGATTCTGGGGCGGTGAGGTGGGTATACCCCCGTGAGGGCAGCCTGGAGCCGATTGTCGGGGGCGTTACCCTAGCCTTAGACAGGGTTTATTTTGGCGATGCCGATGGTAAGGTCTATGCCCTGGATGCTGAGACCGGTGATAAGCAGTGGGAGGTTCCCCTCGGGGATAAAATCTGGGCAACCCCGGCCGTTAGCGGCGAAACGTTGTACATCGGCTGCTTTGATAAGAAGCTCTATGCCCTGAGCGCAATTGATGGCACTAAGCAGTGGGAGTATCTGGTGGAGGGGGCTATTGTCTCTACCCCGCTGGTTTATAACGATACGGTTTATATCGGCTCCTTTGACCGGAATTTTTATGCCCTGGATGCGGCCAGTGGCCACCTGAAGTGGCAATTCCCGGCGGAGAAATGGTTCTGGACTAAGGCGGTGGCTTATAACGGTACCATCTATGCAGGCTGTTTTGACGGTAAGGTTTATGCCCTGGGAGCGGAAAACGGGCAGGAATTAGCCGCAGTTGACCTGGGAAGTGTAATTTATTCCTGGCCGGTTCTGGTTGATGGCAGGGTTATTGTCGCCACGGAAAAGGGCGAAATATACGCTATAGATGCGGCTAACAATCAAGAAACTTTATTAGCTGATATTGGGGAAGCGGTGTACGCCCCGCTTTGCGCCGGTGACGGCGTTATCTATATTTACAGCCAGGAGCAAAACCTTTACGCCCTGAATATCGATTCCGGGGCGAACTTGTGGAATCTGACCATTAAGTAGTAAGCGAGGTCTGGTTTTAGTGGAATTCATCGGGGAAATCTGGAATTTAATCGCCATGCAGCCAATGATAAACACCCTCATTGTGCTGACTAGTTATCTGTTCAACAACTTTGGGGTGGCGATTATTGTGCTGACTCTTGCGGTTAACGGCGTGATGTTCCCCCTCACCATGAAACAGGTCCGCGCCTCCAAGGCGATGCAGGACCTCCAGCCCAAGATTGCCGAGCTTCAGAAGAAGTATGCCAAGGAAAAGGACAAGCTGGCTAGAGAGCAGATGAGGCTCTTTAAAGAATCGGGGGTAAGCCCGGCCGGGTGCCTGCTGCCCCTGGTAGTCCAGATGCCTATCTGGATAGCCCTGTTCCAGTCAATAATGCGGGTGCTGGCGGTAATACCGGAGAATCTGGTGGGTCTATCTGGTTTTCTTTATTCCTGGCCAATAGTGTATACCACGCTGCCGCTGGAGAATCATTTCCTCTGGTTGAACCTGGCTACCGGCGATATATTTCTGGCGCTGCTGGTGGGGGGAACGATGTGGGTGCAGCAGAAGATGGTTATGGCGCCTGCCACTGACCCCGGTAAGCAATCGCAGTCCACCATGATGTTGTGGATGATGCCGATTATGTTTGCCTGGTTGACAATGACATTTCCCAGCGGGCTGGCTATTTTCTGGGTAACTTCCAATGTCTTCCGAATCGGCATGCAGTATTTTATCGGCGGGTGGGGAGGTCTGGTTAAGTCAGAACCCAAGAAGCCGGCGGGCAGGGATAAAAAGTATAAGGAACGCATCGCCCAGGTAGAGGAGTTTCCTTCACTTGGTGCTGATATTGTCGTGCCGAGTTCGACACAGGAAGAAGGTTCGAGCGATGAAGAGTCTGGAGATAAGCGCCCCGACCATGGAGGCGGCTATACAAAAAGCCTTAGAGCAACTAGGCGTCAGCCGAGAAAAGGCCGAAGTCACCGTCGTAAAAGAGGGTAAGTCGGGCATTTTGGGGCTGGGAGCCGAGGAGGCTGTAGTCAGGGTAAGGTCTTTGGTGATGGAACCGGAGGAGAGAAGTGAAATAGTTGGGGTGGCCAGGGAGGCCCTGGAGAATCTTCTGGTTCGGCTGGGGGTGGAGGCATCGGCGGTGCCTGAAGCCGAACCTCCGTTTGAGCAGGGCGCGGAGGCGTCCGAGGTTATTACTATTAATGTGACCGGTGATGACCTTGGTATCTTGATTGGCCGGCGGGGGCAGACCTTGGCGGCTCTACAGCATGTGGTCAGGCTTATCGTGGCTCATCAGATGAAGGCTCGGGTGCCCATAGTTGTTGATGTGGAGGGGTATAAACAGCGCCGCTATAGTGCTTTGCAGACTTTAGCTTGGCGTATAGCGGAGCAGGTTAAGGAGAGGGAAAAGCAGTTTGCCCTGGAGCCGATGCCGGCTTATGAGCGGCGTATTATCCACCTGACTCTGGCTGATGACCCCGATGTTATCACCGAAAGCACCGGTGTGGGTGAGGTTCGTAAGGTGGTTATTATGCCCAAGGAGCTATAACCTGTCATCCGGTAAATAGCCGGGAAAAGGAGGTAGCGAATGGGGGAAAAAGGAGCCTCGGTGATTGATTGGGCGGGACTTACCCAGGAGATGGAGCTTTTGCTTCGCTTGAAGACAAGCCCGGTTGCCTACAAGAGACTGGATAAGGTGGAGGAGCTGGAGAAAATACCGGAGGTAGTGCGGCTTGAGCGCCGAGCTTCTTTTTGCCAGGTACCGGCGCTGGTTCGGACTATAGGCATGACGGTAGGGGCGACCAGAGACAACTTCGGTGACCGCTGCGCTCGAATCAATGGCTTGGCGCCGACTACCGAAAAGCAGGTTGCCTGGGAGGCAGATTCCTTCGCCAATACCTGGTTTGCCAACGTAGAAGAGGCCAGGAAACAAATGGCGGAATATCCCCTGGTTCCACCCGGAGAGGCCATCGCGCTTGCCCCGCTGGCTGCCGGGAAATTTGACCCCGATGTTATCTTAATCTACGCTAATCCGGCGCAGATGATGTTGCTGATGAACGCGCTCCAGTTTAAAGACTACGAGCGTTTTCAGTTTTTTTTTTCATCGGCGAAGGATCTTGCGCCGATGGCTTGGCTCAGTGTTATACCACCGGCAAGCCGGCCCTGGCTATTCCCTGCATGGGAGAGAGGGCGTTCGGCGCCGTTACCGAGGATGAGATGGTTATGGCGCTACCACCGGAAATGATGGCCAAGGCCGTCGAAGGATTACAGGCGCTTAAGGCAAGAGGCATTGGTTACCCAATTAAGTACCTTGGGCCTCTGTGCGATCCCTCTCCAGTGCTGATGCGGATCTACCTCGAGTGGTGGAACCGTCGTTGACCCCAGATGTAAGCGGCGTGCCCATGGTGTCAGCCAGTGAGAACCACGATTTGCCTTTCGGTTTATTTACTGGCGAGCCCGAATAAGCGAATATGGGTAACGCCGACATGACTTTACTCATGGTGGTTGGTCTCTTAGTAGAGGAGTTTTTAGGATGTTCCACCCGGTAAATAGCAGGACGAATTTTCCACAGCTTGAGGAAAAGATATCCGTCTTGTGGAAGAATAAAAACGTCTTTGCGCGGAGCGTAGAGGCCCGGCGGGACGGGCGCCGCTTCGTCTTGTATGAGGGACCGCCGACGGCTAACGGCAGCCCCGGGATACATCATGTGCTGGCCCGGGTATTCAAGGATATTATACCCCGCTATAAGACGATGAAGGGCTACTATGCCCCGCGTATTGCCGGTTGGGATACCCACGGTCTGCCCGTAGAGCTTGAGGTGGAGAAGGCGCTCGGTCTTACCAGTAAAAAGGATATCGAAGACTTTGGCATAGACAAGTTTAACGCCCGCTGCCGGGAGAGCGTCTTTAGCTACCTTAAAGAGTGGGAGGCGATAACCGAGCGCATTGCCTTCTGGGTTGACCTGGATAGCGCCTACGTCACCATGAATAACGACTACATAGAGACCGTCTGGTGGGCGATAAAGCAGATGTGGGATAAGGAGCTGGTCTATCAGGGCTATAAAGTAACTCCCCACTGCCCCCGCTGCGGAACTTCTCTTTCCTCCCACGAGGTCGCTTTAGGTTACCGGGATGACACCGAAGACCCCTCGGTTTACATAAAGTTTAAAATAATTAAAGGGCTGCCGGAGGGGTTGTCTAAAAATAAGCCGACCTATTTTCTAGCCTGGACGACTACTCCCTGGACTTTGCCGGGTAATACAGCCTTAGCGGTGGCTTCTGATGCGGAGTACGTGGTGGTGGGAAATGATAAAGAGTATCTTATTATGGCATCGGCGCGACTTGATGCAGTTGGGCTTGATGATTATAAGGTAAAAGAGAAATTAAAGGGGAGACAGCTGGTGGGTGCCGAGTATGAACCCCTGTTTAACCCCCATGAGTTCGGGGTGGAAAGAAGAAGATTTCAGGGAAGTTCGGAGTTGCAACTGCAAAAAGCCGATAAGAAGTTGACCTATCGGGTAATTGCTACCGATTTCGTATCTATGGATGAGGGGACGGGGATAGTACATATGGCGCCGGCTTACGGTGAGGTTGACTATGAGGCCGGTATAGAAAATAACCTTGATTTTATCCACACCGTGGATTTACAGGGTATTGTTACCGGTAGTTATCCCTTTTCAGGCAAATTCGTTAAAGATGCCGATAAAGACATTATCGCTGACCTTGAGTCAAGAAATTTGCTCTTCCGCAGTGAAAAGATACGCCATACCTATCCCTTCTGCTGGCGCTGTGAGGCACCCCTTCTCTACTACGCAAAGCAGACCTGGTATATCAGGACCACGGCGGTAAAGAATGAGCTTATTGCCCATAACGACGAGATAAACTGGTACCCGGAGCATATCAAGCACGGGCGCTTTGGCGACTGGCTGCAAAATAATGTTGACTGGGCTTTCTCCCGGGAGAGGTACTGGGGGACGCCGTTGCCGGTCTGGCGCTGTGAGTCCTGCGGCAGCTACGAATGTGTGGGTGGTATAAAGGAACTGGAGAAAAAGCCGGGGTTGTCCGGGTTCAAAGAGCCTTTAGACCTGCACCGACCCTTTGTTGACGAGCTGACCTTTGATTGCCAAAAGTGTGAAGGAAAGATGCGGCGGGTGACCGAGGTAATCGACTGCTGGTTTGATTCCGGAGCCATGCCCATAGCCCAGCATCACTATCCCTACGAGAATGAGAACCTGCTTGAAGATGGACGCCTTCCCGCCGATTATATCAGCGAGGCGGTTGACCAGACGCGGGGATGGTTTTACAGCCTGCATGCCATAGCTACCCTGCTGTTTAACCGCCGCTGTTTCAGCAATGTCATCTGCCTGGGGCACGTCCTTGATGCCAAAGGGGAGAAGATGAGCAAGGCTAAGGGGAACGTGGTTGAGCCCTGGGCGGTAATCAATAAGTACGGGGCTGACGCCCTGCGCTGGTATTTCTTCACCAGCACGGCGGCGGGCAACGTCTATCGCTTCGATGAGTCTATGGTGGCCGAGGTGAGCCGCCGCTTCTTATCTACCCTGTGGAATGTCTATTCCTTCTTTGTCACCTACGCCAACATCGACCGCTTTACCCCCGGCGGGGAGGGAGTTTCAGTAGAATTATCGGAGCTTGACCGGTGGATTATCTCCGAGCTTAACCAGCTTATAGTTGATGTTGATAGCGGGCTGGACGGTTATAATCCCACCGAGGCGGGGAGAAGGATAGAGGGCTTTGTTGCCGACCTGTCCAACTGGTACGTGCGCCGCAGCCGGCGGCGCTTCTGGAAGAGCGAGAGCGACGCCGATAAGCTGGCGGCCTATAGCACGCTGTATGAGTGTCTGGTTACGCTGGCAAAGCTGCTGGCGCCTTTTATTCCTTTCCTGGCTGAGGAGATGTATCAGAACCTGGTCTGTTCGGTGTTTACTGAGGCTCCGGATAGCGTGCACCTGGCCGATTTCCCCGTGGCGGATGAGAGTAAGATTGATAAACAGCTTGGTGAAGATATACGGCTGGCCATGAAGGTATCAAGCTTGGGACGGGCAGCCAGGAGCCAGGCCGGTATCAAGGTGCGCCAGCCCCTGGCAGTTAATTATGTCGGCATTGATTTGAAAGGGCGAGAGAGTTTGGAGAGGGTTAAGCCACAGATATTGGAAGAGATGAATGTGAAAGAATTGAAATACGATACTGTTGAAAATGTGGCGGCACTTACTAAGGATGGTTATGTGGTTGTTGGTGAAAGTCCTTGTAATTCAGCCATTTCTCTTGAGATTTCTCCCGAACTCCGGGCGGAGGGGGTGGCGCGGGAGATAGTGAGAAGGTTGCAGACCATGCGCCGCTCTGCCGGATTTGATATTGCCGACCATATTACCACCTATTATCAGGGGGAGGCTTACATCAGGCAGGTAATGGCCGATTTTGCCGACTATATCAAGCAGGAGACGCTTTCCCGCGAGCTGGTTGAGGGGGTTCCCGAAGAGGGTGTTTTTGCCGAAAGCCATAAACTGAGTGGCTATGACATAGCACTGGGGGTTAAGCGGCTTTAGTTAAGACGGCGGTCTTTCCACCAGGGTAGCTTGGGTGGTGTTCTGGATATTGCCTCGCCAGAAGGTTATTTCTACGCTCTGTCCGATTTCGTGTGAGTGTATCGCTTGGATTAAATCATCGGCGCTGGTTATCTCTTCGCCCTCAAAGCCGGTAATGACATCGCCGGCTTCCATTCCAGCTTCGGAGGCGGGGCTGGGAACAGCCACCTCGGTAATGAGCGCCCCTTCGTCTACGGCCAGGTCATATCTCAATACGGCGTACTCGTCCACGGTATGAAGCCCCACCCCGAGCCAGGGGCGAATCACATATCCCTTTTGCACCAGCTGCTGGATAATTGGCTGGGCCGTGTTGCTGCTTATGGCGTAGCCCATACCCTCTACCCCCACCTGGGCAATCTTGATACTGTTGATGCCGATTACCTCGCCGGACATGTTCACCAGTGGTCCACCGCTGTTACCCGGGTTGATGGCGGCATCGGTCTGAATAAGGTCCTCCTGGGTTTGCCCCGCCGATACGGAGAGAGAAACCTCCTGGGCGCTGACAATGCCTGCGGTGGCGCTTATCCCCAGGCCCAGTGAATTGCCGATAGCCACCACCCAGTCACCAACCCGCAGCGTGTCCGAATCGCCCACCTTTGCCGCCGGCAGGTTACCGGCATTAACCTTGACTATAGCCAGGTCGCTAAGCCAGTCGGTGCGCACCGTTTCGGCGGAGAAAGTCCGGCCGTCAACCAGGGTTACGGTGACGCTATCAGCCTCCTCTACCACGTGGTTATTGGTCACGATAAGCCCGTCCTCATCTATAATCCACCCCGAGCCGGCCCCCTGCTGGGTAAACGGGCGGTTGAAAATATCATAGCCGGTATACTCGGTATTGATGGCCACTACTGAAGGCCTGACCAGAGCCACCACATCGGCAATAGAGGGTAATATCAGCGCTTGGCCGTCTGTTGATGGCGGCGTCCAGCCGGGGTCAATAGGGTTAGCGGTAGAGTCTGCTGGTGGGATGGTGGGTGGGGTGGTGACTATCGGCGGCAGCGGGCAGCCGCTGGCAACAAAAAGAGATACAATTATGACCAGACAGGCCAGTAGATATTTCAGACTCATTTTCTTCATGGCTAGTCTTATTTTAGCATGCGGGTAAAATTTCAGCAAAGGGTTTATGGCGCTATCATTTTGCTTTGCAAAGCTGGCAAAATCTGCTACACTACAGGTTAATCCTTCAACCTGGTTTTTCGCCTGATAACGATGATGCTATAGCTGTAAAGGCTTGGATTGTACTGGAGGAAGCTGAGTAATGAATTTGAAGCTGATGTTAGATGAAGTAGTGAAAAGGTATGGAAAGAAGACGGCGGTGGCTATGGGCGATAGCCGTTTATCCTATGCCCAGCTGGATGAAGCCTCGAATAAGATAGCCAATGCCTTAATCGGGATGGGGGTGGGCAAGGGTGACCGGGTGGCTATGCTGATGTCCAATAGACCGGAGTTTGCCACTATCTACTTCGGCGTGGTCAAGATTGGCGGTATTGCGGTTCCCCTGGATACCAAGTATAAGCTTGCTGAATTAGCCTCTTTATTTGATGATTCTCAGCCAAGGGTGCTGGTGGCGGAAAGCCCTCTTTTAAAGCTCATAGCGCAGTCACTGCCGGGTTTTAAGTCCATCGCTCACGTTATAGAGGTGGGTGGTGATGGTGAGGGGCAGTTTCTTAGTTATGAGCAGATTATGGCTACCGGTTCGGCGGAGCCGGTGGTGGTAGAGGTGGCGCCCGGGGATATAGCCCATATTGCTTATACTTCAGGGCCCAGCTTTAACCCTAGAGGGGTAATGATGTCCCACCAGGCTCTGGTCAGGGAGGCAGCAATGTCAGGCGATGGATTTGGGCAGACCGATAAGGATATAGCAGTGCTGTTCGCCCTGCCCATGCATCATGCCTTTGGTCTGGTGGTAATATTAATGACCGCAATTACCAAGGGTAGCACCGTGGTAATAGTGCCCGGTTTATCCATCGGCAATCTTATGGAGGTTATTGAGAAGGAGAAGGCAACCATTTTCATGGCTGTGCCCTTTGTCCATACCTTAATAGTTAATGCTATTGAGGCCGAGGGAATAAAACATGACCTGAGTTCTATCCGTTTGTGGGGTACGGCGGGGGCGGCTATGCCGGCTGATATTTCGCACAAAATCGGGCAGTATCTGGGCTTTACCGCGGTTGATTTCTGGGGTATGACCGAATCGGCGGCTCATGTTACCTGTCAGTCCCCTGATGGTGGGGGAAAGCCGGGCTCGGTGGGGAAGCCTTTGTCCGGTTGGGAACTGAAGGTGGTGGGCGATGACAACAGGGAACTGCCAACAAACCAGCCGGGTGAGATAATTGTCAGGGGGCCGATAATGAATGGGTACTATAATAACCCTAAGGCGACTGCTGGAGTAATAAAGAGTGGCTGGCTTTATACCGGTGACATCGGGCGGGTTGATGAGGAGGGGTGGCTGTTTCTGTCGGCGGGCAGGAAGAAGGACGTGATGATCGCCAAGGGACAGAATATCTATCCCGGCGATATTGAATATGTGCTGGCCGGTCATCCCAAGGTGGCTGAAGTGGGGGTGGTGGGTATACGTGATGAAGTGCGTGGGGAGACGCCCCGGGTTATCATCAGGTTAAAGCCGGGTGAGGTGGCTACCGAACAGGAGATAAAAAAGTTTTGCCTCGGGCGACTGGCTAACTATAAGGTACCCAGAGAGATTGTTTTCACCGATTCCCTGCCTGAGAAATAATAATAGAGCTTTAAGCCGTTTTTAGTTATAGTTCACCTTTGGAGAAATACCGTTGAAGAGAAGGGTAGTAGTAACTGGAATGGGTGCCGTAACCCCTCTGGGAGTGGGGGTGGAGGCAAGCTGGCAGTCTTTATGCCAGGGGAAATCAGGGGTAGGGGCGATTACCAGCTTTGATGCCAGCAGTTTCCGGACCAGGATTGCCGGTGAGGTCAAGGGGTTTAATCCGCTGGATTTCATCGACCGTAAGCTGGTAAGGCGCGGAGACCGTTTCATCCATTTTGCCCTGGCCGCCGCCCGGATGGCGCTTGAGGATTCGGGGCTGGTCATTAACGCCAGTAACAGTGAGCGGGTTGGGGTTTCGGTTGGGACGGCCATGGGGGGCATAGAAAGTATAGAGAAGAACCACGAGCTGCTGATTAAGGGCGAGCGTCAGAAGATTTCCCCTTTCTTTGTTCCCAGTTTCCTCTGTAATATGGCCACGGGACAGGTGGCTATTAAGTTCGGGGCCAGGGGGGCTAATATGTGTTCGGTGACCGCCTGTGCCTCAGGTACACATGCCATTGGCGATGCTGCCAGAGTTATCCAGTGGGGAGAGGTTGATGCTATGATTGCCGGCGGGGCTGAGGCGGCCATCAGGCCTCTGGTATTTGCCGGACTGGAGCCGGTGAAGGTGATGACGGTTAGGAACGATGAGCCGGCGAAGGCAAGCCGCCCCTTTGACAAGGAGCGCGACGGCTTTGTTATTGGGGAGGGGGGGGGAATCGTCATCCTGGAGGAGCTGGAGTTTGCCTTAAGTAGAGGGGCCAGGATTTATGGTGAGGTACTGGGCTACGGCCTTAATAGCGATGCCTATCATATAACCGCTCCTGACCCTGGTGGCACGGGGGCAGCCAGCTGTATGAGACTGGCGCTTAGCGATGCCGGTATCGCTGCCGGCCAGGTTGATTATATTAACGCCCACGGCACTTCAACCGTGCTCAATGACCTATCCGAAACGCAGGCGATAAAGAGTGTGTTTGGAGAGCGGAGTTACCAGATACCGATTAGCAGCAATAAATCAATGTTGGGTCATATGTGGGCTGGTGCTGGGGTGGTGGAGGCCATATTCAGCCTGATGACTATTACCCGGGGCATAATTCCGCCCACCATCAACTATGAAACTCCCGACCCGGAGTGCGACCTTGATTATGTGCCCAATGTGGCCAGAGAGGCCGAGGTAAAGATTGCCCTTTCTAATTCTTTTGGCTTTGGCAGCACTAACGGCACCCTAATCCTCGGCAAGTTCTCCGCTTAAGGAAAAATCGTTTCTTTATTTAAATCCTCTCCTCCTCCCCTTTTTTGAGTATTGTCTGTTCACCCACCCACCCGCCCTTATAGGCTGCGCCTCTAACACTTTCTTTCCCCACCCTCCATTGGAGTAATGTCCCTCTTTATCGGGTGGGGGGATAAAGGGGCTAAAAAGGAACCTGAGAGAGGTCTAACCTCTGCAGGGTGGGAGGGTGGGCAGAAGAACCGACGCTAAAAAACTGGGCAATACCGCCCTTTATCCCCTTTTAAGCCTATTGCCAACAAAAGGGGTATATGCTATTGTGCATAGTGATACTAGGTGTTATGCTAAGCGAGGTATTGATATGGCAAAAAAGAATGAATTAATCAAAGGCAGTATCGACTCCCTGCTTCTCTGCGTAATAGTTCAGCAGCCTATTTATGGTTACCAGATTATCAAGGAGCTGGAGAAGAGGAGCCAGGGCTACTTTAAATTTAAAGAGGGTACTCTTTACCCCGCCCTCCATCGCCTGGAGAAGGCGGGCTTAATACGGGGCGAGTGGCAGACGCTGCCAAACGGGCGGCAGAGAAGATATTATCACATCACGGAAAATGGGCTTAATATCCTGGCCGCCAAGAGGGGCCAGTGGCTGGACTTCCTGACGGCCATGAATCTAATTATTCAACCGGTGCCTAAATAGTTTGAGGTGGGGGAATGCTGACCGTCCTCAGTCATTATCTGGATAGTATAAGAGATAACCTGAGGCTTGACCACTCCTCGGAGAAAGAGGTTATCCAGGAGCTGGAGACGCATATCGAGGACGAGGTCCAGGAGCTGCGGGAATCGGGACTATCGGAGGAGGAGGCGGCTGACACCTGTTTGACTCTCCTGGGCTCGGCCAAAATGGTAGCCCGCCAGATATACGAGGCTCATAGCCAGGGTAGCTGGACTCAGGCGTTACTGGCGGCTACGCCCCATATACTTTTTGGCCTCTTATTTGCGCTTAACTGGTGGCGAGGCGTCGGCTGGCTTTTGGGTATGCTGGTGCTGGTTCTCATTATGGCCGTCTATGGCTGGTGGCGGGGTAAACCAGCCTGGCTTTTCCCCTGGCTGGGTTACTCTTTGCTGCCGGTGGTGGTGGCGGCGGCTCTGCTGCTCTATCTGCCTAAAGGCTGGTCCTGGGTGGCCATCCTCGTTTATCTTCCCCTGGCGTTATGGCTGTTATACTCCATCACCGTTCAAACCATAAAGAGGGACTGGTTATACACCTCGCTGATGCTGTTACCGCTGCCCACCATCGTCGGTTGGTTCTTGGCCATTGAGCCGGTGAATCAACTCCCCGAGCACTGGCTCCAGCGCATGCAGGATTTTGCCCCCTGGATTGGGTTGACCTTCCTCGCCTTAGGGGTAACTGTAACTACATTCATTCGGGTGAGAAGGCGCTGGTTAAGGGTTTCGGTGCTGGTGGTATCGGGAATGATAACTTTAACCATGGTCGCCTATTATACTGAGGGTAGGCTCAGTATACCTGCCTTTCTGATTCTCATGGTGGGAATGCTGCTGGTCCTGCTCAGCCCGGCGTTGGCGGAACGAACCCTGAGACATTCCGGGTAACAATTAATCCAGGGATTAGGCTGCTATCCAAACAGGGGGGCTATAATTGCAGAAGGTAGCCATCGTTACCGATAGCGTTGCCTGTCTCCCCAGGGAACTGGTAGAGCAGTATGGTATTTCCATTGCCCCCATCCCCATTTCCTTTCAGGGAAAGATATACCGGGACTGGGTGGATATAACCCCGACCGAGGCTTACGAGCTTTTTCTGAAAGACCCGGAGTCATTTAAGACAGCCGGCGCCTCGCCCGGCATCTTCCTCGAAGCCTACCGCGAAGCGAGTAAGCAGGCCAAGAACATCCTTTGCGTTACCCTTTCGACTAAGCTTAGCGGGGCATATGATGCGGCCAGGCAAGCAATAGAGGAGGCAAGGAAAGAGCTTCCTCAGATAACCGTAGAGGTGGTGGATTCCGAGACGGTTACCGCCTCTGAGGGCTTTGTTGCTCTGGCGGGAGCGCGGGCGGCTGAGGCGGGCAAAAGCCTGGCCGAGGTGGTTAAAGCCGCCGAGGAGATGAGGGATAAGGTTACCTTCCTGGCCCTTTTAGACACTATCCGTCATATTTATCGCACCGGGCGTATACCCAAAATAGCCGCCATGGCCGGGTCTGTGCTTAGCGTTAAGCCGATACTTACTAGCTCCGGGGGCGTGGTTCGTTTTATGGGCGCGGTGAGAAGCCGGGCGCATGGCATAGATAAGATGCTTAAGATAATGAGGAATAGGGTGGGACAGAGTCCGGCTCATGTGGCGGTGATGCATGCCTATGCTCCGGACGAAGCCGAGAAGCTGAAGGAGCGGGTATCGTCTGAATTTAACTGCGCCGAGCTCTGGGTTACCGAGTTCAGTCCGGTGATGGGCTATGCTACCGGCACCGGGACTCTGGGGCTGGCTTTTTACAAGGAGGATTAAATAGTTTACGGTATTGTAGCTGTGGTTCTGGGCTATCTGCTCGGTTCTATTCCAACAGCCTATATCGTCACCCGCTTAGCTAAGGGCAGAGATGTCCGCCGGCTGGGTGGGGGTAATGTTGGCGGCTTGAATGTCTACCGGGAGGTGGGCTTTTTGCCGGCGGCGGTGGTGTCTATCGTTGACCTGGGTAAGGGGGCCGCCGCCGTGGCCATAGCCTACTGGCTTTTGGATGTGTCCCTGGCCTTTGTCCTGGCGGCGGCGCTGGCGGCTGTGGTCGGGCATAACTGGATGCTTTTCCTCAAATTCAGCGGGGGCAAAGGGATGGGCCCGGCTATAGGCGGCCTGTTTGTCTTGCTGCCCATCTACGGCTATCCACTGGGGTTAGCCTTCTTCTTCGCGGTAGTATTTATCCTCTTTATTATCACCCGCAATGTCGCCCTGTCTATGGGCGTTGGGCTGTTAGCGCTGCCCTTCATCGCCTGGCTGGGCATGCAATCGACGCCGTTTATCATCTTCAGCGTTGTCCTCGGCTTGATAATACTGGCGAAATTTACCCCCACCGCTATAGCGGCCGTGGCCAGGACGCGGAGTGTTAAGGGTTTTGTCTTTGACCGCGGGCGTAAAGGTAAAAAACAGTAAGCTGTCTAGTCAAACGGCGGCAAACATTCTATAATGGGGGTTGTGGAGGACAGCAGGCTTCTTTCTGATGTGCAGCGGCTGAGCATATGCACCGCAACCACTATGCGGTGGATACCTCCAGAGATATTACTCCGGTGCTGGACAAGGTTGTTCGTGCGGCGAGACACTAATTTTATAAAACGAGATAGGGGGTTATGAGAACATGAATGAAGAGACTAAGAAAATAAAGAATCTGCTGGAAAAATTATCTAATGCTCACGGGATTTCCGGGTACGAGGGAAATGTCAGGGAGATTATCAAGAAAGAAGTAGAGTCGTATGTGGACGAGGTTAAAGTCGATACATTCGGCAATTTAATCGCCATCAAAAAAGGGAAGTCGCCTTCGGTTATGCTGGCCGCCCATATGGATGAGATAGGCCTGATGGCCAAATATATTGATGACGAGGGCTTCATCCGGTTCGCCAAAGTGGGCGGCTGGTTTGACCAGACGCTGGTTAACCAGCGGGTGTTATTGCATACCAAAAAGGGCGTAGTTGCCGGAGTCATCGGCTCCAAACCGGTGCACGTGATGGAGAGCGAGGAACACAAGAAGGCGATAGAGGCCAAGGATATGTTCATCGATGTTGGTGCTTCGTCGAGGGACGACGCTATGGCGATGGGCATCGAGCCCGGCGTACCGGTATCCATGGACCGGAAACTGGTGGCACTGGCCAATGATAAGGTCACCGGTAAGGCCTTTGATGACCGCGCCGGCGTGGTGGCGCTGGTTGCCGCCCTGCAGAGAATCGCCGGTATGAACTTAAAGCCCACGGTAATGGCTGTCTTCACCGTTCAGGAGGAGGTGGGCTTAAAAGGGGCTAAGACATCTGCTTTTGGGCTGAACCCCGACGTTGCCGTTGCCATTGATACCTGTATACCGGGGGACCACCCCGGCATAAAGAAGACGGACTCCTCCATTCAAGTCGGCCAGGGACCGGCGATTACAGTGATGGATGCCGGCGGCAGGGGGGTGATTGCGCACCCGAAGGTGCTGGAATGGCTGCGGGAAACGGCCAAAGCCAAGGGTATTCCCTATCAGATGGATGTAACCGAGAGGGGCACTACTGATGCCACTGCTATCAGTTTGACGCGTGAAGGCATTCCCTCGGGGGTGATTAGCGTAGCCTCAAGGTATATCCACACGCCGGTGGAGGTATTGAGCCTGAAAGACCTGGTAAAGACCACCGACCTGGTGGTGGAGGCTATTAAATCGGTGGGTGGTTACTTCTAGGGGCTGGGTAGGGTTGGTTATGAAGATTAAATACCTGGGCCATGCCGCCTTTGTTATCACCTCAAACAAGGGAGTTAAGATAATCACCGACCCCTATGCGCCCGGGCCTGATTTGACCTACGGGGAGATAACCGAGTCGGCTGATGTTGTTACCGTCAGTCACGGCCATCATGACCATAACAATGTGGCCGCGGTGAAGGGTAATCCTGAGGTGGTTAACCGGGCGGGCCGGTCTGAGGCTGGAGGGATAGAGGTCAGGGGCATTGCCAGCTCTCATGACGATGCCAGGGGCAGGTTACGGGGCGATAACGTTATATTCTGCTTTGAGGTAGATGGGGTAAGGGTCTGTCACCTTGGTGACCTGGGTCACCGGCTTGATGATAAGCAGCTAAAAGAGATAGGCCGTGTAGATGTATTGTTCGTACCGGTGGGTGGCCTTTATACCATTGATGCCGAAGTCGCCACCGAGGTCTGTAACCAGTTAAAGCCGAGGGTAATTATGCCCATGCACTATAAGACGGAGAAAGGCCTCCCAAATATCGCCGGGGTAGACGAATTTCTACGCGGTAAAGCCAATGTCAGCCGGCCGGATTCCAGCCAGGCGGAATTTAAGCCGGGGGAACTGCCCGCCACCGGTCAGATTATAGTGCTGAAAACAGCGTTATAGCTTCAAAGTTGTTGACTATAGTGGTATAATAATATATGGGGGTGAGGCTAGAGGGGATTGAAAATCATACTTTGGATATAACCTGTATTGTTCTTGCTGGTGGCAAGGGCTTGCGTTTGGGGCGGGACAAGGTTCAGGAGACTGTTGGCGCCGATAATTTGCTCCAGCGGGTGTTATCCCAACTGGCTCCCTTTAACCGTGATATTATAATAGTTACTGCTGGTGATAAGTCCCTCCCCCCGTTTAATGGCTATCAGAGGTCTAGGGTAGTAGCTGATATATACCCCGGTGGAGGTGCCCTGGGTGGTATCTATACGGGACTGGCTGCGTCAAGCTCCCAGTATAACCTTGTTGTTGCCTGTGATATGCCCTTCCTGAACAGAGCCCTGCTGCGTTACATGATGGGACTTTCGGCTGGCTTTGACCTGGTGGTTCCCCGCTTGGGGGATTTGGTGGAGCCACTTCACGGCGTTTACTCCAAAAGCTGCCTGGTTCCTATGGAAAGGATGTTAAAACGAGACAATCTGGAGGTTAGGGGGCTGTTTGAACTGGTCAGTGTGAGGTATGTGGAATCTGACGAGATTGACCGGTCCGATCCGCAACACCTGAGCTTTTTCAATGTGAATACTGAGGCTGATCTGGAGAAAGCGCGTCAAATGGTAATGAAGGATGTGAAGCTGTGATAACTGTTGACCAGGCCCTGGAGAAGGTTCTGGAGCATGTGGCCATTCTTGAGGCGGAAGAAAGCCCGATTTTAAGCTGTCTGGGGCAGGTTCTGGCCGAGGATGTGTTTTCTACCATCAACATCCCTCCGCTGGATAATTCTGCCATGGATGGCTATGCCGTCAGGTCGGCGGATACCCGTGGTGCCAGCCTTAGGTCACCCCGTATTCTGCGCGTTATTGGTACCGTTGCTGCCGGGGCTGTTTCCCGGTCCAAGGTAGAGCCGGGCACGGCTGTCCGGATTATGACCGGGGCACCGGTTCCTGAGGGTGCTGATGGAGTGGTCAAATTTGAGGATACTGATGAGTCGGAGCGCCAGGGGGTTCCAGCCGAGATAGGCGTAATGATTGAGGTGGCGCCCGGGGCTGAAATCCGGCGGGCCGGAGAAGACATCGCCAACGGGTCACCTGTGCTTAAGCAGGGGACAGTGCTCAGGGCGGCGGAGGTCGGTGTGCTGGCGTCACTGGGTTGCAGAAAAGTAAAGGTTATCCGCCGTCCGGTGGTGGCTGTTTTAGCCACTGGCGATGAGATAGTGGACATCGCTCAACCGTTGCCCGATGGCAAGATATATAATAGTAATAGCTATAGCCTAGCGGCTCTGGTCCAGCACTACGGCGCTGTTCCTAAGGTGTTGGGCATAGCCTTGGATAATGAGGATTCGCTGGTGGACAAGCTTGGCTCCGGGCGGGATGCTGACGCGGTGATAACCTCCGGCGGCGTCTCGCTGGGCGATTACGACGTTGTCAGGGAGGTTCTGGAGAAAGAGGGTGAGATTGTCTTCTGGCGGGTTCGGGAAAAGCCGGGGAAACCCCTGGTCTTCGGTTTGCTTAAGGGGCGGAGTAAAACGGGCGAGGCTAAAAATATACCCTTCTTTGGCTTGGCCGGTAATCCGGTTAGCGCTATGGTTAACTTTGAGCTTTTTACTCGGCCGGCGATTCTTAAGATGATGGGCCGGAAGAATCTGGCCAAACCCACGGTGCGAGCGGTGGTGGAGGATGCTATTGAAAATACCGATGGGCGCCGTGTCTTCACCCGGGTGTTGGTGGAAAAGCGCGGTGATGGATACTTTGCCCGGCTTACAGGCCCCCAGGGTTCGGGGATTCTTACCTCAATGACTCTGGCAAACGGTTTGGCTATCGTTCCCGAGGATAAGCCCGGCGTGGAGCCGGGGGATGTGGTTGAGGTAATGATGCTGAATTGGAGTGAAGAGGTCTAGTAATCACTGGAGGAGGCAGGCTTGATATATGATGCTTCGGGGTTCGTCTTTGAACCACCGGCGGTGATATCCCGGGCGCGGCGGGTTTTGATTAAACCCAGCGCCGCCTACCCGGTACCATATCCGGTGACTACCAGCCAGGGCATGCTTTCTACGATAATAGATGGTATAAGGCGGATTAGCGATGCTGATATTCTGCTCCTGGCGGGCACACCGGGGGGAGAGCCTATCTTTCCCGTATATCAGGCCTTGGGCTACGATTTTCCCCGCGTACTGACGCTGGATGTGAATGATTGTGTCTGGGTGGAGGTGGATAATCCGTTACCCAAGCCACTGGTTGTGCCTACCTTCTGGGTGCCTAATGTTATCCTGTCATGCGATTACCTGATAACAGTGGCTCCCTTGAAGGCGATTAAGGGTAAGGTTAGTTTGAGCATAATGAACCTCCTTTCCGTATTACCCACCAGTAAGTACGGGATAGGGGCACCACGGGGCTGGAAGTCTTTATATAGTCTGGGGATTGCTAAAGTAATAGCTGACCTCTATTTTACTCTGCCCTTTGACCTGGGGATTATCGAGGCTAGCCAGAAATTCATAGCGCCGGATGACCCTACCAGGGGAGAGGTCGAAGAGTACGGCAAGGTTTTCGTTGGTGAGCCTTATGAAGTGGATAGCGAGGCTTCGAGGGAGTTGGGGCTTAAGGCCGGTTACCTTGACTTGATTAAAGAGGCCAGAGTAGGGCTGGAGGGCTAGATATAGACTGGCTCTCTAATACCTTATGCTGAACCCGGAGTAACTTCCGCTATATTCTACCCAGTTGGCAACTACCCTTTCCACCCTGGCGGCTGGGGGCCCCGCTTTAAGGCGACTGACCAGCTTTTCCAGCCGTTTCCTTTCCCCTTCAGCATGGACTTCCACTGCATTCCCACCGGGCAGATTTCTAACATAGCCGGCTAATTCCAGGTCTTCAGCCTGTTGGGAGACAAAGGAGCGGAAGAAGACACCCTGGACATGGCCGTGTACTGTTGCCTGAACTGAGGCTAAATCGCTACCGCCCATCGCCTTACCTTGAGATAGACCTCAGCGGGTAAGCCGCTATCCCTGTTCCTCCCCTTCATCTTTCCGCTTTTTCCTCTTTTTAACTACTTCCACCGTTACTGGAGGCGACAGGATAGTAGTAGTGACTATTTTTTTTACATCCTTTTTGGATTTCTTCGTTTCTCTATGTCGGTAATCTCGCTTTCCCATAGAAACACCTCTATTTGAGCATGATAACCGGTGGCACGGCTAGTTGAAGTTTAGCAAATAGGAGTTATGGTGTAAAGTCGGTTGGAAGCTGGTCTAAAGCAGAGCGGGCAGATTCCGCCTCGGCTGATTTTTTGCTTTTGCCCGACCCCTTCCCCAGAACGGTATTGCCCACCCTTACTTCAACGGTGAACCTTCGGTCGTGGTCCGGCCCTAGTGCTTCTATAACCTGGTAGGTAGGCGTTTGCTGATACTTGGCCTGGATAAGCTCCTGCAATTGTGATTTATAATCGGGCTCTATCCCCTGGCTCAATATTTTATTTAGCTCTTTATCCATCAGCTTGAGGATGAAATCTCTGGTGGCATTCGAGCCCTGGTCGAGGAAAATAGCGGCTATTACTGCTTCCATAGCTCCGGCCAGGTTAGCTGGCTTAAGCCGTCCCCCGCTCGCCTCCTCCCCCTTGCCCAGATATAGGTAATTGCCCAGGCTGATAGCCTCTGCCAAGCGGGAAAGGGTATCCCCGCGCACCAGCGAGGAGCGGAGTTCGGTCATCTCCCCTTCAGTGGACTGGGGAAGGCGCTGGTACAGCTCTCTGGCGATTATAAAACCCAGGGCGGCATCGCCCAGGAATTCCAGCCTTTCGTTGGAGGTGGCGATGCCCATGTTCTCATTGACGTAGGAGCTGTGAACCAGGGCCTGTTCCAGGAGGGAGGGGTCTTTAAACGAGACGCCCAGGGTATTTTGTAGTGCGGCTAAATCAGTCATAGCTGGTTCCTTCTAATAGTTAAGCATACGGGGTCAGGTCTGCAGTGTCAACCGGTCTTGTTATTGTCCTGAATCTAACCCTATGCTATAATTTACCTGTGCTGGGGAATCGTCTAGTGGTAGGACAGCGGACTCTGAATCCGTAAGGGAAGGTTCGAATCCTTCTTCCCCAGCCAACCTTTCGGTGGCGCATTCGTCTAGGGGTTTAGGACACCTCCCTCTCAAGGAGGAGATCACCGGTTCGAATCCGGTATGCGCTACCATCTACTACTCTGGTAAATCTCGTCTGCTCCCCACTGTCGAACGGCATGGACCCTTGGAAAAGCCAAGCTATAACCATTACAGTTATAAGTGGGGTTGCGCTAACAGGAGCGGAGTGGAATAATAGTGGGGGGTCTTAGTTTAAATGGTCATTAAAATACCTCTTTATTTCGGGTTGAAAGTGTTGGCCAGTAGCCAGAATATCGTCGGGGTTTAAGGTTTTCAGTATCGAACACAAGGAGGGTTAAATGGCGGCTGTATACGGGGTAACACGGTTCGAGTTTGATGAAGAGAAGGACCTTGAAAACTACGCTGTGTTTCTGGCCGATGTTGTCCATGGTACGCCGCCATGGCGCCCTCTTTTCTTTGTAGAGAGTTGGGGACGCTGGGTTTACCGCGCTGTACAGCGGGCGGCTGAACAACTCTCACTGCCGACAACCAAAGGCTGGGACGCGAGATACATTGATGGTTACTCTTACCTTGCTGTAATTGAGACCTCCGAGCAGGAGGCGAAGAAGCGCGAGCCAGTATTCCGGAAGAGGATAAGACCTTACATTGAGGACTTCGATGCCATCTGGGAACAGCGCAAGACTGACATGATGAATACTTATAAGGAGCTTAAGAAGGGGTATGGGCTGAAAAAGTATGGGGATATTAAGAAGCTGAGTAATATTGAGCTCCTGGACCTCTTTGACGATTATATGCAGGTGGACCGGAAGCAGTGGGGTATACATATGGAGATGATGGTGCCGGCCTATTACCTCTTCGGGCTGTTTGAACAGATGTGCAATGAACTGCTTGGATTCGGTTATGCCGACCCCTTGTTTGCCAAGTTAATGACCGGTTTTGATAGCATGGTGTTCCGGTTCAATAAAAAAATCTGGCGACTTGGTAACCGGGCGGTGGAACTTGGGTTAGGTGAGTTGTTCCGTACCACCAAAGATGATAAGGTGCTGCTTTCCAGGTTGGAGGATAGCGAGGCTGGGAGGAAGTGGCTTAAGGAATACTATGATTTTCTTGAGGTGCATGGCTGGCGCAATGAGCGTATGCTTGACTGGGCGACTCCGAGCTGGATTGAGAAGCCGAGCCTGGGTATACCGCTGATAAAGGTGGCTATAACTAGCGGTGGAACTTACACCATAGATGAGCGGAGGGGGCAGGCTATCAGGGAGAGGGAAAAGGCGGAAAAGGAGGTTTTGGACAGGGTGCCGGCAGAGCAGCGGGGGTGGTTTGAAACCCTTATGAAAGCCGCCCAAAAGGCTGGTTACTGGAGTGAGGACCATAATTATTACCTGGACCTTTACTGTAACGGGATAGGGCGGTGGATAACCAGGGAAATCGGGCAGCGCTTTGCTGAGGCTGGTGTTATTGATGACCCCGAGGACGTCTATTTCCTGCTTGCTGATGATATAGAGAAGGCTTTAGTACCGATGGGGAAGAATAAACTGCACCATCAGGTCAATGTGCGGAAGAAGGAATGGGAAGGCTATCTTGAGGTTACTCCCAGGCCATATTACGGAAATATAGATCTGGCGCAGGAAATACTGAGAAAAGACCCGGTAATTAGTGTCGCCACTTCGGTTCCTATCATCAGGAAAGATGTAAAGGCTGACTTTTACGGTGCTGCTTCATCCCCCGGCGTGGTGGAGGGAATTGCCCGCGTAATAGTGACTGAGAATAAGTTAGCCGAGCTTAAACCGGGAGAGATTTTGGTGGCACCGGGAACGAGTGCGCCGTGGACTCCGGCTTTCGAGATGATCAAGGGTGTTATCACCGATGGCGGCGGCGCTCTGTCTCACGCTGTAATTCTGGCCCGGGAGTATGGCATTCCGGCGGTTACCGGCTGCCTAGAGGCGACCAAGAAGATTAAGACCGGCCAAAGGGTGAAGGTTGATGGCAACCTCGGCGTGGTCCATATCTTGCGTAATAATAAGGCTTAACCTGGTTGACATAAACCGTTAAGTCCCTGAGGGGAGGACATGGTGTCTGAGAAGTTGGTGCTCTGGTTTGAGGAAGTGGGCAAAGATGACAGAGAACTGGTGGGCAGAAAGTGCGCTAACCTGGGTGAGATGGCCAGGATTGGGTTGAGAGTACCCCCTGGGTTTGCCCTCTCTGTTGAAGCCTACAAGGATTTTATGAGTATGACGGGGGTTGTTGATGAAATAGGGGAATACCTGGCTAAGTCTAAACCCAAAGACCTGAAGCAGTGTAAACAAGCGAGCGTCGATATACGCCAGATTGTGCAGTCGAAAGCCATGCCTGAGAAGATAGAGAAGGCAATAGTCTCACACTATAATGAACTAAGCCGACGGTGCCATACTGATGAAATTGCTGTGTCAACACGTTCGGCCGGGACGGTGAGTCACCCCGGGCAGTATGAGACTTATCTTAATGTGGTTGGGGGGCCAGCTCTGGTAGACAAAATCAAGCAGGTTTGGGCCAGTACCTTTAACACTCGCTCCCTGGTTTTTCGAAGCCGGAAGAAGATGCCACTGGAGAGCGACCCTATCGGTATTGCTGTGCAGAAGATGGTGAAGGCGCGTGCTGCCGGGGTTATCTTCACGGCTGACCCTAATACCGGCGATGCGGCCAGGATGATAATCGAGGGTAACTGGGGATTGGGCGAAAGCGTGGTCGGCGGTGAGTCGACACCGGACATTTATATTCTGGATAAGAAGAGTCTGAAAATACAGGAAAAGAAACTGGGGCCGAAGTCCAGGTATGTAACCTTCAAAAAGGGTGGGGTGATAGAAAAGAAAGCTCCGCCAGGCAAGAGTGGCAAATTCTGCTTGAGTGACGAGGAGGTCAGGGAAATAGGGAAGTTGGGCAAGGTGCTGGAGAAGCATTTTGGCGAAGCTCAAGATGTGGAATGGGCGGTAGAAGAAGACAGGCTATTACCGGAAAGTATCATTCTGTTGCAGACGCGGGCCGAGCTTATCGCCCAGAATAAGACACCCATTGACCAGATTGTGGACTTAATGCTCGACCGGTTCTCAAGAGGGGTTGGCTATGATGGGGGCAAGATGTAGCCGCCCTCAGGGGCTTTATGCTTAAAGCTACTGCCCGGATATCTTATCGATAGAGCCCCTTAAACTCCTTACCAGTTCAGCCAGTGAAGCGAAGTCGTCCTCCTTCTCCATAAGCTGAATTATGCGGCTGCCCACAATTACCCCATCGGCAATCCGGGCTATCCGGCTTGCCTGCTCCGGGGTGGATATGCCAAAGCCAACGCATAGGGGCTGGGCAGTTGTATTCCTTACTCTGGTCACAAATGCCTCCAAATCCGCCGGCACTCTGTCTCTTGCCCCGGTAACCCCGGTTACTGAAACCAGGTAGATAAACCCCCGTGACCTCTGAGCGGCCAGCCTGATGCGCTCCCCGGTGCTGGTTGGAGCTAGAAGGTAGATGAGGTCAAGACCCTGCCTCTGGCTGATAGCCTCCAGGTCTGAGCCTTCATCGGGGGGCAAATCAGGGATGATTATCCCGGAAATACCAGAACCGGCACAGGCAGAGCAGAACTTATCCAGCCCGTAGCTGAAGACCGGATTATAATAGGTCATAAACACCAGTGGTATATTGACCTTCTGGCTTAACTGCCCGGCCAGCTCAAGGCAGAGCCGGGGGGTTACGCCGTTCTGCAGGGCATGAAAACTGGACTTTTGTATGGTGACCCCATCGGCCAGGGGGTCGGAGAATGGTATCCCCAGCTCTACAATGTCAGCGCCGCTATCGGCCAGTAGAGGGACTACCTTTAGAGTGGCTTCAACGGAGGGGTAGCCTACGGTAACATAGGCGATGAGAGCTTTATGCCCCGGCGGGCTGAAGGCAGAAGCGATTTTGCTCATAGTTTCACCCCCAGCGCCTGGGCTACTATGTCCATGTCTTTATCGCCACGCCCGGAGAGGTTGACCACGATGGTTTTCTCTTTCTCCAGCGAGCTGGCCATTTTAGCCGCATGAAATATGGCGTGAGCCGGTTCCAGGGCCGGGACGATGCCCTCGGTCTTGCAGAGCAACTTAAAGCCTTCAAGGGCTTCCTGGTCAGTTACCGCCACATAAGTCGCCCGCCCGCTGTCCTTGAGGTAGCTGTGCTCGGGCCCGACGCCGGGATAGTCCAGCCCGGCCGATATGCTGTGCGTCTCTCTAATCTGCCCATCTTTAGTCTGGAGGACATAGGACTTCGTCCCGTGGAGCACGCCGACTGTTCCCGCCATCAGCGGGGCGGCATGTTCGCCGGTGCTGAGCCCCCTCCCCGCCGCCTCCACGCCGATAAGATTGACCTCCTTATCGTTTAAAAAGGAATAAAAAATGCCGATAGCGTTGCTGCCGCCGCCGACGCAGGCGATGATATAGTCGGGGAGGCGGCCGGACTTATCCAGAATCTGCTGCCTGGTCTCTTTACCGATTACCGACTGAAAGTCCCGCACCATCACGGGGTAGGGGGAGGGGCCGACCACCGAGCCCAGCAGGTAGTAGGTATCGGGGTTGGTCACCCAGTCCCTTATCGCCTCGTTGATGGCATCCTTAAGGGTGCGGCTGCCCCCGTGTACCGGTCTGACCTCAGCGCCCATCAGCCTCATCCGGAAGACATTGAGTGACTGGCGGCGCACATCCTCCTCACCCATGTAGACGATGCACTCCAGCCCCAGCTTGGCGCAGACGGCGGCGGCGGCCACGCCGTGTTGGCCGGCTCCGGTTTCGGCAATAATCCGGCGCTTGCCCATCCTCCGGGCGAGGAGGCCCTGTCCCAGGGCGTTATTGATTTTATGGGCGCCGGTATGGGCCAGGTCTTCCCGTTTGAGGAAAATACGGGCGCCGCCGCAATTTTCGGTCAGCCTTTCGGCCAGGTAGAGCGGCGTCGGTCTCCCCGAATAGTCACGGGACAGCGCCTCAAACTCACTCCAGAAGGCTTTGTCAGCCCTGGCTTCCTTGTAGGCGGTTGCCAGTTCATCCAGAACCGGCATCAGAGTCTCGGGGACAAACTGCCCTCCGTAGTCTCCGAAGTAGCCTCTTTCATCAGGTAGCATCATATCCCCCTATAAATACCCTACGGCTGTGACTTGATATAAGAACTGAAATTGCGTTTCATCTCTTCTATATGGTCGCCGCCGAACTTCTCTGTCATTGCCTGCCCCAGAGCCAGAGCCAGCATCGCTTCCGAGATAACGCCGGCGCGGGGGACAGCGCAGATATCCGACCTCTCTACCGTGGCTGGCGCCGACTGGTGAGTAGTGATATCTACTGTTTTTGCCGGAGCCCCCAGGGTGGAGATGGGTTTATGGTAGACACGGCAGACGATATCTTCGCCGTTGCTCATGCCGCCTTCTATGCCGCCCATATTATTGGTCTGGCGGGAAAAGCGGCCATCATTATAGGCAATCCGGTCCTGGAACTCGGAGCCGAACATAGCCGCCCCGGCAATGGCGTTGCCTATCTCCACCGCCTTCACCGAGGGGATGCTCATCAGGGCCTGAGCGAGCCTGCCGTCAAGACGGCGGTCGTAGTGCATAACGCTTCCCAGGCCGACGGGAACGCCGGTGGCGATAACCTCGACCACCCCGCCCAGAGTATCCTTTTTATTGCCGGCTTCCAGGATTGCCTTTTTCATTTTCTGTGAGGTTTCCCGGTCGATGCACCTTATATCGGGGTCGGTTTCAAAGACTTTTGCGACCTCTTTAAAATCAGAGTAACGGTGGGTTAGCCTTACCGGGCCTATCTGGACGGTGTGGCTGGCTATCCTGATACCGAACTCCAGCAGCAGCAGCCTGATAACCGCTCCCGCCATGACTCTGCCTACCGTCTCTCGGGCGCTGGCCCTCTCCGAGATATTCCTGATGTCATTCTGGCCATACTTTAAAACACCGGCCAGGTCGGCGTGGCCGGGGCGGGGCCTGGTTATCTTAGCCGCTGGCTTTTCGGTCTCCTCAATGCTCATCTCATCCTGCCAGTTAGCGAAGTCCAGGTTCCTGACTATCAGCGTAATCGGGCTGCCCAGCGTCCTGCCGTAGCGGATACCGGAGAGGATTTCCACCTTGTCCTCTTCAATTAGTCCCCGGCCACCGCGGCCGGAATCGGAGTGTCTCAGTTTCAGGTCCCGGTCGATATCCTCAACGCGGACGCTGACTCCGGCGGGCATTCCCTCGATAATGGTTACGCAGGCCGGGCCGTGAGATTCACCGGCGGTCAAAATGCGTAGCATCTTCTCCTCCTTCCAAAGCCTGAGTTAGGGCGGACTCCATGGCTGGTAAAGGGGCCTTGAGTCCGGTAAAGAGCTCAAATTGTCTGGCTGCCTGATAGAGCAGCATCTTATAGCCATAAACAACGGCACATCTCTTCTCTCTGGCTTCAATTAGCAGTCTGGTTTCTCCGGGATTATAGACAATATCAAAGACGGTGAGCCTATTATGAAGAAGGTCTTTGGGGATGATTGACTGGTCTGTCTCGGGCAACATCCCCACCGGGGTAGCGTTTATCAGGATATCGGCCGAAGCGATTTCCGATAGCTTTTTCAAGCCACCAAAGCCTCCGGCGTTAATCTGCTTGGCCAGCTTTCTGGCTTTATCCTCGGTTCGGTTTAAGACCACCAGCTTAACCCCCCTGGCTTTAAGCCCCACGGCGATGGCCAGGGCGCCGCCGCCACTGCCAATCAGTACCGCCTTTTTCCCCTTGAGCGTGGTCACTTCCTCCAGTGCCTGTAAGGCGCCGTCGCCATCTGTGTTGTATCCGGTTAGCACACCCTCATCGTTGACGATGGTGTTGACGGCGCCGATTTCCTCAGCCGGCGGGTCAATCTTATCAAGGTGTTTTATAGCGCTGACTTTGTGGGGGATGGTAACGCTTGCCCCCCGTATACCCAGCCCCCTTATACCCTCTATCGCCCGCTTGATGTCGCTGACCCGGAATGATACATAGGCGTAGTTGATGCCCAGCGCCTGATAGCCGGTATTATGGATTAGCGGGGAAAGCGAGTGCTCCACCGGGTCGCCGATAAGGCAACATATTTTGGTATTAGCGTCAATCACCGGTGAACCCCCGTATCGCCAGCAGGTTTATAACCAGGTCAGCCGCTTCTTCCGGCGTTTTGTTTTCGGTGTTGATAGTCAAATCGGCGGCTTGCTGGTAGAGTGGCTTTCGTTCTTTAAAAGTTATCTCCATATCCTCCCGCCGTGTCCTGCCCTCGACCAGCGGCGGCCGGTCGGTATCTTCTCCAGTACGGCTGACCAGGGTATCAAAATCGGCTTGCAGCCAGACCAGTACCCCGCTTTTTTTAAGTTTAGCGATGTTTTTCTCTCTGGTCACCACCCCGCCCCCGCTGGCATTGATGATATTATCCCGCCCGGAGACTTCGCCGGTTAGTTCTTCTTCTATGTCCCTGAATTTCCCCCACCCGTGTTTTTCCACAATTTCAGGGATGCTAAGCCCCGTCTTACGGGTGATAAGCTCATCCATCTCAATAAACTCTTTGCCCAGTTTTTGGGCTAAAATTTTGCCCACCGCGGTCTTCCCCGAGCCCCTCATGCCGATAAGGACGATGTTCATGACAGCTCCTCGATTTTCGCCCTTAAGCTTGCCAGGTCGGTAAAGAACCGGGGGTAGGACTTGGTTACCGCCTCGGCGCCGTTAATAATGGAGTCACCCTCGGCAAAGAGGGCGGCAATAGCCAGGCTCATCGCCATGCGGTGGTCGTTGTGGGCTTCTATTTCAGTGCCCCGGGGCTTTCCCCCGTAGACTACTATAGTGTTATCGGTCGCATCTACTCTTATCCCCATCTTGCCCAGTTCGGCAGCCGTGTCGCCGAGGCGGTCTGTTTCTTTGAACCTGAGATGGCCGATATTGGTCATTTCCGTTTTGACCCGGGCATAGGCGGCGACCACCGCCACCGTCTGGACAAGGTCGGGATAGTCACCCATATCTACGGTAACGCCTTTTAGCTCATCACGGCGGGAAACCGTCACCTGCTCTTTCTGACGTTCAATAGTGCACCCCATCAGTGACAGGATGTTCAAGAGATATTTATCACCCTGTGCTGAGTTAATCTTTAAATTTTTTACCGTTACCGGTCGGCCGCCGATGGCGCCGGCGGCTAAGAAATAAGCGGCCGAGGAGTAGTCGCCCTCTATCCGGTAGCGCTTTCCTTTATATATCTGGTCGCCTTTGACCAATAACTCCTTATAGTCTTTATTTACCGCCTCAACGCCGAAGTCCCGCATGACATCCAGGGTTATGTCTATATATGGTCTGGAATGGAACCCCTCGGCAATCTTGATTCTGAGCCCGTTTTCGGTATAGGGGGCAATCATGAGCAGGGCGCTTACGTGCTGGGAGCTTACCCTGCCGGGGGTGGTGATTTCTCCCCCGGTGAGCTTTCCCCCCTGGATTTCTATGGGCGGGCAGCCGTTAGTTCCCAGCGAGCGGGCGCTGGCCCCCAGGCTTTTTAGTGCCGAGAGCAAGTCGCCTACCGGGCGCTGGCGCAGCCGGCTATCGCCGTCAAGGATGACCTTGGTTGGGGCTAGCGCCGCCAGCGGGGCTACCATGCGGATGGTGCTCCCCGAGTCGCCGGCAAAAATCTTCTCGTTACCGGGGGCAACCCTGATTTGGCCGCCGGTGCCGGTAATCATCAGCCGGTTGCCCTTGAGCTCAATATCGGCGCCCAGGGAGCGGCAGGCGTCAATGGTGTAGCGGGTGTCATCCGACAGCAGGGGGTCCTCAATCAGGCTCTCCCCCGTTGCCAGCGAGGCCACTATCACCGCCCGGTGGGTATAGCTCTTGGACGGCGGTGCCGAGACCTCTCCCGTCACCGATGATGGGGTTATTCTTACTTTCACTTTTTCTTCCGGCTCCTGATATGTTCGGCCAGGGTTTCCAGCCCCACTAAATAGCTCTGTGTTTTAAGACCGCTAATCTGTTTAATAACCACGTCTGAAATAACCGATATCTTACGCCACTCTTCGCGGGCCTGGATGTCTGACAGGTGCACCTCGACCACGGGCAGTCCGGAATCGGCGAGGGCATCATGCAGGGAGTAGCCGTAGTGGGTCAGTGCGCCGGGGTTAATCAATATGCCGTCGGCTGCGCCTGTTTTCTCCTGGATAAAGTCGATAATACCCCCCTCGTGATTGGACTGGAAGAAAATAAGCTCGCAGCCCAGCGCCTTGCCTTTCCCGGTGAGTGCCTGTTCTATAGATTTCAGGGTATCGGTGCCGTAGTGATTGGCCTCCCTTTTGCCCAGCATATTAAGATTGGGGCCGTTAATTACCATTATTTTCATCGGCATATCTCCATAAGGACTTTTCTGACCACGTCATCTGCCACCGGCTGGCTAGTTACCCCATTGCCGATGCCCTTGAGTAACACCCAGCCGGTCTGCCCCTTGGTTGTTTTCTTGTCAAAGCGGGTGGCGCTAACCAGTTCGTCGGGGTTTACCCCCTGATAGTAGACAGGCAGGCCGAACCTTGATAGCAGGTTTTCAATTATGGGGATATTGCTCCGGTCAAGCATGCCGACCTGCTCGCTTATTCTGGCGGCGGCTGCCATCCCGATAGCCACCGCCTCTCCGTGACTCAGCTCTTGCAGTTTGGTGGCGGCTTCCAGGGCGTGACCGACGGTATGGCCGAAGTTCAGTATGGCTCGCTGGCCGGTCCGCTCCGTCTCGTCCACCTCTACTATGCCGGCTTTCAAACGGCAGCACCGTATAACAATATCCTGTAGCTCGGCCGTGGAAAATTCCCTTTCCTTCTTTTGGTCAAGGAGGTGGAATAATTCCTCGTCCATTGCTAAACCGTACTTTATTACCTCAGCCAGGCCGTTTCGCATCTCGGCGGGGGGTAAAGACTTAAGTAAGGCGACGTCGCCGATAATGGCGCTCGGCTGGTAGAAACTGCCGACCATGTTCTTCTTGCCACCGAAGTTGACCCCCACCTTGCCGCCGATGCTGCTGTCTGCCTGGGCGAGGAGGGTGGTGGGCAGTTGAATGTAGTCAATACCCCGCAGGTAGCTGGCGGCGATATACCCGGCCACATCACCGACCACCCCTCCCCCCAGAGCACATATCAGCCCCTTGCGGTCGATATTATTCTCCAGCAGAAATTTATAGCCGCGCTCCACTGTATTCAGCGACTTGGCTCTCTCCCCCACCGGCAGGGTGAGCAGAGATACCTTCTTTCCCGTTGCCTCCAGCGCCTGGAGCAGGCTCTGGCCGTAGAGCTTTTGGACGGTGGTATCGGTGAGCAGGGCAATGCCGGAATAACCACTGAAGTCAAAATACCGCTCAAGCTGGTTTATAATGCCGTCGCCGACAACAATCGGGCAGCGCCTGACCTTTTCCAGTTTAATGACGTATTCTGTTGAGTTTTCTTTTCGGCTCATCATCTGATTAGACTATTTATCTCCTTCATTAGTTCGCCGAACTGTTCCGGATACAGGGACTGCATTCCGTCGGAGAGGGCATGGGGCGGGTCGTGGTGCACCTCCACCAGCAGGCCGTCGGCGCCGACGGCGATAGCTCCTTTTGACAGAGAAATAACATAGTCGCGTTTGCCGGCGGCATGGCTGGGGTCAACGATGATAGGCAGGGGGCTGGATTCCTTGATTGAAGGGATAGCGCTCAAATCCAGGGTATTCCGGGTGTTATCGGCGAAGGTGCGTATTCCCCGTTCACACAGGATAACCTGGTTGTTCCCTTCCGAGCTGATATATTCCGCTGACATCAGCAGCTCTTCGATTGTTGCCGCAAAACTGCGCTTAAGCAGGACTGGTTTAGAGGAATGACCGGCCCGGCGCAGCAGGGAGTAGTTATGCATGTTCCTGGCGCCGATCTGGATAATATCGGCGTACTTTTCTACCAGTTCAATATTGGTGTGGTCAGTAGCCTCGGTTACGATTAGCAGGCCGGTCTCCTGGCGGACTTTAGCCAGTATCTTCAGTCCTTCCTCACCCAAACCCTGGAAGCTGTAGGGTGAGGTTCTGGGTTTGAAGGCGCCCCCGCGGAAGACCTGGGCACCGCCTTTTTTCACCAGGTGGGCGATGGTCAGTGCCTGCTCCTCGCTTTCTACGGCGCAGGGCCCGGCCATTATTACCGGTTTGCCTCCGCCAATCTTGATATCGCCAACGGCGATAACTCTTGACTCCGGATGCGTCTCCCGGCTGACCAGTTTATAGGGCTTGGTTACCCTGATGGTCTCCTTTACGCCTTCCATGACCAGAAGCCGTGAGTCATCGACCGGCCCCTGGTTGCCGATAATGCAAACCGCCGTCCGCTGGGCGCCGGGCATGGGAACGCCGCGGTAACCCATGTTCTCTATTTCATGAATGATTGCCTTTACCTGTGCCTCGGTAGCATCGTTTTTCATTACCACCAACATTTGCCTGTTCCTCCTTTGATTGGATAATCCATTGCTTTATTCCGCTGACCTGACGGCCTGGACAAAAGCCTTAATTTTTCCCACATCTTTAACCTCCTGGCTCTCGACCCCACTGGAAACATCAACCCCCCAGGGTTTTAAGCTTGATACCACCTCTGCTACATTTTCCGGGTGGAGTCCGCCGGCAATTATAACCGGGTATTTGGCCACCGCCCGTCTGGCTGTCTCCCAGGTGAAGACTTTTCCCGTTCCCCCGTACTTTTGCTTAGCGAAAGTGTCCAGCAAGTAGATGGAAGGACGAGAACCAAGTACCCGTTTGCCTTCTTTCAGGTGGGCCAGTAGCTCCTCCTCCCCCAGCTTATTAGATATATGTACTGCCTTTATCACCGGTTTTTCGATTTGCCGGCAGTACTCCCAGCCCTCGTCGCCGCTGAGCTGCACCCAGTCCAGTCCGCAGAAAGCAGCCACAGCATTTACCGTGGCCGCGGGCATATTAACGAATACCCCGACAACCGGGAAATAGTGTTCTTTGAGCGCAGCCACTATCTCCCGGGCTTTCCTATAAGTAACCTGACGGGGGCTGGGAACGAAGACCACCCCGATAAGGTCAGCCCCGGCTTCTACCGCCGCCTGGGCGTAGGAAACCTTGGTAATGCCGCAAATCTTAATTTTGGTCAAAGTAGCTCCTTTATCTTGGCCGCCACGTCATCGGCGGTAACCAGCGCCTCGCCAACAAGTATGGCGTTAACCTTCCATTCCTTCAGCTTCTCGACCTCATCCCGCCCTTTGATGCCGCTTTCACTGACCACTATCCGGCCCCGGGGGATGGGGGGGCGAAGCTGCCTGGTCACGTTTATATCTACAATCATGGTATCAAGGTCGCGATTATTAATACCGATTATCTTGATATTGTGTGCCAGCGCCTTTTTGAGCTCATTTTTGTTGTGCACTTCAACCAGGCACTGCATTCCCAGAGCGTGGGTCAACGAGAGCAGTTCCCCGAGTTCGAAGTCATCCAATATGGCCACAATCAGCAGCACGGCGTCGGCTCCCCAGGCACACGATTCAAATATCTGGTAGGGCTTCAGGATAAAGTCTTTCCTTAATAGGGGAATATCGGGTAAGGCGCGCTTAATGGCTTCAAGGTCTTCCCTGCTCCCCCCGAAATACCGCGACTCGGTGAGCACCGATATTGCCGCCGCCCCGCACTGGGCGTAGGTGCCGGCCAGCTTAACCGGGTCTAGGTCAGGGCATAATACTCCCCGGGAAGGCGACGCCCGCTTGACCTCGGCAATTAAACGGAGACCATCCCCGCTAAGAGCCGCCGCCAGATTCAGGGGCAAAGGCCTTTCCATGATGGCCGTCCTGAGCTCGGGCAGGGGGACAGTTTCCTGCCTCTGCTTTAGCTCTTCCCGCTTTTCGGCAACAATCTTATCTAGAAACATGGCTCTTAACCGTAGCTCTGGCTTAGTGTAATTAGTTTATCCAGTTTGTCCAGCGCCCGCCTGCTGTCTATTGTTTCCCGGGCTATCTCGGCGCCTTCCTTCAGGGCGGGCAGCCCTGAGCGATTTTTAGTGCGGTGACTGACCGCTATGCCGGCGGCGGCGTTCATAATCACGGCGTCTCTTTTCGGCCCTTTTTCCCCCTCCAGCACCGAGCGCAGTATGGCCGCATTCTCCTGGGGTGTGCCTCCCAACAGTGTCTCTACTCCGGCGGCCACCAGCCCGAAGTCCTCGGGGGCGACAGGGTAATCGGTTATCTTGCCGTTGCTTAGTTCCCAAACCCGGGACTTGCCGGCTATTGAGAATTCATCCATTCCGTTCAGGCTATGGACCACCATGGCGTGCTTTGAACCCAGGCGCTGGAGCACTTGAACCAGCTTTCCGCCGAGTTCCTCGCCGGGCACACCCAGAACCTGGGACTCAGCCAGCGCCGGGTTGGTCAGCGGGCCGAGGATATTAAATATAGTGCGTATGCCAATCTCACGCCGGGGGGCAGCGGCGAACTTCATTGCCGGGTGGAAGAGGGGGGCAAACATGAAGCCTATGCCTACCTTTTCCAGGCAGTCTTTTACTTGATTAGCATTGAGTTCAATTTTTATTCCCAGTGCCTCTAGGACATCGGCACTGCCGCACTGACTGGTCACGGCGCGGTTGTTGTGCTTGGCTACCTTTATCCCGGCGCCGGCAGCAACAAAGGCGGCGGCGGTGGAAATATTGAAACTCCGGGAGTTATCGCCTCCGGTGCCGACAATATCAATCACCGGGTCGGTGGTCTTTACCCGGACTGATTTAGCCCGCATGACGCTGGCCAGCCCGGCAATCTCGTCGGCGGTCTCACCTTTGATTCTGAGGGCAGTGACAAAGGCACCGAACTGGGCTGGTGTTACCTGTCCCGTGGTCATCTCCTCCATCACCCCGGCGGCCTGCTCCATAGTGAGGGACTGCCTATCTATTAATAAGGTAATAGCTTCCTTAATCATGCCGGGCCACCTCCTTGGCCAGGAAATTTCTTAGTATATCCTTCCCGGCGTGGGTCATAAAAGATTCGGGGTGGAACTGCACCCCCTCCACCGGGTGGTGGCGGTGACGAAGCCCCATGATGGTGTTATCTTCGGTCCAGGCGGTTATCTCCAGAGAGTCGGGGAGTTCTTCCCGGACTACGACCAGAGAGTGATAGCGGATGGCGGGGAATGGGTTGGGGAGGCTACTAAAGACGCCGGTATTGTTATGGTAGATCAGAGACGACTTACCGTGCATAATCTTCCTGGCCGGGCCAAAGGCGCCTCCGTAGCTATAGCCGATACACTGGTGACCCAGGCAAACGCCGAGGACGGGCACCTTGGCGCTAAAATGCCGGATGACATCGTTGGATATGCCGGCGTTTAAGGGGGTGGAGGGGCCGGGTGAGATTACGATGCGCTCCGGGTTCATCATTTCAATTTCGTCCAGAGTTGTCTTGTTATTGCGGACTACCCGTACCTCTTCCCCCAGTTCGCTTAAGTACTGGTACAGGTTATAGGTAAAGCTATCATAATTATCTATCAGCAGCAGCATAGGTCATCTCCGTAGCCTCGGCCTGCTCGATGGCTTTTAACAGGGCGCGGGCCTTGTTCATGGTTTCTTCATATTCCCGCGCCGGCACGCTGTCATAGACAATGCCGGCGCCAGCCTGGACATGGGCTGTTCCCTCGGTCAGGATAATAGTCCTTATGGTTATGGCGGTATCCATACTGCCGGAGAAGCTGAAGTAGCCCACGCAGCCGGCGTAGGGGCCTCTCTTGTCCGGCTCAAGCTCGGCGATAGCCTCCATGGCACGGATTTTGGGCGCACCGGAGACGGTGCCGGCGGGAAAGCAGGCGCGCAGGGCGTCAAAGGGGGTGAGTTCGGGGCGCAGCTTGCCTTCCACATTGGTGACCAGGTGCATGACGTGAGAGTAGCGTTCCACATCCATAAGTTCGCTGACCTTGACCGTTCCCGGCAGGCTCACCCGCCCGATGTCGTTGCGCCCCAGGTCTACCAGCATTATGTGCTCGGCTCGTTCCTTCTCGTCATTGCGGAGCTCTTTTTCCAGCCGGGCATCCTCGGGGGGTGTCTTCCCCCTCGGCCTTGTCCCCGCTAGGGGGCGGGTGGTCGCCGTGCCGTTTACCGCTCTTACCAGGATTTCGGGGGATGAGCCGATGAGCTGGAAGTCCTTTAAGTCCAGGAAGAACATATAGGGTGATGGGTTGATGCTCCGCAGGGCCCGGTAGATTTCAAAGGGATGGGCGTTGGTGCGCCGGCTCAGGCGCTGGGAGAGCACAATCTGGATGGTTTCGCCCTCGGTTATATATTGCCTTGCCTTCTCGACATTGGTTTCAAATTCTTCTCTAGTGAGGTTGGAAGAGATTTCAGCAGGTTGTGCTGGTGTGTCTGCTATCAGGTGCCGGGGGTTTTTGAGGGGTTGGGCGAGTCTGTTTACTAATTCCTCTATCTTCTCTATTGCTGCCTGGTAGGCGCTGTCGGCGTCGCCATCGGGGCGGGCGTGGCTTGCGATTTTGATTTTATTAGCAGCGTGGTCGAAGATGAGCATAGTATCAACGAACATGAACACCGATTCGGGCAGAGCCAGGGGGTCAGAGTCTGGTGAGGGAAGTTCTTCCAGGCGCCGTATCGTTTCGTAGGCAAGGTAGCCGACGGCGCCGCCGCAGAAATCAGGCAGTCCGCTTGCCGGTACCAGCCTGTGCTTGTTCATTTCTTCGGCGATGAGGTTAAGGGGGTCGGTTTTATCTCCCTCTCTGGTGCTGAGCACCTGGTAGGGCTCGGTGCCGATAAAGCTGTAGTGAGCCGCCTGTTTGCCGCCTTCCACGCTCTCCAGAAGGAAGGAATAACCGCCGCGTTTTACCTTCAAGAAGGCGGAAACCGGTGTATCCGAACCCGCCGCAACCTCGCGGTAGACGGGCACCAGATTTCCTCTCTTTCCCAGTGCTTTAAATTCTTCCAGTGTTGGATGGTACACAGTAAACTTAACTCCTTTTCCCTAAAAAAATAACCTCCCACCCCTATAGGGGCGAAAGGTTAATCCTTCGCGGTGCCACCCTAATTGATTACCAAAATGGCAACCATCTCTTTTCGGGTACAGCCTTAATATTTAAAGCGATACTCTGGGCTCAGCTAACGGTGCCCCTCCGTCAAAGCCTACTTGGGAATCCCTTTCGGTTTGCGGCTCCCGAGTCCATTCAACCCCTGCGCTGGCGCCGGCTTACACCTTACCCGGCTCTCTTTAGCCCCGCTTGGAGCCTACTAGTCTCGTTCTCAGCCTTTATTCAATATTCAGTTTGGGCTAGTATACATAAAAACTCATTTGTTGTCAAGTAGGCAGGTTTCTGCTGTTGGAGCAGTGATGGACAGCGGGCAAAACATGAGCCCAAACCCTATCAAGCTTGACTTTTACCGCTTACGTTTTTATAATATTCCAGTTGACTAGCGTCAGAAATATTGCCCGAGTGGCGCAATGGAAGCGCAACCGACTTGTAATCGGTAGGTTAGTGGGTTCGAATCCCCTCTCGGGCTGGGATTTATTGGTGATGTGGGGAGGGGTGCCGGAGTGGTTAATCGGAGCAGACTGTAAATCTGCCGCCCAAAGGGCTACGTAGGTTCGAATCCTACCCCCTCCACCGTGGCTTAAATACCTTATGATATCGTCCCTGTCATATTTGCTCTTACTCTCACAGCAAACCTCAAACTTCATAGTCCAATTACGCCAACGCCTAGCAGTCTTAATATCCTTGCCTCTTGCCATCAAATCCATATATACTTTTTCAGCTAGACTTCCCATCTTCCCTGCCTCCTGCTTGACTTTCACCCGTGCATTGCCTTAAAATCAATGGTTACTTTATCAACTTAACTTTTATATGACGTTCTAAAGTAGAAACACTATATTTTGTTGACTCTATATCCATCTTGACTTAAAATGTATTCAGGCATGGTGCCCACATAGCTCAGTTGGTAGAGCACGTTCTTGGTAAGAACGGGGTCACCAGTTCGAATCTGGTTGTGGGCTTAAATAAAGGGGGGAAAAATGGCAAAGAAGAAATTTGAGCGGACAAAGCCCCATTGCAATGTGGGCACTATCGGTCATGTTGACCATGGCAAGACAACCTTGACCGCGGCGATTACCCTGGTGTTGTCCAAGGTGGGTTTTGCCTCTTACCGTGAGTTTGCCACTATTGATAATGCGCCTGAGGAAAAGGCGCGGGGACTGACCATCGCTATTGCTCATATTGAGTATGAGACTGAGAAACGTCACTACGCTCATATTGATTGTCCGGGGCATGCCGATTATATTAAGAACATGATAACCGGTGCTGCCCAGATGGACGGTGCCATACTGGTGGTGGCGGCTGATGACGGCGTGATGCCTCAGACTAGGGAGCATCTCTTGCTGGCGCATCAGGTTGAGGTGCCGTACATAGTGACCGCTCTGAATAAAATAGACCTGGTGGATGACCCGGAGCTTTTAGAGGTGACCGAAATGGAGCTCAGGGAGGAATTACTGCCCAAGTATGGCTTCCCCGGCAGCGAGGTTCCCATAATTAGAGTGAGCGCCCTTAAGGTTCTGGAGTGCGGCTGTGGCAAGCGGGAGTGTGAGTGGTGCGGTGCTATCTGGAAGTTGATGGATGCCGTTGATAGCTATATTCCGACCCCGGAGCGGCCTAAAGACAAGCCCTTCTTGATGTCAGTGGAGGATGTTTTCAGCATCAAGGGGCGGGGTACCGTGCCCACGGGGAGGGTTGAGAGAGGCGTGATTAAAGCCGGGGATGAGATTGAAATAGTTGGCTTGCACCACGAGCCCCACAAGACGGTGGCTACCAGCTTGGAGATGTTCCATAAGACTCTGGATTATGCTGAGCCGGGAGACGCCGTCGGCGTTCTGCTGCGGGGTATAGACCGGGAGAAGATAGAGCGGGGTCAGGTGTTAGCTGCCCCCGGGAGCATTAAGCCCCATACCTACGCTGAGGCTCGGATATATGTTTTGAGTAAGGATGAGGGAGGCAGGCATACACCCTTCTTTAACGGTTATAAGCCACAGTTTTATATCAGGACTACTGATGTTACCGGGACTATCGAGCTGCCGGAAGGGGTGGAAATGGTCATGCCCGGCGATAATATTGACATGAAGATAAGGCTTATCTATCCGGTGGCCATGGAGCAAGGTCTGCGTTTTGCAATCAGGGAAGGGGGTAGAACGGTAGGTGCCGGTACCATTAGCCGCATCATCGAGTAAAGATGGCGAGAAAGGCTGAAGCCAGGAATATTATCTATCTTGCCTGCACCGAATGCAGGGAGAGAACATATACTACTAGTAAGAATAGGCGCAACGACTCTCAGAGGTTGGAACTCAAGAAGTATTGCCCCCGTTGTCGCACTCATACTCTCCATAAGGAGACAAAGTAGCGGTCGGCAACTAAAAAGGTATGTGAGGATCTTTCATGACTCATCGTGCTACTTCCAAACGTTCTAGGTTTAGTATTATTGGTGAAACCATAGCCGAGTTAAAAAAGGTAGTCTGGCTCACCAGACGAGAGGCGGCTTATTTGACCTTTATGGTGCTAATTGTGGCTGTTATAGTGGCTTTACTTCTGGGAGCCTTTGATTTTGGTTTTACCAACCTGGTCGATAAATTCTTTCTGGGCGGATAGAAGCTTCTAGCCTGGCTTTTTTAAGGAGTCTTGGTCTGAATGAGGTTATCGGTGGAAGGGAATCAGAAAAGTTGGTTTGTGGTTCATACCTACTCCGGGTATGAAGAACGAGTTAAGAAGAATCTGGAGCAACGTATTAAGTACATGGACAGCGGGGAGGAAATCTCCCAGGTGGTTATACCGATTGAGGTGGAGATTGAGGTTAAGAACGGGCAGCGGCGCAATGTGGATAAAAAGATACTGCCCGGTTATATTCTGGTTCAGATGGAGCTGAGCGACCAGAGCTGGAATATAGTGCGTAATACCCCCGGTGTCACTGGTTTTGTTGGTAGCGGTAATAAGCCGACTCCTCTTGAGGAAGAGGAGGTTAATAAAATTTTGAAACAGATGGAGGCGGAAGCACCAAGGGTCAGGGTTGGTTTCCGTAAAGGGCAGAGTGTGCGGGTGACCAGCGGTCCCTTTATTGATTTTGTTGGGGTGGTGAGTGAAATCAGTATGGATAAGGGTAAGGTAAGAGTGCTCCTTTCCCTTTTCGGGCGGGAGACGCCGGTAGAGCTTGATTTTTTGCAGGTGGAGAAGCTTTAGGGAGGCAAAGTGGCCAAAAAGAAGGTTGTAACTGTCATTAAACTACAGATTCCAGCGGGGAAGGCTAATCCGGCGCCGCCGGTAGGACCTGCCCTGGGACAGCATGGGCTTAATATTATGGCCTTCTGTAAGGAATACAACGAGCGTACTGCCAGCCAGGAAGGTTCTATTATTCCGGTGGAAATAACCGTATTTGAGGATCGCTCTTTTACCTTTATTACCAAAACGCCGCCGGCTACCGATTTGCTCAAAAAAGCGCTGGGCATAGAAAAGGGCTCAACCGGTCCCGGGCATGAAAAGGTGGGTAAGATAACTCGAGCCCAACTCCGGGAGATAGCCCAACTTAAGGCTAAGGATTTGAATGCTGGCAGTATTGAAGGGGCGGAGCGAATTATTGAGGGCACCGCCCAAAGTATGGGTATTGAGGTGGAATAACGTTGACTAAACACGGTAAGAAATATAATGAAGCGGTCGGTCTGGTAGACAGTGCCCAGCTTTATCCTCCCCTGGAGGCTATTGAGCTGGCCAAGAAGGTGGCTTACTCCAAATTTGATGAGACGGTTGAGCTTCACCTGCGGATGGGTGTTGACCCCCGTGATGCTACCCAGCAGGTGCGCGGTGTGGCTCTTTTGCCCCATGGTCTGGGCAAAAAGGTGCGGGTTCTGGTTTTTGCTCAAGGTGAAGCGGCCAGAGACGCCGAGACCGCTGGGGCTGATTTGGTGGGTGGCGATGATTTGATTAAGAAGATTGATGGTGGCTTTTTGGATTTTGATACTGCTATAGCTACCCCGGATATGATGGGTAAGGTAGGCCGGCTGGGGAAAATTCTGGGGAGGCGGGGACTGATGCCTAACCCCAAGTCGGGGACGGTTGTGGCTGGCGAAAACTTGCCCCGGGCAATCAACGAGGCCCGCCAGGGGCGGGTGGAGTTTAAACTGGACAGGACGGCTATTATTCATGTCTCGCTGGGTAAGGTTAGTTTTGAGGCTGATAAGCTGATGGGCAATCTTACCGCTGTGATTGAGGCAATATCCCGGGCTAAGCCTGCCGGTGCCAAGGGCCAGTATATCAAGACCGCTTCTTTGACTACTACTATGGGACCTGGCATAAAGCTTGATCTGAAACCAACCTTATCGTTAACCTCTGGTTGATAATACAATAGTCTTATAAAGGGGATGCCTAATGGAAGATGTTGCTGTCATCGGTGCTGGTCAGAGCGTTTTTAGTCGTAGCTGCGGTGAATCTATCCGGGAGTTATGTTTTGAGGCTTATAAGGAGGCACTGGAGGGCCTGGATATCACCGGTAATGATATAGATGCCTCTGTTGTTTGCTCGGCGCCGGAATATGATAAACAGCGCTCACCATCGGGCTTAATATCGGAGTATCTGGAGTTGACCCCCAAGCCGACCTTCTATGTGGAGACGGTCTGTTCCTCCAGCAGCACGGGTTTAAGAGTAGCCTGGTCACTGATAAAGGCGGGGCTTCACAAGACGGTGGCGGTGATAGGTTTTCAGAAGATGTCCGAGCTTTCCTCCCGTGACGCTGCCGAGAGGATGGGCCGGGGGGGAGATATAATCTGGGAATCCCCCTTTGGGATAACCATGCCCGCTGGCTATGCCATGTACGCCCGGGCTCATATGGCCAGGTACGGGACTACCGAGGAGCACTTAGCCAAGGTGCGGGTCAAGAACTCCCACTACGGGGTGGACAATCCCAAGGCCAACTACCGCAAGGAGCTGAGCCTGGAGGCTATTTTGAACTCGGAGATGATAACCAGCCCGCTGAAGAAGTTTGATTGTTGCGCCAATGCCGACGGCTCCTCCTGCGTTATCCTGGCCAGAGGCGATGTTGCCAAGAGTATAAGCAAAACCCCCATCTGGGTTGCCGGTCTGGGGGCGGCCACTGATACCATGACCATGGCCGGCAGGGAATCGCTTACCGGACTGCGGTGTGCTCAGGAGGCTGCTAGGCAGGCTTATAAGATGGCCGGTGTTAAACCTCAGGATATTGATGTGGCCGAGGTTCACGATTGTTTTACCGTTTCCGAGCTTCTGGCTTATGAAGACCTGGGCTTTGCCAAGCCCGGGGAGGGAGTGGGGTTGATTGAGAATAAAGAGACCTATGCCGATGGCAAGATACCGGTAAATGTCGACGGCGGTTTGTTATCTAAAGGACACCCGATAGGCGCTACCGGCGGCTCGCAAATTCGGACTATTGTCCGCCAGCTGCGGGGGGAGGCCACCGAGGCTCAGGTGAAGGACGCAGAGATAGGCCTGGTGCATAATATCGGTGGCGTCGGGCAATACGGCAACGTAACCATTTTGAGGAGGTAGCTTTAAATGGGCTTTGAGAATTTTGGCACGGTTAGCTTTACTGCCGAAGCCAAGGTGGCTGATTTTATAACCCAACTGGAGGCAGGCAAGGTAATGGCCACCAGATGCCGGAAGTGCGGGGGTAGCTACTTTCCACCCAAGGCGGATTGCCCGAAGTGCCTTTCCAGCGATGTGGAGTGGTTCGAAGTTAAGAGCCAGGGTAAGCTCGCAAGTTATACTGTGGTAAATTACGGTCCCAGCGGTTTTGAGAACGACGCTCCCTATATTCTGGCTCTGGCTAAGTTTGATGAGGGCATACAGATCCTGGCCCGATTGAGCCGGGATATTGAGGAGAAGGATATCACGATCGGCATGAATTTAACGGTCAGCCCGGTGAAACTGCCTGAGGGCAGGATTGCCTACGAATTTATAAAGGGTTAGGCGATATTTAAGGAGGTTTTAACATGGCGGATAGAAATGTTTGTATTGTCGGCGCGGGTATGGATCGGTGGGGGGTTAGAGAGGCAAGCATAATAGACATGGCTCAGGAAGCAGCTAAGGATTGTTTTGACGATGTACCGGCACTGAAGAAAGATGACATAGACGGCCTTATCTTTGCTTCTTCCTACTGCGGACGGAGCGCCTTCCAGGTTAACGCTGCTCCGGTAGTCGCCGAGCGCATCGGTATCAAGCCGACTAGCATCTGCACCAGGGTGGACACCCTCTGCGCCGGTGGTAGTTCGGGCATTATCATGGCTACTGGCCTGATAAAAGCAGGGATGGCCGATGTGGTGATGGTATCCGGCGGCGAGAAGCTATATACGCCGCAGCGCTGGGAAACCTATTACAGCGAGATGGCTTCCATCGACCATGATTGGGATGGTGCCCAGGGTATGGGTCTGCCGCCCCCATTCTTCAGCATGACTGCCCAGGATCATATGAAGCGCTACGGCACGACCAAGGAGCAGCTTTCGGCTGTCTCGGTGAAGAACCGCCGTAACGGTGCCAACAACCCCAAGGCGCAGTTCCAGAAAGCGGTTACCATAGAAGAGGTGATAAATGCCAGGGCGGTGGTGCCGCCCCTCGGCCTGTTTGACTGTACCCCTATCACCGACGGCTGTGCCGCCGTGATATTGGTCAGTGAGGATAAGGCCAAAGAGCTTACCGATAGACCCCTGGTCTATATCCGGGGGACGGCTCAGGCTTCTCTTCACAGTATGTCGATGAACTGGCTCGGTGAAGACCTGTCCGACTGGGTTCACCTGAGAACCGCCGCTAAGAAGGCCTTCGAGAGGGCGCGGGTCAGTCCCGAAGATGTCGATGTTGCCCAGACCCACGATTGCTTCACTATCTCGGAGATTATCGAGATGGAGGACCTTGGGTTCTGCAGGAAGGGGGAGGGGGGTGCTTTTGTAGAATCGGGACAGAACGATTTCGGTGGTAAGGTTCCGGTAAACACCGATGGCGGCCTGCTCTCCTGCGGCCATCCTTTTGGTGCCACCGGCATCCGCCAGGCGATGGAGATTTTCTTCCAGTTGCAGGGCAGGGCGATAAATCAGGCGAAGGACGCCAAGATAGGGTTGACCCATAACCTGAGCGGCCTTAACGTTGAGCATACCATACTCATCTACGGTAGAGAGCCCTAAGAGAGAGTATTAACGCTAGATTATAAGGGGGTAAGTTTATGCCAGTACCGGGAGTACCGATTTTAGAAGGTTTATACCCATCGACTCTGGATATGTATCCTTTCGAGGCTAAAGAGTTTAACCGTGTTCACCAGTTTTACGAAAACCTGAGGGAGAACCGCTTTACCACCACCAAGTGCACCAAATGCGGCACCGTGTCTTTCCCGCCGCGGGTGGTCTGCCCGAAGTGTAATTCCGATTCCCTGGAGTGGGTTGACCTGCCCACTAAGGGCAAGGTGCTTCGGTTTACCGAAGAGTTAGCCGGAGTCCCTCTCGGCTTTGAGTCACCTCTGATTCACGCCCGTATTGAACTGGAGGACGGGCGCAAGCTTATCTCCCGCGTCATTAACTGCAAAGAGGGGCAGCTTAAAGAAGGCGATACCGTCAAGCTGGCTGTCTATGATGTACCGCCGATGATAATAGAAAAAAGGGGCGGTGTGATGGAGGAGGCGCCGAGGGTGTTTTTTGCTTTTGAGCCGGTAAAGTAGTAAAATAGAATAAAATAACAGGATAAAACAGGTTTCCTGAGACAGCGGGTGCCAGTTGAGGCTTAATGAACTGCCTGCCGAGGATACAAAGGGCTTGAATTATAGGCCCTTGTGCGGCAGGCGCAAGGGCCTGCTTTTTTAGGTGAATATTTATAGTGTTAATTGGGGGTAAAGGGCAATGTCCAGGGAAAAGAAAACAGCGATTATCGATAGTCTGCAGGAGCTATTTTCTCGGTGCAGCGTTGCTATTCTGACCGATTACCGGGGTCAATCAGCTAACGAGATGACCCAGTTGCGGCGCCGGCTGAGGGAGGCGGGGATTGAGTATAAGGTGGTGAAGAACACGCTGGCCCGGTTTGCCGCCCAGAAATCGGGCAGGGAAGAACTGTTCGGTTTCCTTGATGGGCCGGTGGCGATTGCTTTTGGCTATGGCGATATAACTGAACCGGCTAAAGCTTTAGCCACTTACATTGAGGACTCAAAAGCCACCATGAGTATCAAGGGAGGCCTTTTACCTGATAGGCTACTTACCAAGGAGGAGGTAATCACCCTTTCTGCCTTACCGTCGAAAGAGGTGTTATTGGCCATGGTTGTGGGTGGGGTGCAAGGTCCTATCTCGGCTCTGGTGGGCCAGCTTACTTCCCCAATGATGGGGCTTATAGCTGGGTTACAAGCAAGAATTCAGCAATTAGAGGGAGGATAATATGCCAGAAGAGGAAGCCAAGGGCAAAAAAACAGCCAAGAAACCTGAAGTTGAGGCCGAGGTGAAGGAACCTGAAGTCAAGGCTGAGGTAAAAGAGCCTAAAGCTGAGGCCGAGGTGAAGGAACCTGAAGCCAAAGCTGAGGTAAAAGAGCCTAAAGCTGAGGCCAAGGTGAAGGAACCTGAAGCCAAGGCTGAGACAAAGGAACCCAAAGCCAAGGCTAAGGTGAAGAGCTCGGCAGCCGTTGAGGCGATAATGACCAGTATAAAGAAGATGAGTGTGCTTGAGCTATCAGAGCTGGTCAAGGCGCTACAGACTGAGTTCGGCGTTAGCGCTCCGGTTGCGGTAGCAGCGCCGGCAGCAGCGGCTGAAGCTCCAGCGGCGGCTGAGGAGAAAACGGAGTTCAGCGTTGTTCTCAAAGAAATCGGGGCTAATAAAATCAGCGTTATCAGGGCAGTGAGAGAGGTTACTACCCTGGGGCTGAAAGAGGCAAAGGACTTCGTTGAGAGTGCCCCTCAGACGGTAAAAGAAGGGATTAATCAGGAAGAAGCAACTACCATAAAACAGAAACTGGAAGCAGCCGGGGCTACTGTAGAAGTTAAATAAAGCTAAGGGGTTTCAATTATGCCTCTGAGCGATCATTTTATATTTATGGGCGTAGGTGGTATTTTCGTCATCCTGGGCATAATCCTGATTTGCTGGGGCAGGGGTGAAGAGAAAGGATATTACAGTTCTCTTGCCGGTCGCCACGATGTCAGGGAATTTCTGGAACACTGGCCGCAGCGCCCGAGGATTGGGGCGGGGCAGATAGGTGGCTGGATATCTCTGTCTGTTGGTCTGGTTCTGGTGGTGGTGGGTGGTGCCCTGTGGTTTTGGGGTTAAAAATACCCAAGGTATTTGCCCCGGTGGCGGAATACACTTTCAATGGGTGGCTCCATGCCCTGGAAGGCAGCATCCTGAATTACAGGTGAAGTAACTTCGGTATTTCCGTTAGCCCCCGGAATGGCCACACTTTCTATAGCCCCACGGCGATGGGCTATCTTCTGAAAGTTTTATTGTTGTTTAGGGACGTTTTTCAGCAGTGAGCATGTTTAATAGCCAAAGCAACAGACCCAATCATCGGTGGTATGTGCTTACCCTGGCAGCACTAACTTTCACCTTTACTGTTGCCATGCAGCAGATTTGCATGACGGTCCTTTTCAAGGAGATATCAGAGGACCTTGGCTTGAGTTTGGTGGAAATAGGTGTTATCTGGGGTATACCCGCCTTGGCTGGTTTGTTTATTGTCTTCATCGGTGGGTTGCTGTCTGACCGCTACGGGGCCAAGCGTGTTATGGGTATTGCCTGTCTACTGGCGGGACTGACTGGTGCCCTGAGAGGCATCGCCGGGGACTTTCCCAGCTTGGTATTGTTCACTTTCTTCATGGGTCTGGCGGTTTGGGTTATACCGAGCAGTGTCTTTAAGACCACCGCCACCTGGTTCTCAGGAAGACGGCTCGTGATTGCTAATGGCGCGGTGTCAGCCGGTATGGGATTAGGGTTTACCGTGGGGTCACTGATTAGTGCCACTATACTGTCGCCGTTACTGGGTGGCTGGCAGAACGTGTTGTTCTTGTACGGTGGCATATCAGTCATAATCGGCTTGCTGTGGCTTTTCACAGTAAGGGAACATGGTGGGATTGGAACAGCAATTTCTATAAGTGGTGTGCCGTTGCGCCAGTCGATATCACGCGTATTTCCTATCAAATCCCTCTGGCTTCTCGGTTTGACTCTGTTAGGTTATACGGCCTGTATTCAAGGATTGATTGGTTATTTCCCTACCTATCTTCGTAATATCGGCTGGACGGCAGCTAGTGCTGACGGCACATTAGCCGCTTTTAGTGTGGTCAGTGCCCTGGGCGCCATCCCGCTGGCTCTGTTATCCGCTAAGATTGGTTTGAAAAAAGCGGTTCTTTTCCCGGTGCTGGTAGTTACTATTGTGGGTGTAGCCCTGTTGCCGCTGGTTGATAACGCCATGGTATGCGTTCTGATGATATTGATTGGCGTAGCTCGTGACGGGTTTATGGCTGTCTGTCTGACTATGAGCACCGAGACAAAGGGGATTGGGGTAGTCTACGCTGCAACGGCCATGGGGCTGGTGCAGACTGTTCTCAATGTCGGTTCGCTTATTTCTCCCCCCCTGGGTAACAGCCTTGCCGACCCCGGTAATCCCGCATCGCCCTTACCATTCTTTCTCTGGGCGGCTTTTGGGCTTCTGGGACTGGTGGCTTTTATTTTCGTGAAGGAAACGGGGTGGAAGCGTAAAGAATTGCCTTGATGGAAAGTTAGGCTGTTCCTGCTTCCCCGGCTACACGAGACTTCTCGGCCGGTACTGGATAGCTTCGGCAATGTGGTGGGTTTTGATGATATCAGTATTTTCCAGGTCAGCCAGGGTGCGACCTATCTTGAGGATGCGGTGGAAGGCACGGGCGGAAAGATAAAGCTGTTTCATTGCCGTCTTGAGCAGGCTCTGGGCCGATTCCTCTACCTGGCAGAATTCCCTTACCTCAGTAGGTGTCATCTCGGCATTACAGGCTAGTATTGTACCATCAAAGCGCTGGCGCTGTGTTGAGCGGGCGTTTTCAATCCTCTTCTGAACTTTCTCTGATTTTTCCCCTAGCCTATCGTCAGCCAGCTTCTCGTAGTCAATATGGGGTACTTCGACAAAGATATCAACCCGGTCAATGAACGGACCGCTGATACGTTTCTGGTAGCGGCTGACCAGCCCCGGGGAGCAGGTGCACTGCTTGAACGGGTCGCCGTAGTAGCCGCAGGGGCAGGGGTTCATCGCTCCCACCAGCATAAAGTTGGCCGGGAAGGTTACACTCCCCTGGGCCCGGCTGATGGTGATTACCCTGTCTTCCAGGGGCTGGCGCAGGACTTCCAGTACGGAGTGCCCGAATTCGGGAAGCTCGTCAAGGAATAGCACCCCCCGGTGGCTCAAGCTTATTTCACCCGGTTTAGGCCACTGCCCGCCGCCCACCAGCCCGGCATTGGAGATGGTATAGTGGGGGGAGCGGAAGGGTCGCTCCCTGAGCAGCGGGGTATTGGCCGGCAGCAGACCGCTAACACTATATATCTTGGTAACCTCCAGGGCTTCGGCGTTGGTCATTGGTGGCAGTAGTGATGGCAGAGAGCGCGCCAGCAGTGTTTTGCCGCTGCCCGGCGGTCCCATCATGATTAGGTTGTGCCCGCCCGCCGCCGCCACCTCCAGAGCCCGTTTTACATGCTCCTGCCCCTTGATATAGGCCAGGTCGGTGTGGGGCAGGGTGGATGGGGTATATTTCTCTGCTGGTTCCCCTTTGTATTCCGGGGCTGGTATTTCTCCCCGGAAGTAGCTGACCAGCTGGGGTAGAGAGGTAAAGGGGAGGATTTTGGTGCCCTCTATTAGTGATGCCTCTCTGGCGTCAACCTCAGGCACGATAATGGTGGACAGCTTCTTTTGGTGAGCCAGGGCCACCATGGGTAGGATGCCGTTGGTATGGCGCAGGATGCCGTCCAGAGATAATTCGCCGAGGAGGATGTTTTGAGAGACATCGGCTGTCACCTGCTCTGCGCTGAGGAGAATGCCGACGGCAATGGGCAGGTCGTAAGCCGGGCCTGCCTTTTTAAGGTGGGCCGGAGCCAGATTGACCACGATGCGTTTCATGGGGAAGGTGCAGCCGGAGTTACGGATGGCGACACGCACCCGTTCCTTAGCTTCCTGGACGGCGGCATCGGGCAGTCCCACTATGGTGAATGAGGGTAAACCGGGGGAAATGTCTACCTCAACCTCGACAATAAACCCTTCCAGCCCGACTACAGCACAGGTGGTTACTTTGGCTAGCATGATTTGTTTTACACTATACCATAAACCCTTATGCGTGCGGAATATATTGGCGACTTTACGTGCTCAGATAGTTTAAGCCTGATTATGAACGCTGGGCGGTGTTAGCGGTTTTTCCCACCAGAATTTCCACCACAGCAGTTTTAGGAAGCGGGCTTCAGCATCTATATTTATATCGCTGATTTTGGCAACCCCCGTCTGAGCCGCGACGTTGCCTTTGGCCACTGCAGCCCGGTCTCTTAGCCTTCCATTTTCCTTTAGAAATTCAAGCCTTTTAAAATAATTGTACCTCATTATGCCCATGTTCCTGTATTTTGGAGCTGTCACGGCGCCTCCGGTGCAGGCTTCCTTGTTTGAAAAATCTACCTTGAAGGGCAGTTCAATTAAGCTGTCCTTGGCTTGCTTAGTCAGGGTAATCCACCCTATGTTGGCGAGCTCCCTCCCTATAAAAATGCAGAATGCTATTGCTCCTCTGTCCAGTCTTTTCCTAGCATTGATGAACTGTGAGCGAAACTCAAAACCCTCTCTATCCAACTCATCGGCTTGCTCATTTGTGGAGACTATCTTGAGAGTTAAATTCGGGATGTCAGGCAGGAAATCGGGCTTATTGTTTTGCTTCAATACCTTCGAAATATCGATTTCATAAAGGTAGTAAGTTCCGTATTGGAAGAAGTAGCCTGTCAGAAAGGCAAATCCACGCGTGAGTAAAGGGGGTAATCCTTCCGTTTGGAAGGTACGCTTTGCCACTGTAAATAGCTCTGTCAATCTGCACAGCATTGCTATCTTGGACAGCCCCCTTTTCTGGGATTGAGGCTATTATATGGATTTCTAAAATACAAAACAAGGGACTGGGACAGAACGCCTGCCGGGTGTCAATGAACCAGGATTGTTGACAAACTATATCTCGTATGATAAAGTTAGCGCGGTATATCATGTTGAACCAAGCTGTCTTATCAGGTTTTACCAGCTTCGTCTTTACGGGGCGCACCAGGTGCGCTTGGGGGGCAGCTTATTCGAAAATTTGATAATACTTAGCTAATAACAAATAACGAAATCCGAAAGTAACCCTCCCAGGCGGAGGGATTTTTGTTTATTAGAGGCAATAAAATATCAAGGAGGAGGTGTGAATTATGCCTGGACCGTTAGATGGAGTTAAAGTGGTGGAACTGACCATGTTTCAGCAGGGGCCGGTTTGCGGCACCAAGCTGGGGGATCTGGGTGCCGATGTAATTAAGGTGGAACCTCCAACTGGAGACCCGGCCAGAGGCTTTATGAGAATTATTGGTACCATGGTTGGTTTGAAGGGGCGGAATTATTACTTTGAGAATCACAATCGTAATAAGAGGAGCATTGTCCTGGACCTGAAAACGGAAAGGGGTATGGAGATATTCTTAAAGCTGATTGATGGCGCTGATGTCTTTGTCACTAACCTGAGTATAGAGGCACCGATAAAGATAGGCATTAGCCCTGAGGCGCTGCTTGAGAGAAATCCAAGGCTTATCTACGCTCAAGCCTCGGGCTGGGGCAGGAAGGGCCCTGATGCCAACGGGCTTTCCTTTGATTATACTGGTATAGGCCGTTCGGGGCTTATGATGTCCTGTGGGGAGCGTGGTACCCCTCCCGCCCAGATATTGCCCGGGCTGGGCGATGAGCTTGGGGGGATGGTCTGTGCCTGGGCGGTTTGCACTGCCCTCTATGCCAGGGAGAGGACGGGCAAGGGGCAGCTGGTTGATACCTCGCTAATGGGAAGTATAGTGTCTATGTTAAGTCTGGTTTTGTCGGCGCCGGCTATACTGGGCCAGGAATTCCCCAGGGAAGTCAGAGCTGAGGCTGGTAACCCAATCTATAACCACTATAGAGCTAGGGATGACAAATGGTTCATTTTGGCTCACCTCCAGCCGGACAGGTACTGGCCTAATGTATGCCGGGCTCTGGGTATGCCCGAGTTGGAAAAAGACCCCAGGTTCAATAGTATAGAAGCCAGGGGGGCGAATGCCAGAGAGCTTATCGCTATTATGGATAAAGAGTTTCTTACCAAGACAAGGGAGGAGTGGTTTGATATTTTTAAGAAGGAGGGTATAATCTATACCCCTATTCAATCGACCGGCGAGGTGGTTGATGACCCCCAGGCTCTAGCCAATGACTACGTTACCTGGTTTGACCACCCGGTCTTGGGTAGGACCAAGGTGGTTGGCTTTCCCTGGGATTTCAGTAAAACCCCGGCTTCGGTAAGAAGGGAGGCACCTGAATTTGGGCAGCACACTGAGGAGATTCTGTTAGAGCTGAGTTACACCTGGGATGATATTACCAAGCTAAGGGATGAAAAGGCTATACTTTAGAGCGAGAGGGGGGATAATGGGGCATCTGTTATCTGGCTTCGGTTCCTGTTATTATTAGTGGGGAACCTGCCTCGGTTAAGGTTTGCTAAAGGAGGTGTGAATTATGGCTGGACCTTTAGATGGGGTTAAGGTGGTGGAGATAACTATGTTTCAGCAGGGGCCGGTGGCTGGAATGAGACTGGGTGATTTGGGTGCCGATATAATTAAGGTTGAACCTAATACTGGAGACCCGGCGAGAGGGATGATGAGGATTGTTGGCGCCGATACTGGTTTAAAAGGGCGGAACTATTACTTTGAGAGTAATAATCGCAATAAGAGGAGCATCGTTCTGGACCTGAAAACCAAAAAAGGGATGGAGATATTATTAAAGCTGATCGATAAGGCTGACGTTTTCCTGACCAATATGAGTATAGAGGCACCAAAGAGGATGGGGATTGATCCTGAGGAACTTCTCAAGAGGAACCCGCGGCTTATTTATGCTCATGCCTCTGGTTGGGGCAGAAAAGGCCCGGATGCTAATGAGCTTTCCTTTGACTACACCGGTATAGCCAGGTCGGGAACCATGATGATGTGTGGGGAGAGGGGTGGTCCGCCGGGAACCCTGATTCCAGGGATGGGTGACGAGCAGGGTGGGCTTATGTGTGCCTGGGCGGTGACCGCTGCACTCTATGCTAGGGAGAAGACGGGTAAGGGGCAGGTGGTTGATACTTCATTAATGGGCAGCCTGATTGCTTTGCATGGAGTTAACTTTGCCGCTCCCGGGGTTTTGGGGCAGGAGTTCCCCAGATTGCTCAGGTCGGAAGCGGGTAACCCTATTTATAGCCACTATAAGTGTGCCGACGACAAATGGATTGTCATTGCTCACCTCCAACCGGATAGGTACTGGCCTAACGTGTGTAAGGCAATGGGCCTGGAGGAACTGGAGCATGACCCCAAATTTAGTACTATAGAAGCCAGGCATGATAATGGCAAAGAGCTGGTGGCTATTCTGGATGAGAGATTTGCTACCAAGGCCAGAGATGAGTGGATGAAGATTTTTAAGAAGGAGAATGTAATCCATACTCCAATTCAGTCGGCCAGTGAGGTTTTTAAGGACCCGCAGGCCCTGGCTAATGATTATATCATCCCGGTTGACCACCCGGTGTGGGGCAAGATAAAGATGCTTGGTTTCCCGTGGACTTTCCATGAGACCCCGGCCTCGGTGAAAAGAGAAGCGCCTGAGCTTGGGCAGCACACCGAAGAGATTCTGTTAGAGCTGGGTTATACCTGGGATGACATAACTAACTTAAAGAATGAAAAGGTAATACCTTGAAGCCGGGCTTTTGGGGAAAGGAATGGACGTTATGCCAGAAGAAGCTGGTAGTAGGGGATTGGCGGCGGCAGATAGATACTATGAGGACTACGGCTCCAGAGTCAGAGAGCTGAAAAAGCAGGGGAAGCAGATAATAGGCTATCTTTGTGCCTTGACTCCGGTTGAGATTATAGCTGCGGCCGGCCTGGTTCCATTCCGGATAAAAGGTGATGTCAACGAGCCCATTACCAAGGCTGATACCGAGATGGAAACTATCGTCTGTCCTCTGGTGCGGAGCTGGTTTGATATGTCGCTAAAAGGGAAATATGAGTTCCTTGACGGCATCGTCATCCCTCACGCCTGTGATAGTATCTCCACGACTTACAATGTCTGGAAAAATACCCTTAACCTCCCCTATTCCCATCTCATCAATATGCCCCATTCCACTGATGGGCCGTCGCTCAAATTCTATAAAGCGCTGCTGAATACGTTTAGAACCAGCTTGAGCAAGTTCACCGGTAAGGAGATTTCTGACCAGAGTCTTAATCAGGCAATTAGTCTCTATAATCAAAACAGGGCTAAGGTGAGGGAGTTGTATGAGTTAAGGAAGGCTTCCCCACCCTTAATCTCGGGCGCTGAGGTAGCCAAATTGCTTATAGCGTCGGTGAGTATGCCGGTAGAGGAAGCCACCCTGCTTATAGATAGTGTTATCAAGGAGGTCAAACAGAGGGGTGGTGTTCTGGCAGCCAAACCAGCCCGAATAATGGTGGTCGGCGCCGAAGTTGATGATGTCACTTTTATCGACCTGATTGAGGATAGCGGTGCCTGGGTGGTGGCTGATGATTTGTGCCCCGGAGCCAGGGAGTTCTTTGATGATGCAGATGTCACCGCTGACCCTATCGAAGGTATAGCTGAGCGGTATTTGAGGAAGATAAAGTGCGGCCGGACCTTCAGGGAGAAGAAGGGTGACTACGATGATTATCTTGAGGAGAGATTCGGGCATATCGGGCGTTTTATCAAGGATTTTAAGGTGGATGGGGTGGTGCTCTATATCTATAAGTACTGCGACCCCTATGGCTTTGATGTGCCGGCGATGAAAAGCTACATTGAATCGGTGGGGGCTCCGGTGCTTTATCTTGAGGATGAGTATTCCATGTCAACCATTGGTCGGCTTAGAACCAGAATTCAGGCATTTCTGGAAGTGCTCGGCTCAAAATAGCGGTATATGGAGGAGAGCGGATATGACTGAGGAGAAGAAACCGGAAGAGAGGAAAAGGAGAAAGACAGCTACCGAGGCTGCCAGTAGAGTAGGTCCCATGGTTAAGGCAGCCCTGGCGGAAAATCTGCGGGCAAAAGAGGAAGGCAGGCCCATAGCTTATTCTTTTATCTATAGCGGCTACGATGAGATTATCAGGGCTATGGATATAGTACCTGCCTGGACGGAGAATTACGCCGGCGTATGCGGTGTCAAGCGTGATGCCCAGAGATTTCTGGAGAAGGCGGAATCGGAGAACTTCTCCCGTTCCCTTTGCACCTATGCCCTTTGCGGTTTGGGCTTTGATAGCTGGCGTGAGGAGACGGGGGAAATGCCCCCCAATCCTCCCTGGGGAGGGCAGGCCCGGCCTACGGTAATGCTGGGTAGCGGCCAGATTATCTGCGACCCCAGGTACAAGTGGTATCAGGCGGCGCAGCATTATATGCCTGACGTACCGGTCTATGTTGCCGGGCTTCCCTATCCGCCCTATGAGGACGATTATGATTACCGCGATGTTCAGGGCTACTATGTGAAATATATAGTAGAGGAGTTGCGGGGTCTGGTGGCATTTCTGGAACGGCATACCAACCGGAAGATGGACTGGGACCGCTTAAGCGAGGTGATTGACATCAGTGACCGGACCTGGAACATGATTTCTGAGGCATATGATTTGCGCAAGGCGGTACCCTGTCCCATGGGTACCGGTGACGCCATGAATACCATGGTGCCCATGACCTTTATGATGGGAACTCAGGAGGCTTATGACTTCTTTAAGGACTTATATGATGAGCTGCAGCTTAAGATAGCTAACAGGGAAGGGGTAATTCCCGATGAGAAATACCGGCTGCTGTGGGGTGGGGGGCTGCCATCATGGTTTGCTTTGACTGATTTTAACTACTTCAACAGTAAGGGGGCGGTATTTCCCGCTGAGGTCACCTACCGGCTGGTGGAACCGGTGTATAATCTGGACTTGCCTAGGGTTAGTGACCCTCTGGAGCACCTGGCCTGGAGGTGGGTCAAATACTGGGCATATCGGCATGATAAAGCAAGAAAGCGCCCCGGCTCTAATCCCGATGTTGAGCGCCTTATTGAGTATATTGAGGATTATAAAATAGACGGGGTAGTTATGCATGAAGCCTTTTCCTGCCGCAGCTGGCATCCCGGTTTAATCTGGCAGCTTAATCAGCTGAAGAGGATCTACCGCGATATTCCATCGCTAATTCTGGAGAGTGATATCGTCGATATCAGTTCCTATAACGAGGCTGACACCAGAGCCAGGATAGACGCATTTATTGATACCCTGGAGGCGGTTAAGAGCCGGTGAAGAGCCAGTATTTTGCCGGGGTTGACATTGGTTCCACTATGACCAAGGTAGTGATTATGAGTGAGGCAACACTGGCCTCGGTCATCGGTCCTACCGGGCCTGAGCACAGGAAGCTCGCCAACCGGGTAATGGAAGAGGCGTTGGCGAAGGCTAGGCTTTCCTTTGATGAGATAACCTATGTGGTGGCTACCGGTTATGGGCGAATTAATGTCCCCTTTGCTGATAAACAGATAACCGAGATATCCTGTCACGCCCGGGGGGTTGGTCACCTGCTGCCTGATGCAAGGACGGTGATTGACATCGGCGGTCAGGACAGCAAGGGGATTAAGCTTAAGGCAGGGCGGGCGGTGGACTTTGTCATGAATGACAAGTGTGCTGCCGGCACCGGCCGGTTTTTAGAGGTGATGGCCGAGGGGCTTGGTGTAAGCCTGGAGGATATGGGGAGATTGTCACTGGAGGCTAAGAATAGGGTTGAGATAAGTAACACCTGTACCGTGTTTGCCGCTCAGGAGGTGGTAGCCAGGCTTTCGGAGGGGGTGGCACTGCCTGATATTATCGCCAGTCTGCATGAGGCGATTGCCACCCGGATATATGGGATGGTAAGACGTCTTAAGATAGAAAGGGAGGTAGCCCTGACCGGCGGTGGGGCTAAGAATATCGGTTTGGTAAAGGCTTTGGAAGCTAAACTGGGCTTTCCGGTGCTGCTGCCTCCTGAGCCCTTGCTTACCGGGGCTATCGGGGCCGCGCTGCTGGGTAAAGATATAGTTGGAGAGGCGGTGGAAAAGGGGGAAACCCTGGTCAGAAGCGAACGCCGCTTGACAGAGGCCAGTATTTTTACATAATGGGGAGTTTAAGAGGGACTTCGTCCCTCTTCAGAAAAAAACCTTCCCCTTCCTCTTAACAAGGGGAAGGGGATACAGGGGATAGGGTTCTAAGATAAAAATGGTTTATGTTGCAGGGATTGATATCGGTTCCGCTTTCTCTAAAGCGGTAATAATGGCCGAAAACGAAATTATAGCCTACGAAGTAATGCCATCGGGAGGGAATTATAAACTCACCGCTGAGCAGGTGATTGAGGAGGCTTTGACTAAGGCAGGACTATCGCTAAAGGATATAGCTTATACTGTAGCTACCGGATATGGTGCTGCCAGCGCCTCTTTTTCTAGTGAAACGGCTTCCGATATATCCTGTCTGGCCAGAGGTGTGTATTATCTATTTCCGGCTGCTCGAACTGCCATTGATATCGGTGGGCAATTTACCAGGGTGCTTAAGCTGAATAATCGGGGAAGAGCCACCGCCTTTCTGCTGAGTGAGAAATGCGCTGCCGGCAGCGGGCGTTTCCTGCAGGTGATTGCCAGGGTGCTGCAGATTGACCTGGAAGATATCGGCGAGTTATCCCTCAAGTCTAAAAACAGGGTTAGCTTTAATACCGGCTGTGCCGTATTCGCTGAATCGGAAGCGGTATCCCGCATTGCTGAAGGTGCGGCTAAAGAAGACATTCTGGCTGGCCTGCATAGGACTTTAGCCGCTAAAATCCAGACCATGGTGGCCAGGCTTGGCATTGAGCCTGATTGTGCTGTAGTTGGTGGGGGGGCTAAGGATATAGGGCTGGTGAAGAGCATAGAGGAGGGATTGGGCTGCCGCCTTCTGCTTCCCGAGGAGCCGCGGATTGTGGCTGCCCTGGGGGCGGCTTTGGTAGCCTGGGAAAAAGTTTCTAAAGGGGGTTGATATGCTGGAGAAGAAGATTATAACACAGTTGCGCAATGTCGTGGGTAAGGACGCGGTTCTAACCTCCAGGGAGGACCTTAATGCCTATTCCTATGATGGCACCACTACTTGGACTCATGCGCCTGATGTGGTGGTGCTGCCGACGACTGCCGAGCAGGTTTCCCAGATTCTGAAGCTGGCTGACGAGAGCAAAATTCCGGTTACCCCGAGGGGGGCTGGCACCAATGTCAGCGGTGGCTCCATCCCGATAAAGGGGGGTATTGTCCTCTGTACCACCAGGATGAATAAAATCCTGGATATAAACAAGACTAACCTGACGGCTACGGTTGAGCCTGGCGTCGTGCTTCAGGACTTTAATATTGCCCTGGCTAAGCAGGGCCTGTTCTATCCCCCTGACCCCCAGAGCTTTCTCGGCTGTACTATAGGTGGCACTGTAGCTGAGAATGCAGGTGGTCCGTACTGCGTTAAGTACGGCGTGACCAAGCAGTATGTTCTGGGGCTGGAGGTGGTTTTGGCCAACGGCTACATCATGAACCTTGGCGGGGTGACGGTTAAGAACCGTACCGGCTATGAGCTGATAATGCTGTTCACCGGCTCCGAGGGGACGCTGGGGTTAATCACCAAGATAACGCTGAGATTAATACCAATGCCACCGGCCAACAAGACCATGATGGCGGTCTTTGACGATATGGCCGTCGGCGGGCAGGCAGTATCCAATATCATGGCCAGTGGGGTGGTGCCAGCCAAGATTGAGTTTGTGGATAATTTTGTCCTGCGGCGGATTGAGGAGATGACCCCTATGGGGCTGCCAGTGGATGCCAAGGCGCTGCTGTTGCTTCAGGCTGACGGTTCGCCGGCGGCAGTGGAAGCAGAATCTAAGCAAATCGTTGATATCCTGAAAAAGAGCGGAGCTAAAGAGATTAAGGTAGCCAAGGACGCCAGTGAGGCGGCTATGTACTGGAAGATGAGAAGCGCCGGTTTTGCCGCTACCTTTGGCGCCGCCCACACCGTTATGGCTGAGGATGTGGCTGTGCCCCGGGATAAGCTGGTTGAGTTTATCCGCAAGCTGGATGAGATATCGGAGAGGACCGGTTTCTTTATCTGCTACCTGGGTCATGCCGGCGACGGTAATCTTCACCCGTCCATATTTACCGATATCAGGAATAAGGAGGAATTTGCCAGAGCCCAGAAGGCGATGGAGGAGATATTCGAAGCGGCGCTGTCTTTGGGCGGTGTCCTCTCCGGGGAGCACGGCATTGGTCTGGAAAAACAACGTTTTCTTAAAAAAGCTATGGACCCGGTCGCCCTCAACCTGATGCGTAAGATAAAGACGATACTGGACCCCAACCACATCCTCAACCCCGGCAAGATATGGGAAGAGGAAAGGGTATGATATGGCAAAGAGCAAGCAGGATAGATACGAGCAGATAAAAAGGTTTGAGGCTGACCTAACTAAGTGCATGAAGTGCGGCTTTTGCACCTTTTGGTGCCCGGTATATCAGGAGGAGCGGATAGAGCCTTCGGTTGCCCGCGGTAAAAATATGATGATACGGGGACTGCTAGCCGGCGAGCTTGATTATACTAAGGAGTACGCCGACCGTCTGAACAAGTGCACCCTCTGTATGACCTGCACCGCCAACTGTCCATCTAAAGCCAACATTCCCAACGTTATCGTCGCTGCCAGGGCGGATATGGTCAAGGCCAGGGGGTTGAAATTCCCCTATAATATCATCTACCGCTGGCTACTACCCCGCCGGACGCTTTTTGGCCGGGTGATCCGCTTTGCCTCCTGGTTTCAAGGGATTTTTCTGCCTAAGACCGAGGGTACCATCAGACACCTTTCCATGTTTCTTTCGGCTCTGGGTAAGGGGCGGAATATACCTCAGATTGCCCCCAGGTTCTTAAGGCAGATGGTTCCGGTGGTAAATAAGCCGCCCGGTGGCGTTAAGGCCACGATGACGGTGGGCTATTTTACCGGCTGTATGACCGATTTTGTCCTGCCTGACCTGGGTAAGCATGTAATTGATTTTCTGACCAGGAACGGGGTGGAGGTGATAGTGCCCGGAGAGCAGGGGTGCTGTGGGGCACCGGTATTTCTGGGGGCGGGCGATTTTGACACCGGCCGGAAGATGGCTGATAGCAATGTTAAAGCCTTTGAGGGCCTGGACTATGTTATCTCCGATTGCGCCACCTGTACCTCGGCGCTTAAGGACTACCCCAAGTTTCTGGCCGATACCCCGGAGAGAGAAGAGGCTTACGCCAAGTTTGCCGGCAAGATACTGGATATTTCCCAGTTCCTGGTTGATGTGCTTAAACTGCCGGCATCGGCTTATAAACCTTCGGCTCAAGTTAAAGGCAAGAAGATTACCTGGCACGACCCGTGTCATCTGAGCCGGCATCTGGGGATAACCAGCCAGCCAAGGCAGATTATAAAGTCAATACCTGATATAGAATACGTTGAGATGCCCAATGCCGACCGGTGCTGCGGGATGGCCGGGTCATTCAGCATGTACTATTACGACTTATCCAAGCAGATTGCCGATAAGAAGGTGGAGGCGATAAAGTCCACCGGTGCTGATATTGTCGCCAGCAGCTGCCCCGGCTGCGAGATTCAGTTGATTGACAGTCTGCTGCGGAATAAGGTGCCGGTAAAGGTGATGCATATTATGGAGCTGCTGGAATAACGGCTATTTAACCGCTTGCCGGCAGGTCTCGTAGCCCAGGTCAAAGGCTCTGATGTTAACCGGAGCTAGTTTAGCCGGGAAGCGCTCTCTTATAGTTTCCTTTATGGTGTCTATTTTTATGGGTAGCTGCCCGGTGCCGAATAATGCCCCCAGCATCACGATATTGATAGCCAGGCGGCTTCCCGCATCTTGAGCAGTTTTAGCCGCATCCAGCTGGACTATCCTGCCGGAGGCTTTACCCAGTTTTTCCAGTATTTCCTCCGGGCTGGGGTAGTTACTCTCACCTATGAAGACGGTGAAGGGGGTGGTTACCGCCGTGTTAATTATGACCAGGCTGGACTTTGATAGACAGGCGATATTCCTCAGTGCTTCCGAGGGCTCCATGCCGACCAGGGTATTACACTTGCCGGTGGGGATGAGAGGACCGTAGACCTCTTCTCCGATTCTGATGGCGCTGGTTACCGAGCCACCCCTGACCGCCATCCCCAGTATCTCCGAGCCCCTGACCCTTAGTTTGTCGGTGACGGCGGCTCGTCCCAGCAGTTCTGACATCAGAATTACCCCCTGCCCGCCGACCCCGGTGATTAATATATTGAACTCTTTTACCATTCCCTTTACTCCGGTACTATCGCTTTGTAGGGACAGACCTGGGCGCAGATGCCGCAACCGGTGCATAGCGAGCTATCGATTACCGTCTTAGTCCCTTCTTTTATTATCGCCGGACAGCCCAGAAGCTCGATGCAGGCGTTGCATTTTCTGTTGCATTTGTCCTGGTCTACGCGGTAGGGGATAGTCTCTTCCTTCCGTTTTTTCCTCTCCCTCTGATCGATTATGGCGCAGAGCCTCCGGCTGACGACGACGGCCGGTCCCTCAAACCTTATCGCCTTTTCAATAGTCTCGGCTGCCTCTTTCAGGTTAAAGGGGTCGACGACCTCGACGAATTTTACCCCGCAGGCTCTGGCTATATCCTCTGGCTTGAGTAGAACCGTCTCATCACCCATAGCGGTATAGCCAGTGCCGGGGTGGGGCTGGAAGCCGGTCATGGCCGTGGCCGAGTTGTCCAGTATCATCATTGTTATATTTGCCTTGTTATAGACGGCGTTTACCAGCGGTGGTATCCCGGAGTGAAAGAATGTGGAGTCGCCCAGGTGGGCTACTATCGGTGCGTCGACGACGCGGGCTAGCCCATTGGCAATGCCGAAGCTGCCCCCCATACAGATGATGGTATCTGAGGCTTCCTGCGGTGGGTTGTAGCCTAGAGCATAGCAGCCAATGTCACCGGGGTAGATAGCTTCTACCTCTTTACCAAGGTCTCTGGCTACTCTTCGTGAAGCTACCCTGATGGCGTAATGGGAGGCGCGGTGGGGGCAGCCGGGACAGAGGGCGGGAGGTCTCCAGGGGAGGAGGGGGGCTGTCTCCTGCTCCAGCTTATCTATACTGGCGAAGTCCACTGGCGTCTTGGTTTTGGTTAAGCGGGCGACGGCTTCGGTGACTTTTCTGGCGGATAGCTCCCCAATCCGGGGCAGTAAATCCTTGCCGTGGATTTTGACCGGTATATTATGCTCTCCGGCGATGGCTTTGACATGAAGCTCAACAAAGGGGTCCAGCTCCTCGGCTACCAGCACCTCTTTTACTGATTTTAGCAACTTTATAACCAGTTCCTCGGGGAGGGGGTGGGGGGTGCCAATCTTGAGTATGGAAACTCTATCCTCAATCTCCAGCCATTTTACCGCCTCTAAAGTATAGCTGTAGGACAGGCCGCAGGCGATGATACCCAGTTTAGCGCCGTCGGCCAGCTTTAGCTGGTTATAGGGCAGGGTATTGACCGCCTTCTTTATTTTCTCAAACCTTTCCAGCATTAGAGGCTTGTTTATTCTGGCCTCACGCGGGGTATAGACCAGCCGGGTGCGGTCTTTTATAAACTGCCCTTTTCTTCTTTCCCTTGATATCTCTCCCAGGGTAATATCGCTGCGGGCGTGGCCTATCCTGGTTACCGAGCGGAGCATGAAAAGCTGCCGGAACTGCTCGGAGAGCTTAAAGGCGTCAGCCATCATATCTTTGGCTTCCTGGACTGAGGAGGGTTCAAGGACGGGAATATAGCCTTGTTCAGCGATATAGCGGTTATCCTGCTCGTTCTGGGAGCTCCACGCCCAGGGGTCATCGGCGGAGAGCAGAACCAGTCCCCCTTTGGCACCGATATAGCTGGCGGTCATCAGGGGGTCGTGAGCTACATTTACCCCGACATGTTTCATCGAGGCCAGGGCTCTTACCCCACAGATCGAAGCGGCCAGGGCAACCTCAAAGGCTACCTTCTCATTAGTTGACCACTCGACGTACATGTCCAGCTCTTTAGCCACCGCGGCCAGGGTTTCCGTTATTTCGCTGGAAGGAGTACCGGGGTAGGCGGCGGCAACCTGAACTCCGGCCTCAATAGCTCCCCTGGCTATCGCCTCATTGCCCAGGACAAAAAGCCGCTGGCCGGGGGCGTCAGAGCTTATGGTTAGTTCTTTCAAGGCCAGCCTCCTTCCCTGTCTTATAGGGCATCATTCAATCAGCTAGCCATTAGGTAGTATATCTGATGCCGGAAATGTAATCAAGGATTCGTGCTCAAACTTGTTGTGCTTTGGGGCAAATGGTAGAATTTAATAGTAGAAGGGCGCAAAAAGAAGAATGCTATTAGATAGTATTGTCGTTAAAGGGGCTCGTGAGCACAACCTCAAGAATATAGATGTGGTTATTCCCCGGGATAAGCTGGTGGTTATCACCGGTGTCTCCGGCTCAGGGAAAAGCTCGCTGGCCTTTGATACCATCTACGCCGAGGGGCAGCGCCGCTATGTTGAATCTCTATCGGCTTATGCCCGCCAGTTTTTAGGCAGGATGGAAAAGCCCGAGGTTGACTATATTGAGGGCTTGAGCCCGGCTATCTCTATTGACCAGAAGGGTCCCAGTAAGAATCCGCGCTCCACGGTGGGTACGGTAACCGAGACCTATGATTACCTGAGGCTGCTTTTTGCCCGTGTTGGTCATCCCCACTGCCCCAAGTGCGGGCGGGAGATTACGGCGCAGACAGTGCAGCAGATTGTTGACGCCATTCAAAATCTCCCCGCTGGCAGCCGTATTATGATTCTGGCGCCGCTTATAAGAGACCGCAAGGGTGAGTACCAGACGGTTTTTAGTGATCTGCGCAAGGCAGGTTATGTGCGCGTTAGGGTTGACGGTGAGATTTGTGAACTGTCCGAGGAATTCCATCTGGATAAATATAAGAAGCATTCCATTGAGGCGGTAGTGGACCGGCTGGTGGTGGGGCAATCGGGGAGCCAGAGCCGTATCGCCGACTCGGTGGAGACTGCCCTAAAGCTGGGGGCGGGGGTGGTGCTGGTGTCTATTGCTGATGGCGAGGAACTGCTCTTTTCGGAGCACTTTGCCTGTGTGCACTGCGGCATCAGTTTGGGGGAGATTGCCCCCCGAACCTTTAGCTTTAATAGCCCTCACGGTGCCTGCCGTGCCTGCTCCGGTTTGGGGTTTAAACAGGAGATAGACCCGGAGCTGGTGTTAAATAAAGATCTCTCCATCGCGCAGGGTGCCATCCGTCCCTGGCAGTTCCATACCTGGTACTTTTATCGGCTGGAGCCTATGGCCAGGGCTCACGGCATTTCGCTGGATAAGCCCCTGAAAGAATTAAACCCCGAGCAACTTAACCTGTTGCTCTATGGGGAGGGGGGTGAGGCTAAGTATTACCGCAACCGCTTCGGCCGGCTGAGGCGGTATGGTGACGGTTTTGAGGGTATTATCCCGACTATGGAAAGGCAGTACCGGGAGACGGAATCGGATAATTCGCGGGCTAACATTGAACGCTATATGGTGCTGACACCCTGCCCGTCGTGCCAGGGTAAACGGTTGAAACCGGAGTCTCTGGCCGTGACCATAGGCGGCAGGAATATCATGGATGTTAGCGCTATGTCGGTCAATCAGGCGCTGGAGTGGGTTGCCGCTATTGGCGGCAAAGGCAGGAAGGTAGTGCTTAATAAGCGGGAGAAGATGATAGCTCACCAGATTATTAAGGAGATTCAATCCCGCCTCAGTTTCTTGAGGGATGTTGGCCTGGACTATCTTACCCTTGACCGCGCTTCGGCCACCCTGGCTGGCGGTGAGGCACAGCGCATCCGATTGGCCACCCAGATTGGCAGTGGGCTTATGGGGGTGCTCTATATCTGCGATGAGCCGACCATAGGCCTGCACCCCGCCGACGACTTCCGCTTGATTGAGACATTAAAACGGCTGAAAGAGCTGGGTAATACCATACTGGTGGTGGAGCATGATGAGGCTATGATAAGGGCGGCTGACCATGTTATAGATATGGGGCCCGGGGCCGGGGAGCACGGGGGGTGGATTGTGGCTACCGGCACCCTGGCGGATATTATGAATTGCCCCGAGTCAAAGACCGGGCAATACTTAAGTGGCGCCAAACAGATTCCCTTGCCCACCACACGCCGTCCCGGCTCGGGCCAGGAGCTCGTAATCAAGGGGGCGAAGGAGAATAACCTCAAAGATATAGATGTCCGTATCCCTCTGGGCAAGTTTGTCTGTATCACCGGGGTTTCCGGCAGCGGTAAAAGCACCCTTATTGACGATATTTTGTACAAAAAGCTGGCAAATCTCTTCTATCGGTCGCGGGAGAGAGCGGGCGACTGTGACGATATCACCGGCGTTGAGCATATTGATAAGGTGGTCAATATCGACCAGTCTCCTATCGGGCGTACCCCGCGCAGCAACCCCGCTACCTATACCGGCACCTTTACCCCCGTCCGTGAGCTCTTTGCCACTGTTCCCGAGGCCCGGATGAGGGGCTACGGGCCGGGTCGGTTCTCGTTTAATGTTAAGGGAGGGCGCTGCGAAGCCTGCCGTGGGGAGGGGTTTAACCAGATTGAGATGCAGTTCCTGCCCGATGTGACCGTCCCCTGCGAGGTGTGCAAGGGGAAGCGTTATAACCGGGAGGCTCTGGAAATCAGGTTTAAGGGCAAGAACATCGCCGAGGTGCTGGATATGACCGTGGAGCAGGCGCTTGCCTTCTTTGACCATTTCCCCAAGATAAAAAATAAACTGGCGACGATGCGGGATGTGGGGTTGGGATATATTCGTATTGGTCAGCCGGCGCCTACCCTCTCCGGTGGTGAGGCGCAGCGGGTTAAGCTGTCCACCGAGCTGTCACGGCGCTCTACCGGCCGGACATTCTATATTCTTGACGAACCAACCACCGGCCTTTCTTTTGAGGATGTAGCCGTGCTGCTGAGGGTGCTGCAGCGTCTGGTTGATGCCGGTAATACCGTGGTGGTTATTGAGCACCACCTGGATGTAATAAAGAACGCTGACCATATCGTTGACCTCGGGCCGGGGGCTGGCGACAGGGGTGGCTATATAGTTGCCACCGGCACCCCTGAGGAGATTGCTAAGGAGAAATCTTCCGCCACCGGTCAGTATTTGCGCCGAGTGTTGCATAAAGACGAGGACATGGAGTATGCTTTGAGTGGGTAGCATTTTGCCTGGCAGTAAAGGGGGCGAGGGTGACTCGAGAAGAAGCGCTGGACTCAATCAAAGCCAATATCGAGAATAACAACACGATAAAGCATATGCTGGCTACCGAGGCTATTATGCGGGCTTTAGCCGGGCGCTTCGGCGAGGATGAGGAGGAGTGGGGGCTTACCGGGCTACTGCATGATATTGACTTGGAGCTTACCGAAGGGGATATGAGCACCCACAGCCGGCTGGGGGCTGATCTGGCCAGGGAGCTTGGAGGTAGCGAGGCGATGGCTCACGCCATTCTGTGCCATAATCAGGCCCATGGCATTCCCATGGAGACTAATCTGGATAAAGCCCTGTGTTGTGCCGACCCGCTGACCGGCTTAATCATTGCCGCCGCCCTGGTGCGCCCCGATAAAAAGCTGGCCGGGGTTGAGGCGAAGTCGGTGGGGAAGAAGTTTAAGGAAAAAAGCTTTGCCGCCGGCGCTAACAGGGAGCAAATCGCTCAGTGTGCTGGGCTTGGGATTGAGCTTGACGAGTTTCTGGGGCTGGGGCTGGAGGCGATGAAGGGGATTGCCCCGAGCCTGGGTCTATAGATTAGCTGATCTCAATAGTTGAGCCTTCAGCGGTCTTGATAACATCAATCCGGGTGGGGAAGGCGTCCCTCATTTCCTCCATGTGAGTAATGACCAGTATCTTTTCAAAATCGTCCTGAATTGAGTTTATTGCCTCTTTCAGTTTTTCTATGCCGGTGACATCCTGGGTGCCGAAGCCTTCATCTATAATCAGGGTGGGCAGCGGCGCTCCGGCCCTTCTGGCCAGCAGCTTGGACAGGGCGATACGGACGGCAAAGTTGATGCGAAAGGCTTCACCACCGCTAAACATTTCGTAGTTACGTGTTCCCAGTTCGTCAGCGATTTTTATATCCAGGGTCTCTTGCAGGTCTCCCTTCCTGGTCTCTCTCTGGGTTTCAATCTTGACGTGCATTCGGTTATCGGTCATTCTTGCTAGCAATTTGTTGGCTTCAGCTTCAATTTCAGGCAGGGCTATCTCAATGAGCAGGGCCTGTATCCCCTTTTTGCCAAAGGCCTGGGCCAGGTCTTTATATATTTTCTCCTCCCTTGACGCTTCACCCAGCAGCTTACCCTTTTCCTTCTGTTGTGCCTCCAGCTCAGCACAGCGCTCCAGCTTTGATTTTGCCTGCCACGCTAGCTCCTGGGCTTGCTTTTGCCGGGCGGCCAGCGTTTGGTGTTCGGTCTCCGCCTGAGTTAAATCAGTGGCCAGCTGGGGGAGGGCTCCGAGTTCTTTATTTAGCTCCTGGCTTTTCTGGTGGTCAGCCTCCAGCCTCTGGCGCAGCTCCCGGCTGGCTTCCTCGGCTTTTTGGGCTGCCTCCTTCTCTTGACTCAAGAGCCTGTCGGCTTCTTCCAGTTTACGCTTGGGGCTTTCGTACTGCTCAAGCTCGGTGAGGCGGTGGCGCACCTGCTCATGCTGTTCTGAGTTGTAGTCGAGCCGTGCTGTTTCCTCCTCAACCCGGGCTAAAGCCTCCTGCTCGGTAGCGGCGAAGTCCTTACTGGCCAGGCGCTGTTCGATTTCATTAAGGCTCTCTTTTGCCTGGCTTAGCTGGTTTTCTACGGCCTGGGCTTCGTTAATGCCCTGCTTTAAGAGGCTGACCTGGCTCTGCGCTGAGGCTTTAGCCTGATTTAACCTGGTTTCCAGCGGGGCTATCTCATTTTCAAGTGCCTCAAGATCCTTTTTCTTGCCCGCCAGTTCGGTCTGATTTGAGTTCAGGGAATTAGCTTTGCCGTCCCGGTCGGTGGTGTATTTGGCTTCAATCCGTTGTAAGCCGTCTGCGCCCACATCGGTTTCACAGAGGGGGCAGGTAGCCCCCTCCTGGTGGGAGAGTAAATCGAGTTTTTCCGCTATCTCCTTTATCTCTTTTTCCAGGCGGGCCTGGCCGGACTCCAGGTAGTTTAGCTGCTTCCGCAGCTCCTGGCCGGCCTGCTTTTTCCGGCCTAGCTCCGCTTCCTGTTCCGCCAGCTGGTGTAACCGGGTTTCCGCCTGCTGTAGCTCGGTTCTTAGCTGGGGAAGCTTTGCCGACCTGGCCTCCAGCTCGGCAATTTTGCTCTGGGCTAATTTGTGTTCGGTAATCAGGTTTGCCTGCGCCCGCTCAATGGCCATCTCCAGCTGGCCCTTTCTCTCCCTTAACTTGACCAGTGACCCCAGTTTCCGGTTTAGCTCCTCATTTTGGCGGCGGGCTTCGGCGAGCTTAGTATAGCCCTCTTCTATAGACGGGCGCTGGGTGATAAGCGCCTCGTGTTCTTTGATGCGGGCCTGGTACTCTTTAACTTCCTGGTCACGGCGCTCAAGCTCTCTTTTGGTGGCGGCTATATGCTCCTCAAGCTGGGCAAGTTGCTGCTTCTTGTTTTCCAGAGCCTCCTTTTTCTGCCTCAGGCTATTGAGTCTGGATTCGTGCCCGGTTATTAGCTGGTCAATCTGAGCCAGCCCCGCCTGCGCCTGCTCCACCTCAGCCTCGTAGACGGGCTTTCTGGCCAGTTCACTACTTATGTCCTCAATAGCGCGGTCAAGCTGCTCTTTTTCCGTCTCCTGCTGTCTGGCACGGTCTTTAGCCGCTTCCTCAAGCTGGTCGTAGAGGGAAAGACCCAGGATATTGCCCAGCACCTCCTTGCGCCTGGTGGGGGGCTGGTTGGTGAACTCGTCGGCGTGACCCTGCCTGAGGAAGGCGCTGTTGATGAAGGTGGCGTAGTCCATGTGGAGGGTATCGATAATCTTCTGCTGGGTCCGGGTTATGCTATCGGCGCTGATTGACTTAAAGCTGCCGTTGCCGGCTACCTGGAAGTCGAGGATGGTTTTCCCCGAGCCTGCCCTGCGTTTGGGTCTGGAGTGCTTGCGGATGATGCGGTAGGGCTGCCCGCCTACGGCGAAGTCGAACTCCACCTCCATCTCACTCTGACCCTGGTGAATCAGGTCGTCATCGCTCTTGGCCCTGGTCTTGCCCCAGAGCGCCCAGGTCATGGCGTCAATTAAGGCTGACTTGCCGTTGCCGTTATCGCCGGAGATGCAGGCGGTGTGGATGCCGTTGAAGTATAGCGGGGGCACGTTGTCCCGGTAGGGCATGAAGTTGCGCATGGCCAGCTTGATGGGAATCATGGGGTTATTTTAGCACAAGTTGGGGGCGACAAAAACGATATCTTTAAAAAAGGGGGAAACAATTCAATCGTGGGGGAAGCTGGGAGTTGTTTTTAGCGTTATGGTAAGTACATAGGGATTTAGGTGGGATGATGATTTGGTCCCTTTTATCATGGCCTGTTGAGGGCATAAATCCATAGCTTTGTCAGCGCCTCTGGACGCAACAGTGCAGGCAAACTTGCCTGCACTGCATACAAGATACCCTGCTCTCACTTGCAATCCGGGTTCAATTATGCTGACTTTTTAAATCAGTAACGACTACTAATCAGCTACACCTGCATATTGCAGAGCGGTATCGAAAAACTCCGCGCCTGCTTCCGCTCTTATGTCAGGCCACACCTCTGCCTCGGCAGTGGCTACTATGTTATCCCAGTCTGATATGGTGAAATACTGTATGTCCCACTGCTCTTCCAACACCGCTAGCTGTGCTGCCTCGGCTCCAGGGAACATGTCTAAGGCCCACTGGGTTGTTTCCTCGGCTGTCTCATTAAATGCATCCTGGATATCCGGTGGCAGGGAATCCCAGAAGTCCTTGTTCACCAGGAAATGGTTAATATTGTGCATCCAAGCTTTGTCTACAAAGGCATAGTTAGTGAATTCTGCCCAGCCAAAGCCAAGTACTATGCTGGGTGTACCTACGGCAGCATCGTACTGGCCCTGCTGCAGAGCCGTGTATATGTCAAAAACCTGGAGAGCGCCCCCGCTTCCGCCAAGGGCTTTTACAATATCAATCTGTTCAAAGTTACCGGATTCCACCCTCAGCCCGCTAAAATCGGCGGTACTGCTTAACGGTTTGGTAGACCAGAGGAAAAAGGTTCCGGCGGGATGAGGCGCGAGGGGGATACAATTAGCTACATCGAGCATCTTATCCCAAGCAGGTTTACAATCAGGAGAACTCAGAAAGGTCATCAGTTCGTCCACGTCCCAGGCACCGGTTAAGGTTGTTACCTTGAAATCCTTTACCCACTCGTAATACTCAATGGTACTAAAATCAATTATCTCTACGGCACCGGTTGAGAGAGGTAGCTGTGCCTCCTGATACTTAAAGAGGGTACCGCCCTGGAATACCTCTACCTGTATGCGGTCGCCGACCTTCTCATGCAGAAGGTCAAAGAAGTGTACTTCCACTTTCCCCGGTATACTGGGTGGCGGTGCCCAGCCCGAAAATCGGGCCGTTATTAACTCCGGCGCCGCCGGCTGGGGACAACCGATGGCGATGAAAACCAGACAAACCACCAACAAAATAGCTAGCATCAGCTTCTTCAATGCTTTAGTTCCTCCTTATTTGTGTGAAATATTTCTCGACAGGCAAACCATATCTTACCGTGTTTTATCACCCCCTTTCGCTGGTGAGAGCTTAACTTACCGAGGGAAATCTACCACACCAACCCTTCCCTGTCAATCAGGCATAAAATAATTGACAATACAGTCATAGACGTTTACAATCGTTGCGAAGTTACCCTGATGCCGAAAGCTGTAATGGTCGTTCTCCCCGACAAATGGAGGTGTTAAAAGTGAAAATCGACGTCTTTCCCCATATCATACCCCCCAAATTCAAAGCGGCTCTCTATAAAAAGTTGCCGGGGGGTTTCTTTGGTAAAGGCTGGATAGAGGCCATGCCCGCCCTGACCGATTTAGAGGCCAGGTTCAGGGTTATGGACCAGTACCAGGACATGGTTCAGGTGCTGACCCTGGGCAATCCGCCGGTGGAGAAGGTTGTCGGCCCCAAAGACGCCGCCGAGCTGTCCCGGATAGCCAATGACGAGATGGCCGAGCTGGTGGCCAAATACCCGGAGAGGTTCGTGGCGGCGGTGGCCTGCGTACCCATGAATGATATTGATGCCGCCCTGAAGGAGATAGACAGGGCCATAGTCGATTTGAGGTTCAGGGGAATACAACTGCACAACCCTATCGGTGACAAGCCGATGGACTCGCCGGAATTCTGGCCTATCTACGAAAAGATGGCCCACTACGACCTGCCCATCTGGGTCCATTCACAGCGGGATATCAACGTGCCCGACTATCCAGGTGAGGAGAGCTCGAAATACATGGTCTGGTCTCTCTTCGGCTGGCCTTACGAAACCTCGGTGTACATGACGCGCCTGATATTCAGCGGCGTATTTGACAAGTATCCCAATCTCAAGGTTATAACGCATCACGCCGGCGGCATGGTGCCCTATTTTGCTGCCAGGATTGCCGGCTTCTATGACGCTAACGAGATGCTGCTCGGCTTTAAATCGGGGCTTAAGGGACAGCCGCTTGATTACTACCGCTTGTTCTACAACGATACCGCCATTTATAAGAACACACCGGCGCTGATGTGCTGCCATGCCTTTTTCGGCGCCGAGCACATGCTCTTCGGCACCGATATGCCCTACGACAGCCAGATAGGCTTCCGGCAGGTGAGAGAGGTAATAAGCTCGGTAGAAGAAATGGACATCAGCGATGCCGAGAAAAAGCTGATATTTGAGGATAACGCCAGGAGGCTCTTAAGGCTGCCAATTTAGTGCAAGGGCAATTATGACCCCTGAAACCTTTAGCAAGATTGGCCGAATCTATTGTAAGACCCTGGAATGGATAGCCGCCGTTATCATCGTGCTGGTGGCCCTGGCGATGCTGGAGATGGTCGTCAGCCGGACTATTTTCCACTTCCCCTGGTCGGCCCTGGATAGAATTAATGTTATTGCCATGATATGGGCCAGCTTCCTGATGGCCGGCCTGCTGGTCAAGACCGATGGACATATTGCCGTCACCTTTTTACCGGCCAAGCTTAGCGGTTTGCGCCTTTCTTTTTTAAAGCTCTTTATCCACCTGGCACTTCTGGCCACCTTTGTTATTGTCGCCTATTACGCATTTTCTGCTTTCAGAGTGGTACATGAGATAGGCATATTCTATCCCGCCGAGATTGATATTCCTCAGTGGCTGACCCGGCTGCCTATTTTTGTGGGCATGACCCTGGGAATCCCCCTGGTGCTCCATGTATTAATCGTTAACGTTGTTTCTATATACCGTCAGCTTAAGGGGGAAAAAGCAGCGGGAGATAAGCCCTGATGCTTGCCTTCAGCCTCGGCTTGACCGGGTTTATGCTGGCCGTAGGTGTACCGGTATTTGCCGTCCTCATACTGGGTACCGTCCTTGCCTGTGTTTTTGTTTTCAATATTGACCTGATGGTAGTAATTACCCAGATGATCTCGATGCTGAACATCTATATTCTGCTGGCCCTGCCCATGTTCATGCTGGCCGGCTTTCTGATGATAGAATCAAAGGCCGCCACCTACCTGGTTGATTTTTTCGAAGCTCTCCTGGGGCACTTTCCCGGCGGCTTAGCTCTGGTCCTGGTAGTTACTTGCGGCTTCTTCGGGGCCCTCTCCGGCTCGACACTGGCGGCTATTGTCGCCATCGGGGGCATCATGCTGCCCAGGATGAGAGCCGCCGGCTTCTCCGATGGCTTTTCGGCTGGTCTGTTAGCCGTTTCCTCATTGTTGGCCATGATTATTCCCCCCAGCAATTTTTTCATATTGTATTGCGCGGCCACGGAAACACCGGTGGGGAAGGTCTTTGCCGCCGGTATAATACCGGGAATAATCCTGATGTTCGCCCTGGTTATCGCCAGTGTAATTATACCAGGGGGCAGGGTTACTGTAGGCAAGTTCAGCTGGGAAAAGCTGAAACGGGCCACCATCAAGGCGCTGCCCGTTTTTGGTATGCCGGTGGTCATACTGGGCAGCATTTTCACCGGAATCCTGACCGCGGTTGAGGCCGGGGCCATGGCGGCTCTTTATATAGTCGTCATCGACCGGATTTTCTACCGTCAGCTGAAATGGTCCGGCTTCTGGTCGGCGGCCAAGCTATCGGTGGCCAATACCGCCATGATATATATGCTTCTGGCCGGTGTCGGCGCCATAGTAACCATTTTCATGTATACCGGTCTGCCCACGACCATCGCCAGCCTGGCTAAAGATGCGGCCAGTACCGGCAGCTTTATCGTCATATTTATGATTGTGGCAGCAATACTGGGCTGTTTCCTGGACGCGGCGCCGACACTTTATCTTCTAGCTATAATGTTATTCACTACCGCCATGGCACTGGGCTTTGACCCGATTCATTTTGGTGTCTTCCTCACCCTGGCCTCGGCTCTGGGGATGGCAACACCGCCGATGAGCGTTGGCTTATACGCTTCGGCTTCGGTGGCCAAGATTTCACCCGAAAAGGCCATTCCCTATGCCCTATACTTTGTTGCCGTTGCCTTCATGGTCTATCTTATTGTCGCCTTCTTCCCCCAGCTATCCCTGTGGACGGTTAATCTGATATATGGTTAGGCGGGGTAGACGCCGTACTGCCGGGTGAAGTCGGCCATTGCCTTCACGTTTTCGGGCCTGGCCTCATCAGGTATGCCGGTACCGCCGTCCATAATAAAGCCTCCGCCCCTGCCGACGACATCAATGAGTTTTTTGCAGTAATCCCTGACTTCCTGCGGAGTACCGGTGCACAGCAGTGAGGCGGGCACATTTCCCCGGAGGCAAATGCGGTCGCCCAGGACCTCCTTGGCCTTAAAGATATCGGTATTTTCAAACCAGTATATAGCCTTCCCTTCAGGTATATCCCTGATAATCTCCAGGCGGTCGGTATAATCCGCCTCAAAGAGGGGACAGGGGGTAAGCCCTGCCTCAATCAGTGCCACAAGGAGCTTCTGCAGGGTGGGCCAGTAGAAGGTCTTAAACTGTTCCAGAGACATGAAACTGTGAGCCCCCTTATGAAGAGGCAGGAATACTCCAGGAATTCCAGAGCTTTTGGCAGCGGAGGTTACCGAATTGGTCAGCACCGGTAGTATTTTTTCGGTGGCGGCAATGAGCTTATCCGGGTTCCGGTACATGTCCAGCATTACGCCGCGCGTTCCCCGGAAAAAGTCCCCGATACAGTCAAAGGGGGCATAGGCCACGGCACCGAACTGTGTGGGAAAGCCCAGCTCTGCCATCTCCTTAACAAACGAAATCATCTTAGACCTCACCCTGTTGGCTTCGGCTCCGGCTTTTAAGAGGGACTCGATTGCGCCAGTGACCTCCGGGTCACTAAGCACCGCCGTACCGGTGAGCAATCTGAAGTAGTATTGTCCCAGCATCGGGGATAGCTTTTCTAGGGGCTTCAGGGCCCCGCATATACGCGGCAGGTAGGTTCTCAGGATATAATCGGTGGGGTCGAAGAGGAAGGCATCGTATTCATCCGCCTTCATGTATTCCTCTTCGACGAACTGGTATGTAGAATTGGGGGAAACTCCGTGCCCTGGCCACTTAAGTTGTCTATAGTCAAGGACCTCCATTAAAGGCCCCAGGGCAATCTGGCTGAACGGGTTCATGTACATGTCCGGCTTAAAATCCATGATTGCTTTTTTGGAGACCTCGGCCAGTTTGCCGTAGTCGTACATGGCTTCTTCAAAGCTTATTCCAGCATATTTTGCCGGGAAGAAGCTGAAAGTCGGCAGGAATGGAACCCTATCGGGCACCTTCAATTGGACGGCGTCTTCAACCCGCCTGGTTCTTTCCTGGAACAGTTCTTCAGCTTTTTTCTCCATCCTGTTCTCCTTCTTCCTTAAGTTCAGCTTTCACCTTGGGCAATTCTTCCGAGGTCAATTTTCACCCGCCGCTGAATGAGTGTAGCCTCAGATAGCATAACGCCTCGTTTGATCTAGCGTCAAGCTGTGTCCCATATCCGACCGGGCCGCCCCGGCTATCGGGGCTTACCAGTATTTTAAAACAACTTAGCAAGAAGCTAAACGGGTGGGGGGAAAAGGGGAGGTTAATCCAATGGGGTGTTTAAGAGGGGCGATAGCCCCTCTTTACCATAAAAGGGTTGGTGGGCGGGTAAAGATATAAAACGGGGTGGGGCTTAACTTAAGCCGGCTTGACGCTTGAGGCTTAAGCCCCTTAGAATGATACTGATAATGTGGAGGAATAAATGGGCTGGCTATGGTTCTGGATCATAGTTGCGGGCATAATATTCTTTCTTATAATCCGTAAGCCAAGGATACTACGAACCCAGTTCAGACGCTTGAGAGAAAGAAGAAGAAGCCGACAGCTCAAAATAATTAATCATTATAGGAGAAAACAAGGTCTGCAGCCTTTAAAGGCTTATTATGCGCTGGACAAGATAGCCAAGACTCATAGTCATTATATGGCAAAACGTCGAACCTGTAACCATGCCGGGTTCCAGCATAGAACTGATAGAGTACGAAGACTTACGGGTAGTGGTTATGTAGGCGAGAATTGCTTTAAATATCCTGCCCATAGGTACAGCACACGGATCGCAATTAAGCTAGTTAAAGGATGGATGAAATCGCCTGGACATAGGGCTAACTTAATGAGCCCCAACTATACTAAGATAGGTATAGGTATTGTTACAAAGAGAGGATATGTTTATGCAACGCAGATTTTTACTAATTAGCTGGATGGCTAGTCCGATTCCTTAGAGTGAGATTACCATGTTTGAAGTATTGACCGATAAATTAAGTGCCGTCTTCCGCAAGCTGGGCAGCCGGGGGAAACTTACCGAGAAGGATATCGACGAGGCGCTGCGCCAGGTGCGCCTGGCCCTTCTGGAAGCCGATGTCAATTTTAAGGTGGTCAGGGAGTTTACCGCCCGGGTGAGGGAGCGCTCCCTGGGGGCGCAGGTGCTGGAGAGCCTGACTCCCGCCCAGCAGATAGTAAAAATCGTTAACGAGGAGCTGGTGAGGATACTGGGGGAGGGGGAAAGCCGGCTGGAGGCTTCTTCCCAGTCTCCTTCGGTGATAATGCTGGCGGGCCTGCAGGGTTCGGGCAAGACCACCACCGCCGCCAAGCTGGCCCTTAATCTAAAGCATTCCGGGCAGAAGCCGCTACTGGTTGCCGCCGACAACCGCCGTCCGGCGGCCATCGAGCAGCTGGTGACGCTGGGCGGGCAGCTTGATGTGCCCGTTTATCACGAGACGGCAAAATCAAAGAGCAGGGATGTCTGCGCCCACGCCCTGAAAAAAGCCAGAGAGCTTGGGGCTAACTGGGTTATCGTCGACACCGCCGGGCGGATGCACATCGACGAAGAGTTGATGGCCGAGCTTGCCGAGGTCAAGAAGGAGCTTAAACCCGCCGAGGTGCTGCTGGTGGTGGACGCCATGACCGGGCAGGACGCGGTGCGGATGGCCGATGAGTTTAACTCCCGGCTGGGGTTGACCGGCCTGATTCTGACCAAGATGGATGGGGATGCCCGTGGTGGGGCGGCGCTTTCTATCAGGTGGGTGAGCGGGGTACCGATTAAATTTATGGGGGTGGGGGAAAAAGTCAGCGACTTTGAGCCTTTTTACCCCGACCGGCTGGCATCGCGGATACTGGGCATGGGCGACATGCTGACCTTCATCGAGAAGGCGGAGAAGACCTTCGACCAGAAGCGGGTCAAGGAGCTGGAGAAGAAGGTGAAAACCGCCAGCTTTACCCTGGAGGATTTTCTGGACCAGCTGGGTGAAATACAGAAGATGGGGCCGGTGGCCCAACTGGTGGAGATGCTGCCGGGGGCGTCACAGCTTGCCAGGGGAATGCCTGACGGCATGCAGGAGAAGCAGCTTAAAAAAGTGGAGGCAATGATACGCTCCATGACGCCGGGTGAGAGGCAGAACCCCAATGTCATCGACGGCAGCCGGAGGCGCCGCATCGCCAAGGGGAGCGGGGTAACGACCCAGGATGTTAACCAGCTGCTGAACCAGTTCCGGCAGATGCAGAAGCTGATGAAGCTGGGGGCCAAGGGCAAGCTGCCCAGCCATCTAAAGGGGATTTTCGGGTAATAGTTAGCTTTCTGACGCGGGCTTTTCTTTGTTTATCCGTTTATTCCTGTAACGGCAATCCAGTTCTTGTTTTCAAGCACTTCGATTTGTATTGAGGAATAGCCCGCATCTTTCAGGAAAACTCTAAACTCATCGGGCAGATGGTAGGTGAAATCACCCATTCTTGCCAGTTTGGAGTTCCTTTTTTCAAATCTTTCATCCCGGTATATTGCATTAACAATTATCACGGAACCACCGGGCTTCAGTACACGGCGTATTTCCTTGAGATTATTAACCAGATCAGGCCAGAAATAACAGGATTCTACAGCTATTACCAGATTAAACATGTCATCGGAGAAGGGCAGGGAGTCTACGGAAGCGTGTAAAATCTTGACCCGCCCTGCATCAATAAGTCTCTTATTTTTGCTGGTTGATACCGCTACGCTGACTTCCGAGTAATCGATGCCGTATACTTTTCCTTCCGCAGCTATTTTGGCTAAGGTGTTGACAGTTCTGCCTCCACCGCAACCGATATCCAGAATAGTATCATCTTTATTTATTGAAATATGATTTAATCCCCACCGGGTAAGACGGCTGTGGCCGATATTCATTAATCTTGCCCAGAATGCGCCGAATCTTCCTTTTGGCATTCTAGCCTGCTTTAATATCTTTTCTATTATCTCCATGTTGTCCGTCCCAGTTTATATTGCTCCTTGTGAGAACGCAGGATTGCATATTACCACATGGCTGGTCTTATTTACAATTTACAAGGAATTGAGTGTTCCGATGCTTTTGCAGTGAGACAAAGGGGGGAGGTTAATGCAAGGGGGTGTTTAAGAGGGGGTGAAGCCATGAATTCAGGGGGTCTAAGGGGGACGAAGTCCCCCTCTTAAATTTAATTCCCCCTCTCCAAGAGTGGAGAGGGGGATAAAGGGGGTGAGGTTGATAAAGATATGGCGGCGGGTGGGAAAAGATAAAATCGCTATTCCAGGTAATCTTTTAGGCGGCGGCTGCGGCTGGGGTGGCGCAGTTTGCGCAGGGCTTTAGCCTCAATCTGGCGGATTCTTTCCCTGGTGACGTTAAATTCCTTGCCGACTTCCTCTAAGGTGCGGCTGCGCCCGTCCTCAAGGCCGAAGCGGAGCTGGAGCACTCTTTGCTCGCGGGGGCTGAGGCTGGAGAGCACCGAGTCTATCTGCTCTTTAAGCAACTGCCGGGAGGCGGCGTCGGCGGGGGGGAGGGCATTGCGGTCTTCGATAAAGTCACCCAGGTGGCTGTCCTCCTCTTCGCCCATTGGTGATTCCAGTGACACCGGCAGCTGTGACACCTTGACTATCTCCCCGACTTTTTCCGGGGGCATCTCCATCTCACTGCCGATTTCCTTGGCGGTGGGCTCCCGGCCGTACTCCTGCGCCAGACGGCGGCTCACCCGGAGCAGTTTATTGATGGTTTCCACCATGTGAACCGGGATGCGTATAGTCCGTGCCTGGTCGGCGATGGAGCGGGTAATAGCCTGGCGAATCCACCAGGTGGCGTAGGTGCTGAATTTATAGCCCTTGCGGTAGTCAAATTTCTCCACCGCCCGGATGAGGCCGATGTTGCCCTCCTGGATAAGGTCGAGCAGTGACATGCCCCGCCCGATATGCTTCTTGGCGACGCTGACCACCAGCCGCAGGTTGGCCTCTATGAGGTGTTTTTCCGCCTTCGCCGCCTCCAACTCAATGTTATTCAGGTAGGCCTGGAGCTGTTTCTCGTAGGCGTGAATGCCACTGACGAAGCCGGGGTCGTTGACCAGATTCTCTACGCCTGCCGCCGAGACCTTCTCCCCCAGGGCGTCCAGGACTTCCTGCGGCAGCAGGTTGATATTGAGCGACAGCTCGGTGAGGAAGTGTTCGGTTTCGGTGATTGATATCTGGGAGTGGTAGGCCACCGCCAGAATCATGTTGGGGCTTATCTCGATGTCAATGCTGGCCCGCAGTTTATTGTTATAGATTTTTTCCAGAAAAGTGGCCTCGGCCGGCAGCCCCAGGTGTTGCTGGAGGAGGTTGATGACGGAGGCGGCCTGAGCCAGTTCGTGGAGTATGGACAGTATTATATCCGTAGCCGAGGGCTCTTCCTCGTTTTCATCCAGGTAGTCCTGTTTAATATGCCTGATGCGCCGGCCCTCCTCCATCTTTCGGGCCAGGTCCTTTTCCTCGGCGCCGGTGAGCAGGGAAACCCGCCCGATTTCGTGGAGGTACATGCGAACCGGGTCATCGACTACTTCCTGGTCTCCCATGTGTTCCAGCGGCGTTTCCATCTCTATGTCCGGCGTGGATTCCGGCTTTTGAATCTCGAGGTGCCTTACCTCGCGCCAGGGCGCGTCTCCCTCAGCGCCGTTTCCGTTATCATCGTTCCCGGAGGCGGCGAAGGCGTTGGGCAGACCCTTGGGCTCTTCGGATTCGGGCTCTAGCCGTTCATCATCCGACATTTTTTCATCGTCGTTTTTTTCCTTAGAAGCCATTGCCTCTACCCCCTTTGGTCGAACCGCCGCCGGCTCTTTACCACCTTGGCCAGCTGTCTATCAACCTCTATCCCCAGCTCCTTGAGCTTGGCCAGCTCGGCGGTGGTGCCTCCTGATTGAGCTTCTAGAGCCAGTACCGCTTCCTGTTTGTGCTTCAGACTGCGCAGGGATTTCTCCCGCAGGTCAAGAGCGCACTGGACGTACTTCTGCTCCAGGTTATTGTCCAGCAGCTTTCTGGTGGCCAGTGAGTCCAGGTGCTCGTGGATGGCCGGCTCTAATTTTTTTCTTATTGCTTCTATTTTAGCACTCTGCCGCCAGGCAATAAAGATTTCCTTATTTTCGCTGTTTTCAAAGTGCTCCGGCAGGAGTCCTTCGTCCTGTGATTTAAGCTCCGGGTGCTGTAAGAGCAGCGCCAGGCAGTATTCCTCCCTGGGGCTGGAAAAGCTTGAGCGAGTCGGCTTCGGCTCCGGCGCTTTAGCCCGGTGGCTGATTTGCTTTGGTTTAAGTCTGGCCAGGTCGGCTTCCAGGTCCCTTTCACTAACATTGAGCAGGCCGGCCAGTTTCTGCATATAGTGCGCCTTGCGCACGTTGTCCTTGATTTCGCCGATGATGGGCAGGAGCCTGTCCCTGGCCGAAGCCTTGCCCTTAGCGGTGGTCAGGTCCAGCCCGGCGGTAGCCCTATCAAAGGTATAATCAACGATGGGCACCGACTCCGCCACCAGCTCCTGCCAGATTTTAGCATCTTCTTTTATGACGTCGTCGGGGTCTTTGCCCTCGGGTAAGATGATGACCTTTATTTCGGCATCAAGGGTGTTTTCGTAGCCCACCGTCCTGAGCATGGCTTCTTCGCCGGCGGCATCGGCGTCGAGCGCCAGCGCCATGTTCCGGGTGAGCCTTTTTAAGATATTGACCTGCTTTTCGGTGACGGCCGTGCCCATGGAGGCGACCGCGTTTTTGAAGCCGTTCTGGTGGGCGGTGATGACGTCCATGTAGCCTTCGACAATGACCGCCGTGTCCTGCTCCCTGACGGCGTCCCTGGCCAGGTTGATGCCGTAGAGGGTGCCGCTTTTATCAAATAACGGCGTCTGCGGGGAGTTGGTGTACTTGGGCATTGAATCGTCCAGCGCCCGGCCACCGAAGCCGGTGACGCGCCCCCGCATGTCCATTATGGGGAACATCAGCTTGTTGCGGAAGCGGTCATGGGTCTTGCCGCCTTCGGCTTCTATTATCAGGCCGGCGTCGAGCATGTCCTTTTCGGTATACTCTCTTTCTAAGAGATATTTTTTAAGCCCCTCCCAGCCGTCCGGGCTGTAGCCCAGCTGGAAGTCTTTGATGGTCTGTTCGGTGAAGCCCCGTCCGGTGGTATAGCCCTGCGCCTTTTTGCCGGCTGGCGAATTTAAAAATAAATTATGGAAGTACTGCGCCGCCGCCTGGTTGATTTGATATAATTTTTGCTTCTCCTCGCTTTCCACGCCCGGCTCGAACCTGGTGGGGATAACGACACCGGCCTTCTGGGCGAGCTGCCTCAGGGCTTCGCCGAAGTCTATGTTCTGCTTTTTCATGATGAAGGAGAAGGCATCGCCGCCGTTGTTGCAGCCGAAGCAGTGCCAGCTCTGCTGCTCCGGGTAGACATAGAAAGAGGGGTGCTTTTCAGCGTGGAAGGGGCATAGCCCCTTAAAGGTGCGGCCGGCCTTGGTAAGGGTGATGTCCTGGCCGATGACCTCGACGATGTCTATCCTCTGTTTTACTTCGTCAATAGCGCCCATATCTACCTATTATACTATATACTGCTTTTTCTTATTAGGGGGGTGGAAGAGAAGGAAGAGGTGAAATAACTAGGATGAATTATTTATCTAGCTCTAGTTCTGCGACTTTATTTGCGACATCAAAATATTTAGCAGCTAATTTAGAGTCGTATTCATTTATAAAAGACGCGATTCCTTCGAGTTTTTGTGATTTTCCTGCATATTTTGAGGGTGCAAGAGATGCTTGGTGAAACATAGCTCTCCAACGTCTACGTTTGTCACGCATAGGTAGTCCAGCGGTATTAACAACTAAGCCAGTTAGAATTTGCCGTCCACCGCTACCAATAATTCGCGTTTTTTTAGGATTTATAGAAAATCCCCACTCCTGTAATACAGCCGATACAGCCTTGATATCTTTGTGGGAAAAAGGCGTATTTCCTGAGAAGGCAATATCATCAGCATAACGTGTATAACAACAATCCCATCCCTTAGCTAAATCTTGGAGAGCTAGATCAATAGGATTAAAGAAAAGATTCGCTATAACTGGGCTTGTAGGAGCGCCTTGAGGCAATCTGCTATTTAAGGTACATAGCCCAGTAAGCAGAGCCAATACCTTTGATGGAAATCCAAAGGTTTTAAAGACGCTGTAAACTTCTTGATAATTGATAGTAGGAAAGAAATCCTTTATGTCTATTACCATTAGATTTTTATTAGGTTTGTGTGGTTCAGCGTTTGAAAAAATGTTTTTACCTTTAACAAATCCTGTTGCACACGAAGGTAATTCACGAGTGTTTAATATATTTACATATACCCATCTTTGTATCAACTTTAAAAAACGACGTGGTGCTTCAATTCGACGATATCCCCCTGACCGCTTTGAAATTTTATATGTGCGGTAGTATTTCTCAGAATTGCTCGACATTGTTTTGACAAATACATATGAAACGCCAAATAAAAATGATAGAATTTCCGGTTTTACGAGAGGGGGTAGGTTACTATTTATTAATTCCTCTGCTTTGGAGAGTTCTTTCTTATTCAGGTCAAACTCTTTTTTGAGGGTTTCCAATATATTTCTATTGTACGCTAAAGATAGGTAAGGGGGGAGGTAATGCATTGTATCTTCCAATCCTCCTTATCGGATTGCTGTCTCGGCGGGATTAAAGGAGCCGAGATACCTATCCACTATTTATGTGAGTGAATAGTAGATTTCCATGGAATTTCTTGTATGAAGGGCGACGAAACATCGCCCAAGCTAAATACCCCCCCCCTTTTTTGATAGATTAACTAAGTATTCCATTCGATGTAAATCACGTAGCATTCGACCTTTTCCAGGGACAATGGACTTCATTCCTTTGTATGTTAAATGATAATGTCTGAGTTCGCGATTTACTTTCTTTTCTTTAATAAGTTGATGAAGGATTACTCTCAATCTGCTTGTGTCAATTTGAGTATTAAGCTTTCGCTTTAGAAAACTTATTTTTACAGGTTGAAATATATTAACAGCTAGTAGGGTAATGAACTTAGCGCGTGTATTTTCCCAATCTTGAACGAGCACCATGTTATCGAAATTCCCTTCTGCTATTGGCGAACTTAATAGCCTTTATCTTGTCAAGAAAATCATCTACAATTTCCCAGACTAAATTTAAATCGCTATAATCTACGGGTTCTACAGTAGCTTTACCAGTATTGTAAGATATATTAGGGCCAAGGGTGATAAATGTCTCCTTGTTATTATTGACATGTTTTTTATTGAATAGGACTAGTGTTTTAGGATGAATATCGTCATCTAGAGAAAACAGGCCAAGTTCAGCAAGTGAACCGGCGCTGCCTGGAATAATAATCATAGCTTCCAATTTCCTTGCTAAGTATTGCTCATATGTACATAAGTTAGCATATTTCCCAATTACTTTTTTAAAGACCTTAATTAAATCTCTTCGCTCACCTAAAACCGAAATGCGATCACCTGAGCATTTTTGATGAATAAATCTACGCAATTTTGCTGCTGAAGATTTAGAATTAGTATCTGGCCCGAGAAGTAAAACTCTAATCTTCGTTTTTTCTGCTTGAGACTTAAGGGCTTCTGTATATTCAGCTACCAATGTATCGTCGAAATCTTTGAGCAATATAAATACCCCTATAAAATATTAGAAGGATTTTGTTATAGGTATAATACTCCAGCATTGAAAAGTCAAGAGCGGCTGAAAGGTTGGGTAAAACCTTCCTTATAAGGGTGGCAGGGCGGGTAAAGATAAATTTAGGGGGGTGGGGCTTCGTCCCCGCCAAAGAGGGGGAGGGTCTTGGCCTGGGGTGGAGTTTTATCTTTTGGTTTTGGCTTGATAGCCGGCGGTTCCGCCTCGTGGGCGGGGGAAAGCTCCTCGGCCATTCTGGTGGCGTACTGGTCGGTCATGCCGGCGATATAGTCCACCACCCTCCGTTCCAACTCATCGCTGTAAAACTTATACTCTTCCGGCATTTTATCGGCGTGCTCTTTGAAGTATCTATATAAAGCGCGAATTATTTCTCTTGCCTTTTCCGACTCATCCTGCGCCGAGCGTATATTGTAGACCCGTTCGAAGAGAAAGTCGCGCAGGTTATCGGTCGCCTCCAGAATATGGGGGCTCATGCCTATAGACGGTTTTTCCTTCTCCGTGCCCATTGACGGAAATGAGCGCTCGATAATATCACAGACCATGGTGTTGATGCGCAGGGAGCGGGTGTTGCCCAGTATGGTTATAGCGGAGAGGGGTAAATCGCCCTCGGCGAGCATGCCCGCCCTGATGGCGTCGTCAATGTCATGGTTGATGTAGGCGATGGAATCGGAAATCTTGACCACCTCGCCCTCTAAAGTTCCGGCTTCCTCACCCGCCTGGATGCTGACCCGGTCCTTGGAGTGGTTCAGGATGCCGTCCCTGACCTCCCAGGTGAGATTTAGCCCGAGGCCGTCGTTTTCCAGCAGGTCAACGACGCGCAGGCTCTGCTCGTTGTGGCGGAAGCCCTTGTGGTAAAGCTCGTTTAGGACATCCTCGCCGACGTGGCCGAAGGGGGTGTGCCCCAGGTCATGCCCCAGTGCGATAGCCTCGGTCAGGTCTTCATTGAGGTTTAACGCCCGGGCTATAGTTCGGGCAATCTGGGCGACCTCCAGGGTATGGGTGAGCCGGGTCACGTAGTGGTCACCCAGGGGGGTAATGAAAACCTGTGTCTTGTGCTTGAGTCGGCGGAAAGCCTTGCAGTGGATGATGCGGTCGCGGTCGCGCTGGAAGGCGGTGCGCACCGGGCAGGGCTCTTCCGGCCTTTGCCTGCCCCGGGAGTTTTTGCTTTGCACGGCATGAGGGGAGAGGCTTTCTTCCCGTTCTTCGGTGAGCTGTCGGATATTGAGCCGACCAATCATTTGTGTTTTAGTTTGGCTTCCGCTCTGGCAATTATCTCTCTGGTGGTGCCTATCATGTCCGGGCTTATCGAGACCGAGGTGATGCCCCATTCCACCAGTTTTTCGGTTAGCTCCGGGTATACCGAGGGCGCCTGCCCGCAGATGGAGGAGGTGACGCCCATTTTCCTGGATACCTTGATCACCCTTTCTAAAGCGACCATCACCGCCTCGTTGCGCTCGTCAAAGGTCTCGGCCAGCTTTTCGCTGTCGCGGTCAATGCCCAGAATGAGCTGGGTTAAGTCGTTGGAGCCGATGGATATGCCGTCGATGCCGACCTCCAGGAACTTTTCCAGGATTAATACATTGGAGGGGACTTCGACCATCATCCATAATTTGAAGTCCTCGGCGCGCTTTAAGCCTTCGGCTTCCATTATTTTCTTGGTGCGGGTGAGTTCGTCAACCGTCCTGACGAAGGGCAGCATCACCCACAGGTTCTTGTGCTCCCGCCTGACCTTTTTGATGGCTTCCAGCTCCATCTTGAAGACCTCTATATCGGTGATGTAGCGCGAGGCGCCCCTGTAGCCGAGCATGGGGTTTTCTTCTTCCGATTCGTACTCCTGGCCGCCGGTTAGCTCTCTATATTCGTTGGTCTTGAAGTCGTTGGTGCGGTAGACCACGGGGCGGGGGTCGAAGGCTTGAGCGAAGAGATTGATGCCGTGATAGAGCTTTTCGACGAACTCACTTCCCCGTTTCTGTTTAATCATATACTGGGGGTGCTCGCCAATCTGGGCGACGATGAACTCGGCGCGCAGCAGGCCGACGCCGTCCACGTTGTGGGCGGCCACCTTTTCGGCCAGCTCGGGCTGAGCCAGATTTACATAAACCCTAGTCCTGGTCTTGATGGCTTCCCGGAGGATATCGGAGACGGCGGTGGTTTTTATCCTGCGGGTTACCTTGCCTTCGTAGATTTTGCCGTGTGAGCCGTCCACGGTGACTATCTGCCCGTTGGTGAGTGTTGTGGTTGCCTGCCCGGTGCCGACGACGCAGGGGATGCCCAGCTCCCGGCTGACGATGGCGGCGTGGGCGGTGCGGCCGCCGCGGTCGGTGACAATGGCCACCGCCCGTTTCATGGCCGGGACGAAGTCCGGGGTGGTCATTTCCGCTACCAGTATATCGCCTTCGTGCACCCTGTCTATCTGGGCGATTTCCTTGATTATCTTGACCGGGCCCGAGGCGATGCCGGGGCTGGCTTTGTCGCCGGTGAGGAGCACCGGAGCCTTAATTTCGGCTTCATCTTCGGCGTTTTCTTTGATGGTGGTTACCGGCCGGGTCTGGACGATAAAGATTTCGCTGTTCTCCTTGGCCCACTCAATGTCCTGGGGGAACTTGTACCAGTCCTCAAGCTGTTTGCCCAGTAAGGCTATCTTGATTATTTCTTCATCGGTTATCTTCTGCCGGCTCTGCTCCGCCGCCGGTATTTCCTCCCAGATATTGGTCTCTTCGCCGGTAGCCTTGGGATTCCTGACCAGCTGGTGCTCCTGCCGGGCTGTTTTCTTGCTGATGATTCTGGTTGCCTTTTTATCAATGATGTAGAGGTCGGGGGTTACCTCCCCGGAGACAATAGCCTCGCCGAGGCCATGGACGGCCTCGATGACGATGGTGTTGCTATCGCTGGTTACCGGCTCTATGGTGAACATTACCCCCGAAGCCTGGGACTGCACCATCTTTTGCACCGGCACGGCAATGCCTACCTTGAAGTGGTCGAAGCCCTGCTGGTGGCGGTAGAAGATAGCCCGCGGCTCAAAGAGGGATGCCCAGCACCCCAGGACGGCGGCGATTACTTCCTTCTTGCCCTCGATATTTAGGAAGGTGCGCTGCTGGCCGGCGAAAGAGGCTTCGGGCAAATCTTCGGCGGTGGCCGAGGAGCGCACCGCCACCAGCCCGCCGCCCATCTTGGCGTAGGCTCGGCTTATCTCCACGGCTATTTCCGTGGGGATGGGGGTATCGACGATTAGCTGTTTGACCTGGCCGGCAATCTGGTGAAGCTGGTTGCTGTTATCCGGGTTTAACGGCTTGAGCAGTCTGCGGATTTTGTCGGTGAGCTTTGATTTTTCCAGGAAGTCAAAATAGGTGCCGGCGGTTACAATGAAGCCGGGGGGGACCGGTATTCCGGCCCTGGTCATCTCGCCGAGATTGGCTCCTTTGCCGCCGACGGTGGGTACGTCCTCTTTGGCAACCTCGTTGAACCAGACAATGGCCTTCTGGCCTGGGCGCATGCTATTCCTCCTTGCAGTTATCTTTTAACCAGGGTCAGGTCATTGATTGGAGCTTTTGATTATGTGTTTTGGCCTGGGGTAACAGGGGTTTCTCCTTTGGCAATTGCTGCCACCATTATACCATAACGGGGTGATTTGTCTAAAGGCTGGGGGGCAGGTCTTTTTATTCTTATAGAGTGGGGGAAAAGGGGGGAGCTGGCTGGTTTTTAGCGTTGGTTCTGCTACCCGCCCTCCCGCCCTACAGAAGTAATACTTCTATCAATTTCTCCTTAGGGGGGTGGGGGCAAGAGAGTTTTTAAGGCGGAGTATCACCCGCTTAGATATTTGCTTACCAACCCACCCCCTTAAAGCACCCAGAAAAATCTTCGATTTTCCC
>JAUVYB010000019.1 GCA_030603275.1 Deltaproteobacteria bacterium | reverse complement strand
TGATTTACCGGCTCCGGTCATGCCCACAATTGAGACGACTTTCACGGGGTTTATTATAAAGCAAAGGATAACCCCATGACAATGATTTTGGGGGCTATTTCCCCCCACTCCGTTTTATATCTTTTCCCGCCCGCCACCCTTTATGGAAACGGGCTTTCAGCCCTTTTTTGCCCCACCCCAAAAAGGGAATAAAAAGGAGAAGCTTTGCTTCTAAAACTCTTTTAATCTTTTAAATAACCCGCAGCCTTTAATAGTTGAATTAACCGGCCAAGCTCGCTGTTTGCCGGTGTCGTACTAATCTTTTCCTTAGTTTTCTGGAAGATTGTACTTAAGGTGACAATATGCAAATGCGGTGTGAGATTCTTGCGGAATTCTGGGTTATGCGTCCACGCCTCTCCCCCTCCGGGGTCATCAAGCCAGGTACACACAATCCAGTATGTGAATCTTGATTCCCCGGTGAGTTCTTTTATTTTGCGACGAAAAGCGCGAGCCCATTTTGGTGATGCCAGTTCGCGGTATGTTTTCCATCGCTCCCTACCAGCAACCTCTCGATTGGAAGCTATCGCATCAATTTCATATTGTGGGCAGAATCCCCCTTGCCAGCTCTTACAGCTTATTGCTACAACCCTGTCAGGTGGAGGTATACGTGGATTAAATCCGATAACGTCAATATCGCTATAGACGCCGTCTTGTCTACCGTTCCAGTCTGGGTCAGTCTTCTCGGGCCGATACTTGGTGTTTGTAATCGTGAAATAACCTAAAAGGTTTAGGTAGTCGGTAGCTATTTGTTCCAAAATGTCTTCTTTCATTACATACCTCCTTTTGCTGATTATACTACCCTCTGTCAAATAGGCGTTTTGCAGAATTAAACCCTTACTTTAGTGAGGGTGGGGGAATAGAAAATTTTAGAAGTGTCACTTCTGTAGGGTGGGAGGGTGGGAAACAAAACACCCGCAGAACAGGGCGAGGGGTTTTCTTGCTTTAAATTAATGAGATTGCTATGATAACCAGCGGTGGCTAAGCAGAGAATCGATAGCTTGCTGGTGGACAGGGGTCTGGTGGAAAGCCGGGCTAAGGCTCAGGCTTTAATCATGGCGGGTGAGGTGTCGGTAGAGGGAAAGACCATTATCAAGGCGGGAACTATGGTCGCTGAGGAAGCGGCAATAGATATTCTCCAGCCGCCTCCTTTTGTCAGCCGCGGCGGCGTCAAGCTCGACTATGCCCTTGACCGCTTCCAACTTGATGTTTCTTCCAAGGTAGCGGCTGATATTGGCGCCTCAACCGGCGGCTTTACCGATTGTTTGCTCCAGCGGGGGGCAGGCCGGGTCTACGCCGTGGATGTAGGCTACGGTCAGCTGGATTACCGTTTGAGGCGGGATAAGCGGGTGGTGGTCATGGAGAGAGTAAATGCCCGCTATCCCCTTTCCCTGCCGGAGAAGGTAGACCTGGCTACCATGGACCTGTCCTTTATATCGGTGGAGAAGGTGATACCATCGGTAGCTCAGCTGCTCAAAGACGATGGCTATCTAATGATACTGCTCAAGCCGCAGTTTGAAGCTCAACGCAGTGAGGTGGGCAAGGGGGGCATAATCAAGCAGCCGGTGGTGCATGCCCGGGTTCTGGGACGGTTTATCGCCTGGATGACAGGCCACGGCTTCAGGCTGGGGGGACTGGTGGCTTCGCCCATACTGGGTGCCGAGGGTAATATGGAGTTTTTCCTCTTCTTGAGGTTGGCATAATGGAATTAAAGCCGGTGACTCTGGAAGTGGACGGCATAAATATTGCCGGTCAGCTTTATCTGCCGGGTAGCGATATGTCCTATCCGACGGTCTGCGCCTGTCACGGTATCCCCGCCGGAATCCCCGACCCCTCTGATAGGGGTTATGCCTCGCTGGCGGAGAAGATTTCTCCTCACGGCTTTGCCGTCCTGATTTTCAACTTCCGGGGAGCCGGGGCCAGCGGCGGCAACCTGGATATGCTGGGCTGGACCAGGGACCTTGAGGCGGTGATTGATTATCTCTGCGCTCTGCCCCAGGTGGATAACTCTTGTCTATCGTTGCTTGGCTTCAGCGGTGGGGCGGCCGTTTCGGTATATGCGGCGGCACAGGACAGGAGGGTATCGGCGGTGGTTGCCTGTGCATGCCCGGCCGAGTTCAATATATTTGTCAAGGGTGATAACCCCCGGTCTCTCATCGACCATTTCCACAGCATCGGTGCTATCAGGGATGAAGCTTTCCCCCCTTCTCCCCAGAAGTGGCTCAACGGCTTTGAGCTGGTCAGGCCCATCGACTATATAGCTCAGATTTCCCCCCGCCCCTTATTGCTGGTGCACGGCAGCCAGGATGAGACTGTTAATGTCAGTCACGCCCGGAGGTTGTATGCACAGGCCGGCGAGCCTAAACAGCTTGCCATAGTGGAGGGGGCGGGACACCGCCTGCGGCACAGTGACCAGGCGATGGATATAGTTATAGATTGGCTTAAAGCACTCCTAAAATAAATTGACCTGTAGGTTGAGATTAGGTTATAATTAAAATGAGAGGCAAGCAGAGTTGCACGAAAGTTGTGGCGTTTTTGGTGTTTATGCCCCTGGCGAAGATGTAGCTCGGCTTACCTTTTTTGCTTTATTTGCCCTCCAACACCGTGGCCAGGAGAGTGCCGGTATTGCTACCGCTGATGGCAAAAGACTCCAGGTTGATGCCAGGATGGGGCTGGTCTCCCAGGTGTTTGATGAGGCTTCCCTGAGCCGCTTAAGCGGTGATATTGCCATAGGTCATAATCGCTATTCCACCAGGGGTTCCAGCCGTAAGGATAACGCCCAACCCTTCTTGGTGGGCAAGGGTTCCAACGCCATTGCTATCGCCCACAACGGCAATATCGTTAATGCTGAGCACCTGCAGAAGGAACTCTCCGACCAGGGCTATACCTTCCAAACCTCCACCGATACCGAGGTTATTGCTAACCTCATCCTCTCCTCCCCGGAGGAGCGCTGGGAAGACAGGATACGCTATGCCATGCATCGGCTTCAGGGGGCCTATTCCCTGACTTTGCTGACCAACAATACCCTGTATGGGGTTCGCGACCCCTTTGGTGTCCGCCCGCTATGTCTGGGGAAGCTTAATGGTGGTTGGGTTATTGCCTCAGAAAGCTGCGCCCTGGACCATATCGGCGCTAATTTCATCAGGGAGATTGAGCCCGGCGAGATAGTCACTATCTCAGTAAATGGTGTTGAGAGTGAGCGGGAGGAGATAGAGAGAAAGGCTATATGTATCTTTGAGTATATCTACTTTGCCCGCCCTGATTCAGTGATTAACGGCCGCGTGCTCTACCCGGCACGGCAGGCTATGGGTGAAGTTCTGGCTCAGGAGCATCCGGTAGAGGCCGACCTTGTTATGGGTGTGCCTGATTCGGCTACCGCCGCCGCCATCGGCTATTCCCGCTGTTCGGGTATACCACTTTGTGAAGGTTTGCTTAAGAACCGCTATGTCGGGCGCACCTTCATTGAGCCTGACCAGCGCATTCGAGACCTCGGCGTTAAGCTGAAATTTAACCCCCTCCCCCAGATGCTGGAGGGCAAGCGATTGGTAGTGATTGACGATAGCATTGTCCGGGGCACCACCACCCCCAAAGTAGTGGAGCTCTTGAGAAGAGCGGGGGCTAAAGAGATACATATGCGCATCTGTGCTCCACCCCTACGCTACCCCTGCTTCTTCGGCGTTGATATGGCCACCCGCTGGGAGTTGATTGCGGCGCAGAAGACGGTGCCCGAGGTCAGGGATTTTATCGGGGCTGATTCCCTGGGCTACCTGAGCATCGACGGGCTGGTTAAGGCGGTGGGTTTGCCCGAAGATACCTTCTGTCTGGCTTGTTTCACCGGCGATTACCCCATACCGGTACAGCTTGAGATGGATAAGCTGGCGCTGGAATCTAAACCTGCCGAAGAATACAGCCGCTTTGGCGTAAAATAGCATAAAGCCTAGATACCTGGCCCTTCTGACTGTTCTTATGATTGCAACTGGGTTGCCTCAAGTGCTATGATTATTTCACCATTAGGAGGGCAGAGCCGATTAAAGAAACCTATGCTTCCAGCGGGGTTAATATCGAGGTTTCGGCCAGGGCTAAAGAGCTGATTGCCCGGCATGCCCGCTCTACCCACCGCCCCGAGGTCTTGTCCGGCGTGGGCTTTTTTGGCGGGCTGTTTGAATTTAAGGGCTACCAGCAGCCGGTTCTGGTTTCGAGCGTTGACGGGGTGGGCACCAAACTCAAGCTCGCCCTGGCTCTGGGCAAGCATGACACCGTTGGCATTGACATCGTCAACCACTGCGTTAACGATATTCTCGCCTGTGGTGCCGAGCCTCTGTTCTTTCTGGACTATATTGCCGCCGGCAAACTGCAGCCGGAGCAGGTGGGGGAAGTGGCTAAAGGGCTGGCTTCGGCCTGCCGCGAGGTCGGCTGCGCCCTTATTGGCGGTGAGACGGCGGAGATGCCGGGTCTATATACCGGGGAGGACTATGACCTGGTCGGCTTTATTATCGGCGTGGTAGAGAAATCCAGGATTATCCAGGGCAAGAAGATAGCCGCTGGTGATATTATCATGGGCTTACCTTCCAGCGGGCTTCATACCAACGGTTACTCTCTGGCGAGGAAGATTTTTGGCGAAACCAGTTCGGTGTTAAATACCTCTTACCCTGAGCTGGGCCGCACGCTGGGTGAGGCGCTTCTGGAGCCCCACCGCAGCTACTATAACCAGTTAAAGCCGTTGCTGCCGTTTATTAAGGGCCTGGCCCATATCACCGGCGGCGGCCTGATTGGTAATGTGCCCCGCGTCCTGCCCGAAGGCTTGGCGGCCAAGTTCGATACCCAGACCTGGTCGGTACCCTCCATCTTTAATCTTATTCAAAAGCGGGGCAATGTTGACCGGGACGAGATGTATCATGTCTTTAACATGGGTATCGGCATGGTGGTTATCTGCTCACCGGATAAAGTTGACCATTTCACCAGGGTGCTGCCTGAAGCCAGGGTCATAGGTGAGGTGATAAAACAGAAAAAAGAAGAAAGGGTTATTATAGACTAGGAGGTTTTTATGCGAGCCATTATTAGTGTCTCTGACAAAGCCGGGGTAACCGATTTTGCCAAAGGATTAAGCCAGCTTGGGTTTGAGCTATTTTCCACCGGCGGTACCAAAAAGGCGCTGGCCGAAGCTAAAGTTCCGGTGAAGAGCGTCTCCGAGATTACCGGCTTCCCCGAGATTCTCGATGGCAGGGTGAAGACCCTGCACCCCATGGTTCACGGCGGCATTCTGGCCAACCGTAAAATAGCCGCCCATATGGAAGAGCTGGCCAAGCATAATATCGGCGAAATCAACCTGGTGGCGGTCAATCTTTACCCCTTTGTCCAGACCGTCTCAAAAGAAGGGGTTACCCTTGATGAGGCGCTGGAGAATATTGATATTGGCGGGCCAACCATGATCAGGGCTTCCGCCAAGAATTTCCCCAGCGTTATCGTGGTGGTTGACCCCGCCGACTATCCGCTGGTTCTGGAAAAGCTAAAAGGGGGAGGCCTGGACCTGGCAGAACGCAAGCGGCTGGCGCAGAAGGCTTTCCAGCACGTGGCTGTCTATGACACCGCCATCTCACAGTACCTCAGGCGGGATATGGAAGGCTTTCCCGAGGATATGACCGTCGCCCTTAAAAAGCGCTACGGGCTGCGCTACGGCGAGAATCCCCATCAGCCGGCCGCCTTCTATGCCGAGCCGGTGGTGGGGGGGGCAGTGGATACCGGCATCACCTGGGCGGAGCAGATGGGGGGCAAGGAGCTTTCCTTTAACAACATTCTGTATGCCGACGCCGCCTGGGGAGCGGTGACCGACTTCGCCGCGCCCACTGTAGCCGTTATCAAGCACACCAATCCCTGCGGGCTGGCCAGCCATGACGATATTGCCGAAGCCTACCGGCGTGCCTTCAGCGGCGACCCGATAGCCGCCTTCGGCGGCATTGTGGCTTCCAACCGGCCGGTTACGCTGGCTATGGCTCAAGAGATAAAGCCGGTCTTCTACGAGATAGTTATCGCTCTGGAATATGAGGCCGAGGCGCTAAAGTTATTACAGCGCAAGAAGGACTTGCGCATTCTGGTCGCCCAGCTACCACCGGGCTACGGCAAAACGCCGGCTGGCTATTACGATTTCCGCCGGGTAAAAGGCGGCTTCCTCGTCCAGAACTCGGATTCCGTACCGGAGACCAGCGTAAACATGAAAAATGTGACAAAACGCCAGCCCACGCTCGAAGAAATCAAAGACCTGCTCTTTACCTGGAGGGCGGTCAAGCATATAAAGTCCAATGCCATCGTGCTGGCTAAAGATAAAACTCTTCTGGGGATGGGGGCCGGACAGCCCAGCCGCATTATCAGTGCTCAGATAGCTATTGAGAAGGCCGGGGATAAGGTTGCCGGCAGCGTTCTGGCTTCGGACGCCATGTTCCCCTTCCCCGATGTGGTCGAGGTAGCCGCTAAAGCCGGAGCAACGGCTATTATCCAGCCCGGCGGCTCGATAAGGGACGAAGACTCAATCAAGGCGGCTGATAAGCACAATATAGCCATGGTCTTTACCGGCGAAAGGCACTTCAGGCATTAAACTAAGGGGTTTAAGGTGCTAATAATCTCTAAACAGCAGGTGGAAAATCTGATAGACAAGCTGGCCGACCCGGCCAGGTTCGACGAGTCTCGCGGTGAACTGGAGAAGATGCTGGAGATAAAATCATCCTTGCTGTGGCGCGCCGGAGGGCCCCGGTCTTGCTGTGGCTCTCTTGAAGGAGTTAGAATTTGCCTTGACTCAGAGGTCCAGGTTCTGGAGGAGGTACTTGGTGCTTTAGACAATCATGACATTCCTAAGGCATCGTCCCTGCTCAAGGACTTTATAAAATATCTGGAGCTTCTGGAGCAGTAACCGGACCAGGAGGCGATGAAGGCGATGGCTAATGCGGTTTTGGTGATAGATATGGTCAGGGGTTTTATGGAGGAGGGCTATTCCCTGTACTGCGGGGAGAGAGCCCGGCGCATCATCCCCGGCATACGGCGTCTCCTTGATGGTGAGCTGGCTAAAGGCTCCAAGGTATTCTTCGTCTGCGACCATCATGCCCCCGATGACGACGAGTTCAGTATGTTCCCTCCCCACTGTATTGAGGGCACCGCCGAGACAGAGGTCATCCCCGAACTGGCCAAGTATAAGGGCGAGGTAATACCCAAGAAACGTTTCAGCGCCTTTTTTGATACTCCCGTTGACGAGAAGCTTAAGAAACTCAAGCCGGAGAAGCTGATTGTCTGCGGGGTTTGCACCGATATCTGCATTTGCCATACCGTTTCCGATGCCCGGAGCCGCGACTACAAAGTGGAGGTGCCGGTTGACTGTGTTGCCTCCTTTGACGAGGCGGCGCACCACTTTGCCCTGGGGCACATGGAAGGGGTATTGGGGGCTAAGTTGACCAACCTGGTGACCAGCCGGGCCAAGCCGGCTAAATTTGAACCTTCCGAGGCTGTTCTCTCCGGTGAGACAGCTGATATCTATTTTGCCCGCACTGTGGAGATATTGCGCCTTGAGGGACTTAACCCGGTGGCGACCATGGAGTTCTTCGCTGGCAGGGCCGGTGTGCTCTGCGGCATGGGGGAGGTCAAGGCGCTACTCTCTCGGGTTCTGCCCAAAGGTAACTGTGAGGTGTGGGCTCTGGCTGATGGCGATAACATCAAGCCGAAGGAGGTGGTGTTGCGCGTCACCGCCCCCTATCAGAGCTACGGCCTCTATGAGACGGCGATAGACGGCATTCTAGCCCACTGCAGCGGCTGGGCAACGGCCGCTCGCGAGTGTGTAGAAGCCGCCCGGGGGATACCCGTCGTCAGCTTTGGCGCCCGCCATGTTTACCCTGCTATAGTGGGGATAATGGATTACTCGACTATTGTCGGTGGTTGTGCCGGCTGCTCCAGCGTGGCTGGGGCTAAGCTGGCTGGCATCGAGCCCTCCGGGACTATACCCCACGCCCTGATTTTAGTCATCGGGGATACGGTTAAGGCTACCCTTGCCTTTGATAAGCATATGCCAGCCAGTGTCACTCGTGTTTCCCTGGTTGATACCTTCAGGGACGAGGCGGAGGAGTCGGTGCTGGTGGCTAAAGCCTTGGGTAAGAAGCTGGATAGCGTGCGTCTTGATACCCCTGTGGAGCGGGGCCAGGTTACCCCGGCTCTGGTCAGGGAGGTCAGGGCCCGGCTGGACCAGGCCGGCTTTAAAAAAGTCAAGATTTTCGTCAGCGGCGGTATAAGCGTGGATAGAATCAGGCAATTTCTTGAGGCGGGGGCACCGGTTGACGGCTTTGGCGTCGGCAGTTATATAACCGGGGCTAAGCCCCTTGATATTACAGCTGACCTGCACGAGATAGACGGCAAGCCTATAGCCAAGCGGGGCAGAATTCCGGGCATTACCCCCAACCCCAGGCTCAAGCGGATAATATGAGCTGATTATTAAAGGAGGGATTTATGCTGGACGTAGCGGTCAACTTCTTCCTCTCCGGGTTTATCTACCCCGGTATCCTGTGGAACCAGGTGCTTTTGAGCATTGGTCTGGGTCTAGCCTTTGGCGCCGTCTGGTTTGCTCCTTACTGGACGCCCATCCTTAAGAAACCCTGGGCCTGGGCGGTTTTGGCAGGCAGCGCCTTTTTAACCTGGGCGGCGGTTGCCTTTGTTCAAATCCCCCTCCAGCATGTGGCCGGTAACTTTTTATTTGACCGGCTTGGTATGGAGACCTACCAGAGTTTGATTCTGCTTGTAGGTATCCCGGGCATACTCCTCACCGGTCTGGTTCAGGAGGGGGCAAAGCTGGTGCCGGTGGTTGTCTGCTGGTGGCGCAGGGGCAGGAAAATTGACCCTAAGTTCGGGCTGGCTATAGGGGCTGTTGCCGGGCTTGGCCTGGGCCTTTTTGAGGCGGTGTGGGCGCATAATAACATTTTTATTTCAGGCTGGGGCTGGGAAGCGGTACAAAGCGGTGGGCTGGTGGCACTGGCTCCGTTTTGGGAGAGGTTCTTTACCATAGCCGCTCATATAGCCTTTTCGGCACTGGCTGGCTGGGGCCTGGCCAAGGGCTGGGGGTGGCAGTTCTACCTGATAGCCGCTGTCATGCACGCCTTCTTGAATTACAGCGTTGTTTTATTGTATGCGGGTTATTTTACCGTGGTCGCCCTGGAAATTCAGGTGGCGGTGGTAGCGGCGGTGGTAACCGCTGCGGCTCTCTGGCTTCGCTGGGGAGAGCCGTCAGGGCCAGCCGTGTCTGAAGCTAGCCCTGCTCAAATTTCAGACACAGAACCTGTTTAGTCTTCTGGCTGACCTTTACCCTGTCGTCCAGGCGCCAACCGACCACCCACACGACCTGCTCGGGTGAGCAGACGATGGGTATATGCTGGCGCCAGGCTTGAGGGATTTTGGCATCTATCATAAACTCCCCCAGCTTCTTGGGCTGGGGCAGTCCCAGCGGATGAAACCTATCACCCCGCCGCCGGGGCCGTACTGTCAGTTTATCGCCGGTCTTGGCCAGGTCAAAGTGGGCGGTAAAATCATTTTTAATTAACCCTATCCCCTGTGTCCCCTTCCCCTTAATAAGGGGAAGGGGAGTTATAATTTCCGAAGGGGCTAACGCCCCTTCAGGCTTCCCTTTTACTACGGATGGTTTTATGATAGTCGCTTCTATGCGCCAGCCGGGAAGCCGGGTCTGGCCGGGGATATTCAGTTGAGCCTCGCCTTCCAGCTTGGGGAAGGGGGATAAGCTGGTCATATCCGTGGTTAGTTGATACTGGTCGTATCCGGTAGCAAAGATTAGGCCGCCGGGCAGGCTGAGCCTCTTGCCCGCCGGTTTGCCCAGTGCCGCCATCATCTCCTCGATATGCCTCATTTCAATATCCTTGGCGCTGCCCAGCAGCTTCTCCGCCGAGGCTCGGAGCAGGTATCGCTTTAAGGTTGATGGCAATCGGTCAAACTTTGGCTTGTCCAGGATAATAGCCTCACCCTCCTGCCGGGCAATTTTATTCCATAATTGGGCGGTCTCTTTGTCCAGAAAGTCAATGTCATCGCCGGCAATGCGCCCCGTCCGCAGGAGGGCTTCGGCAATACCGGGATTATAGCTTTGGAGGAGGGGCAGGAGCTGCTGGCGGATGCGGTTTCTCAGCGGCGATAGGGAGAGGTTGGAAGCGTCCAGCCGGGGGGCAAGCCGGTGCCGTCGGCAGTAATCCTCCGTGTCTTGGTGGCTTACACCCAGCAGGGGTCTTATGACCACCAGGCCGCCGGTTTTCGATGGCCACTCGGTGTACGGCTGCAGTCCCCGCATCCCCCTGGTGCCGGCTCCCCGGATGAGGTGCATCAGTATGGTCTCGATGTGGTCGTCACGGGTGTGCCCCACTGCTACCCGCTCAGCTCCTGTAGCCCCGGCCACTTCGGTCAGGAAGCGGTATCTTACCTCGCGGGCGGCTTCTTCCAGCGACAGGCGCCTTTGCTTTTGATAGCCCTTTACATCCCGCCGTTCTATGGTGGCGGGAATGCCGAACTTTCGGGCTAAATCGGAGACATAGTCGGCATCAGCCTCAGAATCAGTGTCCCGCAGCTGGTGGTTGAGGTGAGCCAGGTGCAGCTTTACCTTTAGCTCTTCTTTAAGCCCGACCAGGATATGGAGCAGGCACACCGAGTCCGCCCCGCCGGATACCGCCACCACCAGCTTCTCGTTGGCCGATAACAGGTGGTGCTGCCGGGTAAAATCAAGAACACGTTGTTCTAATAGTGGCTGGCTTGTTGCCTTCATGCGTTAATCCCTTAGCTTGTTTTCAGTATGAGTTTGGTACGGCGGATGGTGGTGGGGTGGCTGAAGTCCAGTGCGGCCGCCACCTGTTCCGGTCTTCCCGAGCCGCCGCTGTCACAGCGCAGCCTCATGCCGATGATGCAATGACCACGGCGCCAGCTAACTAGCCACAGGTCATCAATCAAGGCCCTCAGGTCGTAGTTGCGGGTACCGGTATCCCGCTGGTGGTGCCAGGGCAGCTGCTCCAGCGATAGCAGAGAGGCCAGCGCCGCCTTTACCGCCGTCTGGTCTTTATTAGTTTCCGTTTCGACCTCGTATTCGGCGTGGCTTACCTGGGATTGCAGCGAGGGCAGGGTCGGGGCTATCATATGTACCTGCGATATTTCTATGCCGGGCGGTAGCTGCTGGCTTACGGCGGCAGTGAAGGAGTGCGGGGAGACCCACTTGTTGCAAAAGACATCCATAAACTCGCTCTGGCTGGTTACACCCACCGCCAGGGGGGCGGCTAACGATATACGGGGGTGGGGGCTAAAGCCCTCGGTGTAGGCCAGCGGTATGCCGGCCCGGTGCAGGGCTCTCTGCCACAGGCGCATTATATCCAGGTGGGAAATGAATTTTAGGTCTTCTCCTCGGTTGAACCTAATCCGAATTCTCTGCATGTTTTTCCTTGATAAGGCGTATATTCTCGATCTTCATTCCCCGCATCTCGGTGATAACGATCTTGAAGTTCTTGTACTTTAGCTGTTCACCCTGTTTGGGTATGTGCCCCAGGAGGTCAAGGATAAATCCGGCTACCGTTTCGTAGTCGTCACCTTCGGGTATGTTCAGTTTCATCTCGTCGTTGGCTTCCTCGACTCGCATGCCGCCGTCAACCTGGAAGGTGTACTCGTTTATGGTCTCGTAATCCTTTTCTATCGCCGCCAGCTCGTCACCCACCGGACCGACGATTTCCTCCATCAGCCCGCTGAGGCTGACGATACCGGCAGTACCGCCGAACTCGTCGATAATCACCGTCATGCGGAAGTTCTTATCCCTCATCTCGGCAAAGAGCTCGCTGACCCGCTTGGTCTCGGGGGCAAAGTAAGCCGGGCGAATCAGGTCATCAATGGTACTCTCCTCATTGAGTGTCCCCTTGGCTTGAGCCATGAGTATATCTTTTACCGCCAGGATGCCAACCACATTATCTATGTTATCCGCATATACCGGAAAGCGGGATAGTGGGGTTTGGGCGTAAAGCCTCAGGAAATCGGCCAGTTTGGTGCTCCTGGTTACCCATACCACCTCGGTGCGTGGTATCATGACCTCCCTGACCGGGCGGTTGCCGAACTCAAACACCTTGTGCAGCATCTCCGCCTCTTCCTCCTCCACCGTCCCCTCTTTATGCCCCATCGATATCATGGTCCGGATTTCCTCCTCGCTGGCCAGGGATCGGGACACCGGCGCCCCGCCCAGCATTTTGCTGAATCCCGAGGCAATCCAGCTCAGCACCACCACGAATGGGGTAAGTAGCCAGGAGAGTGCCGCTATCGGCCGGGCAAAGAACAGGGCTAATCCCTCGGCATGGCGGGTGGCGATGGTCTTGGGGGTGGTCTCACCGAATATCAATAGAATGATGGTTACTGCGATGGTAGCGATGAGGACGCCCTGCTCTGGCCAGAATTTAATGGCCAGGGCGGTGGCTAGAGCGGTGGCAGCCGTGTTGACGAAGTTGTTGCCCAGCAGAATGGTGGGCAGGAGCTTCTCCGGTTTCTCTACCATTCTGGATACCATCTTTGCCCCTCTCACCTTGGTATCAACCAGGCGCTGAACTCTTATCCGCTGTAACGAAATAAAGGCGGTTTCCGAGCTGGAGAAGAAGGCTGATAACAGCAGACAAATGAAAAACAGCACCACGTACAGTGTATCAAGGCCGGACATATATTATCACCCCACTATCAGTTTCTATAAACTTCTATAAACCTGAATAGTTCCTTTTTCGTCATAATATCATTGGTCAGTAGGCGTGTCAAAAGACAAACCCCCTTTTAAATATAGGTTTTTCTTCCCCCCACCCCGTTTTTTTATCTTTACCCACCCGCCGCCCTTATGGTAGGGCTAAACCCCTTTTTCCCACCCCGCTTTTTATTATGCCCGGAGGGGCGACAAAAACAGCACTAAAAAAATGGGGGAAAACAATTGGAAGCTGGTTAGCTACGGGGAATTGTTTTTAGCGTTATGGTAAGTAAATATCTAAGCGGGTGAGGTAGAAAGCAATCTCAAAATTCCACTTACGAGTAGAGTATATGCTATAATTGCGGGGTATGAAAATTCTGGGTATTGAGACCTCCTGTGATGAGACGGCGGCGGCGGTGGTCGAGGACGGCACCAGAATACTTTCCAACCAGATTGCCTCTCAGGTAGAAATCCACGCCCGCTATGGCGGGATTGTCCCCGAGGTAGCCTCCCGCCAGCACCTGCTTTCGGTCATTCCGGTTATAGAGCGGGCAATTACCGAAGCCGGGGTTAGCTGGAAGGACCTGTCCGGTATTGCCGTCACCGTGGGGCCGGGTCTGGCCGGCTCGCTGCTGGTGGGGGTGAACGTGGCTAAAGCCATCGCTTTGTCTCAGGGCCTGCCTCTTATAGGGGTTAACCACCTGGAAGCTCACATCTACGCCAACTGGCTGGGGGATGATAGCATTGATTTCCCGGTGGTCTGCCTTATTGTTTCCGGGGGGCACAGCGACCTGGTGCTGATGAAGGGGCATGGTGATTATGTGGTCCTGGGGCGCACCAGGGATGATGCCGCCGGTGAAGCCTTTGATAAAGCCGCCCGGATACTGGGTCTGGGCTATCCCGGCGGACCGGCTATTGAGCGGGCATCAAAGGAGGGTACGGCTTCTATTCCTTTACCCCGCGCCTGGCTTAAAGGGAGCCACGATTTTAGCTTTAGCGGGGTTAAGACGGCACTGCTGCGACTGGTAGAAGCTGGTAAGGTATCGTCGGTAGCTGATGCCGCCGCCAGCTTTCAGGCTGCGGTGATTGAGGTTCTGGTAACCAAGACGGTGGCCGTCGCCAGGGGGCGGCGGGTAAAAAAGGTTCTGCTTTCCGGCGGGGTGGCGTCAAACGGCCTGCTTCGGGAGCAGCTAATAAAGCATTCACCCCTCCCCGTGCTGGTTCCCCTGCCCGTACTGTGTACCGATAACGCCGCCATGATTGCCGTCTGCGGCTACTACCGCCTGTGGGCGGGCAGGGCTGACAGCCTGGGCTTGGATGTAGTTCCCAGCCTTAAGCTGACTTAAAAGAGGGTGTATAGTCAAGATAAATGGCCATATTATGCCATTTAACTCCTTTAGATGTCTTTCAATGACCCTGAGGTGGTGTTAACTTAGTTGATACTTGAGCCCAGGTAGGTTATTATTAAGCGTTAGCACTCTCCCCCCGAGAGTGCTAAAATGAGAGTAGCAATTGAATTTGAGGAAGGAGGATTAGAATGGCGGTTAAACTACAACCGTTGGGCGACCGCATAGTGGTCAAGCCCATTGAGAGGGAAGAGGTGACCAAGGGGGGGATTGTGCTCCCCGATACTGTCAAGGAGAAACCCCAGGAGGGGAAGGTACTGGCAGCTGGTCCCGGCCGCTTGTCCGAGGACGGCAAGCGGATAGCTATGGATGTCAAGGTGGGGGATGTGGTGCTCTACGTTAAGTATGGCGGCACCGAGGTTAAGATTGACGGTGAAGAGCTGATGATACTGCGTGAGAGCGACATATTAGCCAAGAAGGTTGGAAAGAAGTAAGGAGGAATTATGGGAAAACAGATTATATTCGATGAAGAAGCCAGGCACGCCATAAAGAAGGGGATAGACACCCTGGCTGATGCCGTTAAGGTGACCCTGGGCCCCAAGGGGCATTGTGTGGCGCTGGACAGGAAATGGGGGGCTCCGTCGGTAATTGATGACGGGGTTACCATTGCCAAGGAGATTGAGCTTTCCGACCCCTTTGAGAACATGGGTGTTCAACTGGTCAAGGAAGCGGCCACTAAGACCAACGATGCCTGCGGCGATGGCACCACCACCTCTACCATCCTGGCTCACGCCATCATCACTGAAGGCTTCAAGAACGTGGCGGCTGGGGCTGAGCCCATAGTCCTCAAGAAGGGCATTGAGAAAGCGACCAGGTCCATTATTGAAGAGCTGAAGAAGGTATCGGTTGAGGTCAAGGGCAAGGAGCAGATTGCGCAGGTAGGCACCATCACCGCCAAGGATAAGGAAATTGGCGAACTGATTGCCGAGGTGATGGAAAAGGTAGGCAAGGACGGGGTTATCACCGTTGAGGAGTCCAAGGGGATAAAGTATGAGACCGAGTATGTAGAGGGTATGCAGTTTGACCGCGGTTACATCAGCCCCTATTTCATCACCAACGCCGAAAAGATGGAGACTGAGATAGAGGACCCCTATATCCTCATCACCGACAAGAAAATCTCGGCAATATCTGACCTGCTGCCGGCTCTGGAGAAGATACTGCAGGTATCCAAGAACCTGCTGATTCTCGCCGAGGACATTGAAGGCGAAGCCCTGGCTACGTTGGTGGTCAACAAGCTGCGGGGCACGCTAAATATTCTGGCGATCAAGGCTCCCGGCTTTGGCGATAGGCGCAAGGCGATGCTGGAGGATATAGCTATCCTCACCGGTGGCAAGGTAATCTCGGAGGATGTCGGGCGCAAGCTGGAATCGGTTACCGTGGAAGATTTAGGCCGGGCCCGCCGGGTAACGTCGGATAAGGACAACACCACCATAGTTGAGGGTAAAGGCTCGGATGAGGATATTAAAGCCAGAATCAAGCAGATTAAGGCTCAGATAGAGGAAACCACCTCCGATTTCGACCGCGAGAAGCTTCAGGAGAGACAGGCGAAACTGGTCGGCGGTGTTGGCGTAATCAAGGTTGGCGCGGCTACCGAGGTTGAGCTTAAAGAGAGGAAGCATCGGGTTGAGGACGCCCTGTCGGCCACCCGTGCGGCGGTAGAAGAGGGTATTCTGCCCGGTGGCGGCGTGGCTCTGCTGCGGGCTACTTCGGTTTTAAAGAAGACAGGCGCCAGCGCCGATGAGCTTACCGGTATGAACATTATCCGCAAAGCGGTTGAGGCGCCGATTCGCTGGATTGCCGAAAATGCCGGTAAGGACGGCTCTGTGATAGTCGACGCGGTGAAGAAGAGCAAGGCCGGCGTTGGCTATGATGCCGAAGCCGATGACTTTGGTGATATGGTGGAAAAGGGTATTATTGACCCGACCAAGGTGGTAAGGTCGGCCCTGGAGAATGCCGCCAGTATCGCCGTCATGGTCTTGATTACCGAGTCACTGGTGGCGGACATACCGGAGAAGGATAAGGCGATGCCGGGCATGCCACCGGGTGGTATGGGTGGCATGGAAGGGATGATGTAATCCCGCTCTCTGTGACATAGTTATCGAGGAGCCGCAGTTTTTTAAGCTGCGGCTCCTTTTATAGTACGAGGAGTTTGTCCAGCGGCTCGTCCTCAGCCACCGGCCCCACCACCGCCAGCCTTAGCTGGCTATCCACCAGCAGCTCCCTGGCCAGTTGCCCCAGTTCTTCGGCGGTAATAGCGTCAAGAATTGACATAACTTGGTCAACGCTTAGGATCTTTCCGGTGAGAATCTCCTGTCCCCCCATCCACCCGGCCACACTGCGGCTGTCCTCCATGCGCAGCAGCAACCTTCCCTTGGCCAGCTCCTTGGCTTTGACCAGTTCATCTTCGGGGACCGGCTCTTTGAGCAGGGAAAGCTGTTCTAATATCGCCTTGATGGCCACCGGCAGGTTTTTCGGCTCCACGCCGGCATAAACAGTAATGGCGCCGGTATCCAGAAGGTGGTCTGTGTAGCTGTGGATGCTGTAGGCCAGTCCCAGACGGTCGCGAATCTCGGTAAACAGACGGCTGCTCATTCCCTCCCCCAGGATTACATTAAGCAGGTCGAGGACAAAGCGCCGGGGGTGCAGCAGGGGCAGGCCGTTTAGCCCCAGGCAGAGGTGAGCTTGCTCGGTGTCTTTTCTCTTAACGTTAAGCCGGGGAAAGGGGCGTTCCCTGTATGTCTGATATCCGGGGCGAGGCTCTCGTTCAGCCCAGCCGCCCAGTGCTTCGTTTACGGCGGTTACCATCTCCCGGTGCTTTAGAGCGCCGGCAATACTGACCACGGTGTTGCCGGGTTGATAATGGCAGGCCAGGTAGCTGAGCATCATGTCCCGGTTGATGCCGGCCACCGAGTCCTTATCTCCGGCTATGTCCCTGCCCAGGGGGTGGTCGGGCCAGAGAAGCTCATCGATGAGTAGATTAACCAGCTGGGAGGGGGAATCCTTTCCCATGTGAATCTCTTCAATGATAACCCGGCGCTCACTCTCGATGTCACCGGGGTCAAATTTGGAGTGGAGAACTATGTCGGCCAGCACGTCCAGGGCCAGGGAGAAGTGCGGTTGAGCCGTCTTGCACCAGTATACGGTCAGCTCCTTGTCGGTGCCGGCGTTAATGATGCCCCCCACCCCCTCTATGGCCACCGAGATATCCCTGGCGGTGGTGCGCCTGGGCGTGCCCTTGAACATAAGGTGCTCGATGAAATGGGAGACGCCAGCCTGACTGGCGGTCTCGTACCTGGAGCCAGCGCCGATAAAGATGCAGATAGATACCGAGCGGGTATGGGGCATGGTGGCGGTGATAACCCGCAGTCCATTATCCAGGGTGGTCTTTTGGTACAAGCTTTGCCTCTTTAGTTAGGGTTAAATGGTATTCTAATGGTATTTCTGGTTCAGGTCAATTTAAGGGGGGGCAAGCCGCACCTCCCCTTTTTTAAACTGAGTTTTGCGTCCCACCCGCCCTCATAAGCTTTTACCCCAAAAAAACATTGTTTTTTCGGGGGCCCCGTCTGCGCTTTTAAAGAATCTCTTTTTACCCCACCCCCCAGTGGAGAGAGAAAAATGGACACCACTTCAGTTGGGGGTGGGGAAGCAGTGTTTTAGAGGCGAAGCCTCTTTAGGGTGGGAAGGAGAACCACTGTTAACAAGGAGAGGGGGATACAGGGGGTTATACCCCTAGTCCCCCTTTCTCTGGGGAGGACAGCTCAACTTAATGGGTGTTTAAGAGGGGCGTTAGCCCCTCTTTTAAAAAAAACCCTTCCCCCTCTCCCTTGGCCGAGCGGTATGAAAGGTATAACTTTTATTAAGACTTTCGCGCTGCCCTGATAGAGGAGTCAGCACATTATAGTAGCACTTTATCTACGAGTGACGCCCGCTTTTACAATCTCTGAGCCGGTACTCCACCACGACAAGGTTATTGTACTATGACAGGGGATAAACCGAAAGCAGTCACGGTTCCTTTGTTGCCGATGTAGTCAAGACACTTTTAGATGGATTGTTACCTGAGGCTAGCACTCTGCCTCGCCGACCACGAGTAGTGCGCGTAAACAAGATATTCTAATACCGACAAGGCTTCCTCTTCCAGATATGGTACGATGTTGGGAAAGATGGAGTTTATGGTATGAATGGCACAAGTCGTGTTAATATAAGACCGGGCTCGCGGGTCTTAATAGTATTGAAGGCAGATCAGCAGTCTGGAAAACTAATCGAAGGGATAGTCAAAGACATTTTGACCAAATCACCTGTTCATCCCCATGGTATCAAAGTCCGTTTAGAAGACGGACATGTTGGTCGAGTTAAAGAGATAAAATTATGAGATTTACCTCCACCAAGCAGTACCGAACAACTTGACGATTTGTACAGTCCGGAGAGGGGCATCATTCTACTAATTCACCAAATGGTCTATTCCAATTATCGTTAACTTTAGAATCTAAAAACTGCTCGGTGGATCCCGGGACAAACTGATCGATAGTCGGTGTAAGAGTTTTCGCCCCCAAATGGGATGCCAATCCAACTTTATTCACAATTTTCCATAGGACATCAGCTGAATCGGCCCATGAGGAATACTCACTTAAGATTGCTCCTGGTAGGTTAATCACCCTTCCCAATATAAGTCTCATTGCCTTTAGCTCAGATAGAGGTATTTTCCAACGATCTTCCTTTGCGAATGCAACAGACATTAAATGCAGCAAGGCTTGGGCTATCGGATGATTTAGATTCATTGCGCTATTCCCATAGGCAAATGATTCCTCGAAAGGTTTAGGGAATCTAGCTAATCTCATATGAATTTGCCTGATTCCTATGGCTTCAAAGAAACTCTCTTGTACACAAGATTGCTCCAGTTCGAATACATTTGAAGGATCTCTAGATAAGAGATCGAGTTTCGATTCTATTAATTTATTTGGGAGACGATCCGAGTCTTTTTGGGGGACCCAAATCTCTTGGAGCAGAGGAGGGCTACCTTTCCACGGAGGGCTGAGAAAGATGATGTTGTCGAACCTATGTGACATTTCAATAAAATCTATGATGATATGCCTTAACGAAGCTAATATGATGCTATCGCCGTTAGACCCACCCCATGTAGCATAGTCATCGATCAGAGTGTCCGGTCCTCTCCAAAAAGTATAGAGCTCTGGAATTTCTTTATCTTGTACCAAGCTTCGCATCAAACGTGTATTAACATGCGACAAGGGGTCAGGGGAGCGATTGATTGGGTGTTGAATTATTTCTCCATACCGCTTAAATATAACACGACCGTTTGTTTGCAAGAACGGAAGTGGCAAATTTTCCCGTGGAAATATTTCACTTAATTGTTCTATTGACAAGCCGTGAAAAACCATAAAAGAAGCCAATCTGAACAGGTGACGTGAAGGTTGTGGTAGTCTTTGGCCTGGAATACAATACTCCCTCTCTAACGCTTTGGTATGAGCAGAGAAAATAGGCCCAGCCCATTCGTGACTGTCAGTCACTATCTGGTTCCTTGCCAGACTGATTTCTTTCGACCTGGTTTTGGGGATATTCACAACTAAGCTAGTTAAATGACTAATTGGAGAAGGTCTCGATAATGAAGAGGCTCGTACTTCTACATGAGGAACAAGGATCCCATCCCGGTATACGTTATTGCATTCGAGGTACATTTCTCCAGTTCTGCTCTGAACCGGTAATAGTTGCCCTTGCCACCCACGCGTCATCCGTATGAATTTGCCAACCATATTTGGGCGATCGCTTGCCAGGACTTTCAATGCATCATATCCACGAGGCCCACCGGTAAAATCGGTGTTTTCATCTATTGGTACCGGGTAACTCAGAACTCCTTCGTAATCATCCAAGCCAAGATCTGTCGCTAGGTCGTATGTCTTCATTTTGAATAACTGTATAGCAATTGGAGCATCTTCAGAAATGACCATATCTTCGAAGACACAATTCAGTCGAAGTTGAACGACCTCACAATCTGTACCAAAGCGATTATGAGCTATTTCGGGATTCGCTTTCGGATGTAATATAATGGTATTTTTCTCTCCCTCGTGGACAACTATAGGGAATTCGACAAAGCCAGCTATTTTGCACAGGTAGTCAGTAACGATTTTTAGTGAAGTATTGTTCGATTTCAAGGAGCTGATTAATTTAGAGTCGACTGTCAATCTGATTGTTGTACCCGGGCTAATGCTACTTCCAGGTTCTATTTCTTCAATGCGAAAATGCCTATCCACACTTGGAATTTGTACTCTGAGTGGTTTCGAATCGCTAAATATGTTTTGGTCTCGTTTAGTCACAATCTCCATCGCATTAGATACGGTGAAACAAGTTAATAAGCCAATTCCAAACTCAGATATCGGATCCATGGTAAGGTTAAGTTGCTGAAATTCGTGGCTTCGATAGTAACTTCTACCTATCACTGCAAGAAAGTTCCGGATAGTCTTCTCGTCCATACCGATACCGTTGTCTTTCCAGTCGATAGACATTGAACCATCTGAGCGACTTTCAACAAAGACTTCTATATAACCTAGGTCTTTAACACCAAGTGTCTTTTCCGCCTTACGTAGTAATTCATGTCTCATCCTAATCCCGTCGATACTGTTCTGCAACAATTCCCTGAGAAAGACCAGCTTATCACCTTGGTATAATTCGTGACTCAGAAACCCTAACATTTTCTCTCGATCAAACTCAAATCGAACAGGAATAGGCTTGAAGCCTTCGGCATGTATTTTCCAATCAAGGTCGACAATATCCATACAGTATTTACTTTCTGGCATTTCAGAGAGTATATCCAAGCAGAGCCTAAATTCCTTGCGACAATAATCTTCCAAGTCCTCTAGCTCTGTATATAATTCGTTATCGTCCGTTGAACCATCGACCAATATATGTCTTACATTACCCGGATATAATGGGAAGGTCACTTGCCGAATAGCTCGGTGCTTATCCCACTCACTGACCGATCGAGGGTCACTAGGAGCTACATGTTTCCATATAGCATAAGGGGTGCGATTATCAGCCAGGTCGAATAAGTCGCAAAGACGAAGATATATTGCAATCGCGCGAAGATTGACTACTTCACCGAGGACTGAACACCGTAAAGGATATAGATCATTGTCTCGTAGCATATCGCAATCCTCACCATGGCTTTGGCAGATTTGAGCTAACCTGATTGCTACTCCTCTATCAATAGTTTCAAAATGACTTCTAACCCTGTCTGAGCTCCTTTGTGTATGTGTCCTTCTGACGAATTCTCTCCAGATGTTGATGTCTAAATCTCTTACGACTGAATCCTCTGAAACTTCGTAGCCGCCGCCTGTCATAAACAACCGTAGCCTTTTCCGATCTTCCTCGATGCACTTGTCTTTTTCTGAGATAGAGGTCCCGGACATCAGCTTCTGTTTATATGGCTCATCTACGGCCATTCCCCAATCGTGTCCATATAATGCACAGGCTAGAAGAAATAATTCTGTTATATTTAATCCCTTCAGCAATCTTTCGCCGAGAAGATCACTAGCCAATTTGAATAGCGGTTCAAGATGGTGTAAATCGTCGTGGGGCGTGAACTGTGGGAAAAGGACGTGGATAGTTGATATATCTTGCTTCACTTTTTCTAAAAAAGTACTCAGTTGAGCTACATACTCGAAATCTGTAGGAGTAGGCCTCAGGGACTTTTTCTTAATTAAGTCGGTTAGGACGCATGTTGGAATCAGGTCAGTCATTTCTTGGCTCCCCGAAACCTCTTGGACCAATTCAGGCAGATGGAATCCTTGTGTTAATAGTACGTTTCTCGCTGCTAAAAAAGACAGACATTATAGTGATCTACTTCTTGTGATCTCCAGACTTGGAATTTCGAAGTTTAATTGCCCTTTGGGCTTCGCGTATCCGTCTCAATTCGTCATCCCCAAAAAGAAGTCCTTGGTTATGTCTAATTCTACACCCTCAGTAGCTCTACGACAAGACATTCCCTTTGCGAAGCATTTATACAGAGGTGAAATACTAGTGCCTTGGGTTGCCATTGAACAAAACTGACAATCGTACAATCTTACCTCAACCAATAAAAAGTCAGAAGATCAAACCAATATTTACCTGATACTATTTCCCAGTGAAGACCAATACTTGACCCTCCTTATTCATGTAGGTTTTCTATTTATGTCCCGGGAGTACTTCAGGAGGAACCAAAAATAAGCGAGTTCTTGAAATTTTACCTCATCACTATTCGTCGAAAGGCTTATCGCTGCTCGGCTTCTAAGTAGAAATCGGGCTCTCAATCATGGAAAAGTGCAAGGTAAGTGATGGCGGTATATATCTAAGTAGTGGTATCATTACAGCATGAAGACCACTCTTGAGCAAGGTGCAGGTAAATGGGGAAGAGAATTCAGTCATTGAAAGACATCAAGGCTGCTCTACGGGAATCCGCCGTAACCAAAGGGTTGGTTTTGTCTCACGCAGGCCATCATCCCGAAGCGGTGTCACTTTTCGACAATGTCAAGGATTTCGCGGCTCTTGACACAGAATCAAAATCCTCTGTCAAGAATTCATACTGCACCTATGGTAAAACGGCACAGTATCAAGAAAACCTCAGTGAAGCCAAGAGATGTTTTTCAAGAGCCCGGGAGATTTGCCCTGATGATGTACTTTTAACAGAGCGCACAAGACTTCTAGCTTCGCACCGTAACTATCGAACTAGCGAAAATATCGCCCAATTCAGAAGGTATTTCGGTCTCGGCTTCACTTCGGGTCGGTATGATAAATACGAGTACCCATTTTTAGAGATTGCCAAGGAGAAGGGGATATTTGAACAGGTTGGTGCTTTTGCACGCTCAGAGATGATTGATGCTCTCGAGGCCGTTGGTACGTACAAGATTCAAGCTCAAGGTCGTCACCTTCTCAGCTATAAAATCCGGGAGTACAAGGGCAAGCACCCATATAGTAGTGCCAACCCCGCTTTGGCATCACCATTTGCGTGTCTATTTGCGGATTTCATTAATAGCAGAACCGAGTTGGTACGGTTCGTCGATGTAATTGTGCCATCACCGGCCAATCCCGAGAACTATGTTTCCCGAGGTTTCATCCCGTCGCTTCTTATTGGTCAGAGGTTGAGCGAATACCTAGCCGTGCCCTACAATGAGTTATTCTCGGTAAGTCCAATACCATGCAGGTTCAGAGATATGTCGTATTCTGAAGCAAAGGCGTTAATCCATTATAGGCAGAAGCGATATGATAGAATTGTATCGGGTAGCCAGATCCTATTATTAGACGACGTTATAACCACCGGCACGACCCTCACGTTGCTCGCGGATTTGCTTAAATCAGCTGGAGCGTCCGCGGTGTATGGGGTAGCTCTCGCAAAAACAGGCGCCGTAATCGAAGGAAGTTAGATTTATGACAAAGGAAGACCTATCATAACGGACTGGGATACCTTAGGAACACAGGTCGGAGGTGAATTATTACACAATGTCTGAAGAGAGACTAGAACGACAAAGCCAAGAGCCAAGCCCCATTGTGAAAAGGAAGGCCAGATCAGCGAAAGAGCAAGAATTCACAGTTGATTCATCAATGGAAAGTGCGGTCGGCATCACTGTACAAGAGCTTTCATACCTTCTGCTACTAGAGGGGGTCAAGGGGATGGGTCCGCAGAAATTCAAAATCGCGTTCGAGGCAGGACTTTGCCCTGAGGATCTGCTAAACAACCCCCAAAAACTCCGAATTCCAGGAAAGCGGGGGAAGGAGATTCAACGCTCTATTGGACAAGCTGCTGACCAAGACAGCACAGTCGTGATGGCCAGAGCTAAGCGCTACATTGCTCAAGCCTATAAATATGGATCCAAAATTCTAACCTACTCGCATCCCCTCTATCCTCAAAATGTATTCAGGAGTAACTATCCTACTCCCATATTGTTTGCTAGGGGAGCCATAGAGATTTTGGCTAAAAACAAGACTGTGGCTTGCGTGGGATCCCGAAAAATACGCCCACCCTATTCCGAACGGCACCGAGAGTTCGCTACGTTCTTATCTACACTAGGAATTACGGTTGTGGCCGGATTCGCTCTAGGCGCGGATACGATAGGCCACCAAGCGGCTGTCAATGCTGGGGGGTGTACAATTTGCGTGATGGCAGGAGGCTTGAGCCGTCCTTTCCCTCCTGAGAACAGGTTGTTATGGGAAGACTTCCTTCACTCACCGAGAGCTGTATTTGTCAGTGAGGCTCCCTTCGGTGCTCGAGCCGCGGGATTGACCTTGCGTAAGCGTAATAAACTTATAGTCGCTTTTTCTCTTGGCGTGCTGGTTAGCCAGTCCCCAGAGAAAGGCGGAACGATGAATGCCTATAGATTCGGTCTTGAGCAACATAAACCTATAGCAACGTTTCTTAGCGACGGAACTGACGATACTTTAGGAAACAAATTTATAAGTCACTCTGCAAAGGTACTGGTAGCTACGTTTGACTCCAAAGCACCAGATCGTGAGGCCTGGCAACGATGGATTCAACAGCTCTCATATTCGATTTAGATGGCACATTATGGGATAGCCGCGGCTTTTACGCGAAGGCTGTCTCGATTATGGGAGGCGACTTTAATCGCTCAGTACTAAGTCTTGCGGATGGGTTGCCTGCAGCGAAGTTACTACGTGAAGTGGGAATATCGCCGCGGAAGTTCGCCAGCTTAGTGGCTTCAAATAAAGAGAATCTACAGCTTTACCCTAGCGTGCGAAACGTGCTTGACCAAGTAAATAAAAGCGGAGTGTCTATGGGAATTGTAACTAGTCTGCCAGGATGGATCGCTTTACCAATGCTCAATGTTACCGGGCTCTCACAGCTCTTTGATACGGTAGTAGATTGGGGAAGATGCCGCAGTACTAAACCATCTCCGAGCCCTCTCTTGATAGCCTTAGAGGATTTAAGTGTAAAGTACAACCAGAGTGCATGGTATATTGGTGACTCTGTCTCTGATTGTCAAGCAGCAAGGGCGGCTCAAGTGCCTTTTGCTTGGGCATCTTATGGATACGGACCTGAAAGATTTGATGATGCGGATAGAGTCCTAAGGTCATTTAAAGACGTTCTGCTATTATGAACTTCATTTACAAAATCTATTCAGGCTATGATGGATTTCAGCCCAAGCGAATTCCCGACCGCCTGACCGGCGGTCGGTATCTTTTGCTAGGTTGGAAGCGATATTTGGACGAGGTAGAGATAGGTGACGAGGTTTGGATTTATTTCTACGGACCCCATGAGTTTGAACCTGGAGTGTATATTAAGGGCCGTGTAGCAACCATTAACGTCAATGTTGATAAGGAGGTGCAGCTTAGGGTTTATAATTATGATACTTCGTCACCTTTAACCGATAAAAAGAACTCAGGCCGTATAGCAGCGATTGTACGTGCCAGAGGCCGACAAGTTTTCCTCTTACCAGGAGACTGGGAAACAGTCTCTGACTGTACTGTTTTCACAAGTGCTAACAGTTGTTCGAAGCGCCACTGTGAATGGTGTGCTACTTGGCAGAGTTTTCAGAGAATCCGAAAACCAGAGCTGCGCTTACCTGCGAGGCTGGGAAATCATGCTAATGCTTTTATTCCGGCATATTGGGCGATACCGCCGAGATGTTACTTGAACTTCAAAACCATTCAGCCAGTTATTCATCAAGTAACGCATATTTTAAAGTCATTCAAGACAGGAAATGCGAAACTTGCTTACCCGCTTGCCAGAGCCATGTTTGAGGCGATCCACGAATGGAGTATAGTACCAGACTTTGATTGTATAGTTCCAATTCCACTATCTCCAGACAAAGCAGACAAGGGTGAGATCCATCGCACTAGGTTGCTCGCTCAGGAATTATCTAAGTTATTCGGAATTCCGCTGAGACAATTTCTTAAGCTCTCGGATCCTGTTTCAAAGCGTCGTATGTTGAGCGACGGCTACACTTACTCACAATTCGAGCAAGTCTATTCTGGGTCGTTGGAGGTGGAGGACATTGATTCAATTGGGCATATACTATTAGTCGATGATGTATGTACTTATGGTGGCACTCTGAAGGTGACAAGTCGTTCCTTATGGGCCAAAAATCCCGAGCTTCAGATTACTGCTACAGTCGCCGTTCAAATGATAGTGAAATCCGTGGTACTCGACGAGTCTCATATTTCCACATAACAGAAACGAATGGGGGCCTAAAGCGGGAGCCTCTGGCTTAATGAAAAAAACTGATTGGTACTTTGTTACCTCATTGCACAATGTAGCGTTTTATTCAGCTAGGTAACAAAAGTCCATTCTGTGTCGTGGATAACAAGAAAGGCTGGATATCCACTCACAGATATCCAGCCTCCTCTAAGTTCCGTTAGGCAGTGTCCGATAGAATTAGGCTTTGCCTATTCTGAACATCTTCGTACCGCAGGCCGAGCATACACCCTGGGTTGCCGGCTTGCCGTTCTTCATCGTAATGCTCTTGGGGTCTTTCATCTCTTTCTTAGCGCGGCACTTCATACAGTAGGCTTGCATTGGTTTACCTCCCTTTTAGTATTGAGAATAGGCCATTCCCCGTATGAATGTCAATAGCCCCTCTTAATTGCACCTTTTGGCTTGTATTCTATTTCCCAGGGTCAGGAGTTAGTAGCCGGGCTATAATAGACCTGACGGGTTCCGGTGAGGCGCCATAATCTGGCTGGGGAGCTACTGCTGCCCCGTCAAAAAGACTGCCTGCCGGCCCTCAGGTGGCC
>JAUVYB010000015.1 GCA_030603275.1 Deltaproteobacteria bacterium | reverse complement strand
CCAATCCTTTACAAACTCCTCTTTCTCCTCTCTCGTAGCAAAAGGCGCCTGGGGTATCTGCCCTTCAATTTGGGTAATGTTGATTTTCTCACCTGTGGCCCACATGATATAATAAATAGGGTTCAGCACCCCTAGTTTGATAGGGATCTGCTCATGTTTCTTAATAGTATTATGATCGTAGGCCTCAGCCCCCTTGCCAATCTTACGGGCCGCCCAATAAACACCATCGGCCAAGACATCTCCAATCCCTTCTCGCCGAACAATTTTGTCCAGTAACCAGAAGAATCTCTCCTCGTTATCGGACGGAAATCCTGGCAGGTCCTGGTCAGTCAAAATGCCAGCTTCATAAAGCTCAAGGGCAAAGGCCATAACCTGCGGGGTTGTGTATCCGTCCACTCCATACTCCTGAGCAAGACCAGCTATTTTAAAACCAAAATCCAGGTCTGACATGGCCGCCATTGTATAAGTAAGTTTCGAGTAGCATTTCATCATGTATCTTTCAAGTTTTGGGTGGGTAATTATTCCCCCGCATTTCATCGGACAGTTATAGCAACTTATTAGCCGCTCCACCGCTTTGTCCTGAGTCTCCTTCCACTGCTCTTCGATTTCCTCGTTCCAAAAATCCTTTCTCCGGTGACGCGCATTTCCCCAGGCGAAACTGGCAGTGTGCCACTGCTCATCATGTATTGACATCTCCTGGGGTGACCCAAGCCCGGCTAAAATGGGCGGCACCCCCTTAATTGGATTTTCTGCTCGGTCTTGTATATATTTCAGCACCTCGTTGCAAAGCTCAAAAAGTTCAGCCGGTTGGGCAATATTGATGTCCCTTGTTCCGCGAACAGCTATCGCCTTTAACCCTTTGTCTCCCATAACGGCGCCTATTCCGCCCCGGCTGGCACTGGACCTGCCCTGCTCGATGGAAGCAAAATAGACCCTATTTTCACCGGCCAGGCCAATAGCAGCCACCTGGGCTTTCGGCTCCTTTAACTCCTGTTTAATAAGTTCTGCAGTTTCAAGAGAGCCTTTACCCTGGAGATGACTGGCATCACGTATTTCTATTTTGTCATTGTGTATCCACAAATAAACCAGATTGGGGGACTTGCCACGAATGATTATTTTGTCATAACCGGCATGTTTCAGTTCTGGTGCCCAAAATCCCCCCATTATTGAATATGCCATTAACAAAGTCTGAGGAGAAAAGGTAGAAACAATGGTACGATTAGCACCGGGAGCAGGTGTGCCAGCTAAAATACCAGCGCTGAATATTAGTAAATTATCAGGAGAAAAGGGTTCAACTTCAGGGGGAACCCTATCCCATAATATCTTGGCGTTAGTACCTAGACCCCCCAGGTAAAGTTCAGTTAATCCTGGGTCAGTTCCTTCCTTCTCAATGCTTCCTCGGGATAGATCAATTTCTAAATTAACCCCTGTCTCTGCGTACCTCATTTTTTACCCCCTTAGGTTACTTAGCCTCTAAATAACCCTTCCAACTAAGTGTTTAACCCTACTTGCGCCCCGGTAGTTCTTGCACACTGAGTAGAAGTATTCATTGGCTTTCTCGGTGCACGAATCGTGGTATTCACTAAATAGAGCAGCTGCCTGAGGCCGTAACCAGTTCTCGGGGAGCAGCTCCAACGGCAGGTTCGGATCAAAGAAGGGCAACTTGCGGTACTCATGGATAAGGTTAAAACGTGCTACAAAACACTCGCTGGGTTCAATAGTTTCACCGGCCTGTAATCGTTTCAGGTGCCTTTCCAGCTTCGGGCGATACTCAGTCAGGAAATCAGCATACTTCTGGTGTATCTTGCCCAGGTCCCAGCAGCGGGAGACGATCTTCCTTGGGTCAGTACCTCCCTGATGTTGGGCACTGAAGATATTAACATATTCCTCAATATTGAGTCTCTGCAACAGGTTCTTCACCTCTCTGGTCCGGTCATAGGGTGAAATCCAGGTGGCCTCGCCTAGAGCCCCGTAGCCCATCCAGCCCAGCTCAAGGCGCAACCTGTCCCTTGCCTGCCGCATGCGTTCCGGTATGGAGTAGGTAACAATATTCCAGTTGCCGTCCCAGCGGGATTTCTTGCGCTGGAAAATGCGCTGTGCTCCCTCGGTCAGCAAGCTATGCCCCTCACTGGTCAGCGAGTAGTAGCTTTTACGATTGGTACGCTTTGCCTTCAGGAGACCAGAACGGCACATCCTTGAAACCGCTGACCTGATAGCCTGTTCCGACAGGCCAAAATTGCTGAGCAGTCTGACCAGACTGCCAATCCCGATCTCACCACCCTTATGCAGCACGTAATCACCGAAAAGGGTCAGCATTGCTGCTCTAGGACGAAACATCAGTATGTCTCCTATCCGATATTGCGTTTATTTCACGCTATACGGATATTATCACTTACCTTCCGCCTTGTCAAGCCCCCAAAAAGCCCTGTTAATAGTAGCATCCTAGAGTCTGCTCCCATCTACCCGCTGTGCTCTCGAGTTTGTTTAGTAATTCTTTAAAAAATTGCTTGAACCGAAGTTAGCCAGCCAGCCTTAAAGCTGTTATATTTAGAGAAAGCTGGAGGCCCCATAAAGTTGAATAATGGGTAGGTTATGCTAGAGACAGCACTTTAACCAACCTCATATAAATTCCGGAGGTAAAATGTCAAAAGATAGAAGCGTGGAGTGGGTTGAATATACGAAGGTGAATGCAGAAGTTACTAAGGCTAAGGAAAGAGTAGTAACAGAACTTGGTTTATCAATTATCATAAACGGAAGGCATTTTGCCACAGCGATGATAACGCCTATGATGGAAAAGGAGTTTATCATTGGACATCTATTTGGGCGGGGAATTATAGAAAATATTGCCGATATAGAATCAATAACAGTAAAAGAGAATATAGCTGAAGTAACTTTGCTTAAGAAAGAAGATAAGGCAAATTGGTCTCCGGAAATACATTCTGATTTGAAAGTTAGCAGAGAAGATATATTCGATGGGGTCAACGCGATCCTAAAATCTAAAATATATGCCGAAACCGAAGCCATACATTCAGCTGGACTGTTTAAACAAAGGGCAGAACCAATTTGCATAGCAGAAGACGTTGGAAGGCACAATGCTCTGGACAAAGTTATAGGCTATGCATTGATTAATAAGATTGATTTTAGAAATACATTTGCGGCCTCAACCGGAAGGATGGTCTCTGACATGGTGTCAAAGATTTGCCGAGCGAATATTCCAATTGTGGCGACAAAGACTGCGGTAACAAAATTGGGAGTCGAAATTGGTGAAAGGTGCGGATTGACAATTATAGGATTTGTAAGGGATATAGGGACGAAGGTCACTACAGATACAGATGTAAGAATTGCAACTAAGAGGGGAATGAATATTTACACGAATCCCCAAAGAATACTTTATTGATACAACCGAGCAACACAACTTTTTTAACCTAACGGAGGTTTAGCTGGAACATACTTTCACGCCTGGCCCTCAGGCGTGAAATTCAGCGCATCTTTCTATATCCTCATATAGCAGTTGCTTTAAGAGGGCAGGAACTTTATAGTACAATTATTGATATCCATCACCTGGAGATAAGAACATAATGCTTGAAACTCATGGTACGACCATTGCCAACCAGGCGGGAGTCACACCCCGGCAAGTAGAGGCTGTCAGATCCCTGCTTGATGCGGGAGCGACTATTCCATTCATTGCGCGTTATCGCAAGGAGAAAACGGGGTCACTTGACGAGGTGGTGCTTAGCGAAATACGGGACGGCCTGGCACGGTTGGCAGCGCTCGATAGCCGGCGTCAGGCGATCCTGGACTCTCTTGAAGAACAGGGTGTACTCACAGCCGAGTTACGCAGTTCTGTCGAATCGGCGGCGACCCTGGCCGCATTGGAGGATATTTACCTTCCCTACCGCCCCAAACGGCGCACCCGGGCCACCATGGCTAAAGAAAAAGGGCTTGAGCCTCTCGCCGGGCTGATACTGGGTCAGGAGGTTGCTGATCCGTCCCATGAAGCTCTCGCGTTCGTGAACATGGAAAAAGGTGTCGCTTCGGTCGAGGATGCCCTGGCCGGGGCGCGCGACATCATTGCCGAGTGGGTCAATGAAAACACCCAGGCAAGGCAGAGCATGCGCAGGCTTTTTTACCAGGAAGGCATCATTCAATCAAGCGTGATTAAAGGTAAAGAAGGCAAAGGTATCAAATATAGCAATTATTTTGACTGGCAGGAGCCGGTTGCCCGTGTTCCCAGTCACCGGGTGCTGGCCATGTTGCGTGGTGAGAACGATGGGTTCCTGAAAATCACGGTAAGACCGCCTCAAGAAAAAGCGCTGTCATTCCTGCACCGGCACTTCGTCAAAGGTACCGGCGCCGCCTCGGCACAGGTGGTTCTGGTAGTGGAGGATAGCTATCCGAGGTTACTGGCGCCCTCTATTGAAACTGATATCCGTCAGCAGGCTAAAGAGCACGCTGATGACGAGGCGCTCCGTGTCTTTGCGCGCAACCTGCGCGAAACTCTCATGGCTCCGCCAATGGGGCCGCGTGCAGTACTGGCCATCGACCCCGGTTATCGGACCGGCTGTAAGTTGGTCTGCCTAGACCCTCAGGGCAAGCTTCTGGCTAATGCCGTCATCTACCTGGGTCAGTCGGCGGCGCGGAGCCGGGAAGCCAGCCAAACGATACTCGACCTCATACAAAGATTTCACATCGAAGCCATCGCCATCGGTAATGGAACGGCCAGCAGGGAAACCGAAGAATTTATTCGCGGGCTGAGCTTACCGGACAAAATGCCGGTCGTCATGGTCAACGAAAGCGGCGCATCGATCTATTCCGCATCCGCAGTCGCCCGTGAAGAGTTCCCCGACCAGGATATCACCGTGCGCGGGGCGGTATCCATCGGGCGGCGGCTCCTGGACCCTCTCGCAGAACTGGTAAAGATCGACCCCAAGTCCATCGGGGTGGGGCAATACCAGCATGATGTCGATCAAGGCAGGCTCAAGAGTAATCTCGACGAAACCGTCATGAGCTGTGTAAACGAGGTCGGTGTACAGGTAAATACCGCCAGCCAACAGCTTCTCACCTATGTTTCGGGCCTTGGTCCCACGCTGGCAAAAAACGTTATCGCCCACAGAAATGAGAACGGCCCGTTTCGCAGCCGCGCAGACCTCAAGAAGGTACCCCGGCTGGGCCCGAAGGCGTTTGAGCTGGCCGCCGGGTTCCTTCGTATTGATCATGCCTCAAATCCCCTCGATGCCAGTGCCGTGCACCCGGAAAGCTACCATATCGTAGACCGCATGGCCAGGGACATGGGCTGCAGGGTGGCCGACCTCATACGCCGCGATGATCTGCGCCACCGGATTAATCTGGAGAGTTACACCGGGGAAGAGTACGGGCTGCCGACATTGCAGGACATCATGATAGAGCTGGCCAAGCCGGGGCGTGATCCTCGTGAACAGTTTGAGGCGGTCGCTTTCTCCGCGGACATCAGGACGATTGACCGGCTCACTCCGGGAATGAAGCTGGCCGGAATCGTGACCAATGTGACCAATTTTGGAGCCTTTATTGACATCGGCGTGCATCAGGATGGACTCGTGCACATTAGCGAACTGTCTGATAAATTTGTAAAAAACCCGGCTGATGTAGTCAGTGTCAATCAAAAGGTTACGGTCACGGTGCTCACCATCGATCCGGAACGTAAACGCATTTCTCTGTCAATGAGGCCGGATGCGTCCCCGCCCGGACAACCCGGGTCAGACACTTAATAACAAAGATTATGTCGGATTGGCACTTATACCTGATTAGATGTCACGATGGAAGTCTGTATACCGGAATTACGACTAATGTTGCCCGCAGGTTTGCGGAGCACCAGGAAAACAATAGCGCGGGAGCAAAGTACCTTCGAGGCAGGGGCCCTCTGATGCTGGTCTTCCAAAAGAAATTAGGGAGCAGAAGCCTGGCACTGGGTGTGGAAAGTAAGGTTAAGAAGCTGTCAAAGGCAAGAAAAGAAGAACTGATAAGAACCAGGAAACATATTGAGGTGATAATCAAAAAGGTCGGGGCGTAAATAACCGTTTTAATTTTCCAGCCTGCTTCACGGCTGAGTTTTCCTGATCGGCGTCAGAAGATATTCCAATCCGTTAAGTTTGATTTCATAAAGAGCTGACAGTAGCATGCCAATTTTTCCCGGGGGAAAACCTTTCCGGTGAAGCCATGCCAGATAAGGTTCAGGCAGACCACAAAGGATGCGGCCTTTATATTTCCCAAAAGGCATCCGCATGCGCACCAATTCAACCAGCATCTGGGGATTGATAGGGGTGGTGTTCATATTTTGTTCCATTATTACCTAAATCCCAATAAACTACATTAAAACTTGGTAACAGCCTTGCTCACCAGGGCGATGAGATCATCTATGGACAGGCGCTCTTTGGTTTTGGCCATGAATCCGCTTTTGTGAGCGAAAGCAATCTCCGGGCGGTCTGAAATCAGGGAAAAATCAACCGGTGTTCCGTCGTAGCGAAAAAGACGCCAGCCCTCATCGCGGCGGTCCAGGGAAATGACGATATCGGGCGGATTTTCATCCAGGCGGCGAAATTCCTCCAGCCCGGCGGATTCCCTCGTCTCCCCGATCATGGCAGGCACCCCCGCAATTACCAGCCTGGAGCTGGTTTTCCAAAAATCAATCTGGCTTTTAAGCATACTGGCATCCTCAATGATATGAGCGCCAAAAGCCTTAAGCAGAGGGAGGGATGCTTCCGGCCCGGAAGCGAAACTGGCTACCAGCCAGCTTTCCACCGGATTTCGGTTTACGAGGTCATCACCGGCATGATATTTTGCAGAGCTTTTTACCGGCCCGAAGCGGTCAACCTCGTCCTTGAAATACCACCACGGCATGACGGACATGGTCTCCACAAGCCCCAGGTATTCGGCTACCAGGACAAACGCCGCCGGGCAATCCATGTCCTGGTGATGATCAAAATTACGCTTCTCCGGCTCATGCCTATCGCCGATATCTACCACCCACACATCTGGATTATCCAACTCTGCCTGTGCGGGCTCACGCCGCTCGATCCTGAATGCCGTGTCGGCATACACGGCCAGAATCAGACTGACGGCTGTCACCTCATCAAAATGTGCGCTGCCAGGATGTGTGATGATCAATTGTGCCTTCATCGCTACCTTCCTATCATATCCTATTGACCTACCCCCAATAATGATACCACTTATAGAATGATACCACCTATAGATTTAGAGTTAATCGTACTTAGACTTCAGAAGCAGGCGGGCGGATTACTCAAGACTGTACATAAGCTTGATTTGTTCATTCGGCCAGGTAACAATGATCCATAATGGTCGCTGGTTCAAATCCAGCCGCTGCCCTTCGCTTTCTAAAGCCGCTCCGCTGGTGTATAATACTCATAGTGAACTTAATATTTTGTTTTGCGAGCTATTTTTACCTTCACCGCCTCCGAAAAGGGAGCTTTTTCGAATGAGGCTGACGGTGCCTCGTTAGCGGGAGACTGGACATCATATAGTCCCCTTACGCTTATTACCCCGGACATTCCCACCCAGGCTAAACAGGCTCTTTGCTTGCGCCTATCCCATGAGTACCGTTGCCGGCTCGAAATTAACGGGCACAGAAACACAGTAAAGGCGGCTATGACAAAGCAACGTATAACAGTTAATTTAATACGATGTAAAGATGAATAGATAAAGGCAGGATTGTACCATACATGAACTATCGCAGTGATATCAGGAATATAGCTATTATTGCCCACGTCGACCATGGCAAGACCACCCTTGTGGATGCCATGCTCAAGCAGAGCAAGGTCTTTAGAAATAACCAGGCAGTAGGCGAGTTAATCATGGACAGTAATACCCTTGAGCGAGAAAAGGGTATTACCATCATGGCTAAGAATACGGCCGTATTGTACCGGGGCGTCAAAATCAATATCATTGATACCCCGGGGCATGCCGATTTCAGCGGTGAGGTGGAGCGTGTCATCAGCATGGCAGACGGCTGCCTTCTTCTGGTAGATGCTGTCGAAGGACCTATGCCCCAGACCAAGTTTGTTCTGCGCCATGCTCTGCAAAGGGGATTGAAAACCATAGTCGTCATTAACAAGATAGACAGGCCTAATTCGCGGATAGCGGAAGTAAACAGGCTTATCCAGGACCTGTTCTTGGAACTGGCTACCGACACGGACCAGCTTGATTTTCATGTTCTGTATGCCAACGCCAAGGAGGGTACTGCGGTCACCGAACCGGGCATGCCTGACAAAGATATCAGCGCTCTTTTCGATTGTATCCTGGCTAACATGCCGCCTCCCCGGATTGAAAGCGGACCATTTCAGATGCTGGTTTCCAACCTGGACTCTGACAGCCACAAGGGACGAATCGCTATCGGCAGGATCTGGAGGGGCAAGGTGGCTCCCCGTGATACCGTCGTCAGGGTGAACGCTGACGGAAATATGGATGATTATGAGATCGCCGAAGTATTTACCTATCTCGGACTCCAACGCTTGAAGGTAGACCAGGCTGAGGCGGGTGACATTGTCGCGGTGACCGGTATTGAAAAGGTCAGCATCGGGGATACTATCGCCAGCCCGGCACAGCCCTCAGCTCTGCCACGCATCAAGATTGGCGAGCCGACGGTAGAGATGACATTCGGTGTCAACACCTCACCGGTTGCTGGCCGGGAGGGACGCTTTTGCACCACGCGGCAGTTACGGAAGCGGCTTTATAACGAACTGGAGACCAATCTCAGTCTCAGAGTGCAGGATACGGATAGCCCGGATACCTTTCTGGTCAAAGGTAGAGGGGAACTGCACCTGGCCATCCTGATTGAGACCATGCGCCGCGAGGGCTACGAATTCGAAATCTCGAAACCGGAAGCGATTACCAAAGTAATTGATGGCAAGCTTGTTGAGCCGGTAGAATTGCTTACTATTGATACCAGAGATGAATATATCGGGGTTTTAACTGAGATGCTGAGCAAGCGACAAGCCCAGATGGTTGATATGCGTAATGACGGTCAGAACAATGCACGTCTGGTGTTTCAGATACCTACGAAGGGTCTCCTTGGTTTTCGCAGCTCTTTTCTCACCTCCACCCGCGGAGAGAGTATCATGAATACTATATTTCTTGGTTATGAACCCTGGCGGGGGGAAATTGTCTCCACCCGCAATGGGGTACTGGTCGCCTCGGAGCAAGGCTCCGCGATTACCTATGGCCTGAACAATGCCCAGGAGCGCGGGCTGACCTTCATTGAACCCGGCACCCGGGTCTATGAAGGCATGATTGTGGGACTGAATTCACGGCTGCAGGACATCCCGGTTAATGTCTGCAAGGAAAAGAAGAAGACCAACATCCGGTCATCCACGTCGGATATTGCCGTCAAACTGACGCCACCCCTGAAAATGAGTCTGGAGCAGGCAATTGATTTTGTGAATGGAGATGAACTGGTGGAAGTAACACCTAAGAATATCAGGCTGAGGAAGAAGTTGCTGACCTATTCACAGAGATTGCGGAGCATCTCTGCTGCTAGATTGAGTATAAAATGACAGACAAGGTGATGAGAGCTTGGGGGCGCAGCCTCTTTAGGGCGGGTGGGTAGGAAGAAAAACAAAACTTTAAAATGGGGGCGGGGCCAATGCTCTTTAAATCTTTGAACTACCGGCGTCAACCAGGTCAGCCGATTTTCTGACGCGGATAAAGGCATCAACTACTTTAGAGTCGAACTGGCTAGCCCGGTTATGTTCTATCTCATCGCAGGCAGTCTGGATGCTCTGTGCGGCACGGTAGGGACGGCCGGAGATAATAGCATCATAGGTATCAGCCACCGCCAGGATGCGGGCGGCCAGCGGTATCTGCTCACCAGCCAATCCGTCAGGATAACCGGTGCCATCGTAGCGCTCATGGTGATGCCTCACCGCCTTCAAGATTGCCTCGTCCTCGACGATAGGCGTCAGGATGTGTTCACCGATGCTAGAATGTGACAGTATATGCCGATACTCCTCATCGTTTACCTTACCCGGCTTATTCAAGACCGCCTCCCTCACCCCAATTTTGCCGATATCGTGAATTAAGCCGGCCAGCCTTATTTGCTCAATTTTCGGCCTGGAGAAGCCCAGCTCGGCGGCGATAGCCACCGATATATCAGCCACCCGCTGAGAATGGCCGCTGGTATACTTATCCTTAGCTTCCAGGGCATAGACCAGCGCCGTTACGGCATTAAGAAAGGCGGCGCGGATTTTCCGCGCCTGCTCGCCAACCTTCTGCTCCAGGTGCAACTGATAGTCTCTATTTTCCAGCTCCAGCCTTCTTCTCTCCAGAGCCCTCTCCACACTCAGCAGCACCTCATCCAGGTTAAACGGCTTGGTGATATAATCATAGGCCCCCTGCTTAAGACACTCGATGGCGGTATTGATATCGATAACCGCCGTAGCCATTATTACGGCTATATCGGGGTAGGCCGCCTTTATCTCCGAAAGCAGTTCAACTCCCGACTTACCCGGCATCTTGATATCCAGAATTGCCAGCTGCACGGCGGTACTTTTTATCCTGGCCAGAGCCTCATCGGCGGTGCTCGCCTGCTCACACCGGTAGCCGGCCAACCCCACCTTCTCGGATAGGACCCGCCTGACTACCATCTCGTCGTCAACTACTAATATAACTGCCTGCTTTTCCGTCATTACTCCCAACCTCTATACTAAACAGTCTGCAACCACTTCAAGCTCTCACTGACCAGATCTCTAAGCTCATCCGGGGAAAAAGGTTTCAGCAAACAAGGCCGGCCCGTCTGCTCCAGAAAACTCTGGGTATCATCATTAGCCACATCTCCGGTAGTGAATATCACCCTGTTAGCCAGCTCCGGGTATCTTTTCTTTATATAGCGATAAAGCTGCTTGCCATCCATTACCGGAGTCTTGATATCAACCAGAAGCAGGTCATAGTCTCCCTTCATCAACATACTTTCCGCCGCCACCCCATTTTGAGCAAAGTCCACCTGATACCCCTGGCTGGCGAGAGTGCGGCGGCAGACCTGCCTGATGCTCGGCTCATCCTCAACCGATAAGATTTTCCCCTTGACGCCACTGGAGTTACTCATCGCTTCCTCCTCGGCACTTATTATTTACCGGTACCGGCAGTTCCACGATAAAGGTAGCCCCTTTACCCGGTTCGCCTTCAGCATATATCCTGCCCCCGTGCCCGGTTATTATCCCGTGGCAGATACTCAGGCCTAAGCCCGTCCCCTCCCCCACATCCTTGGTGGTGAAAAAGGGGTCAAACAAATGCCCCAGGTTCCCCCTGTCAATCCCGGGGCCGTCATCGGTAAAGGAGGCTCTGATAATGTTGCCTGTACGCCGGGTAGTGATAGTCAAGGTACCCCTCTGGGACTCCCGGCGCATAAAATGCTCGGCGTTTATAACGATATTGAGAAACACCTGCTGCAGTTGAAAACAGTCAGCCATAGTCAGCGGCAGGTCAGGAGCCAAACGGCTAACGACCTGGATGTTCTCCACCTTATGCTCATAGGCACGCAATGCCAGCACCTTTTCAATCACGCCGTTTATATTTATCAGCTGTTTTGCCGGTGAATGTTTGCGGGCAAAGATAAGCAGATTCTTCATAACATCGGCGGCACGCCGGGCCTCACTATAAATAATTTCTACATCTTCCTTGACCTCATCAGGGATATCTTTTCCCAAAAGCAGCTGAGAAAAACCTATAACACTGGTCAGCGGGTTATTAAGCTCATGGGCAATACCCGATGCCAGCTCACCGATGGAGGCCAGCCGGTCAGTGATAATAAGTTGCTCCTCGGCCCGCCTCTGCTCAGCCTCCAGGCTCTCAAGCTCAGCCACACGCCGGCGCAGGGCTTCTAACTCCATAACCAGCTCTACCTGTACTTCAGCAACCTGTTCCATTTTTCTAACCTGCAACGTAGAAGATTGAAAAGCATCAAAAAGGCGCAGAAAACCCTAAATTAAACCTATCCACAATAAACCTTTATTGACACTTGTCCACATAATAGCACATAAATTGCCTACTGTCAACTTAACTTTACCAAAGGGCCCTTAAAGTAACCATCGCTTGCCAGCGGGAAATTATAACGGAATTTTTACACCAATTTTATGGGCAATTAATCTCATCACTCTAAAATAAAAATATAACAACTTTAATGGAGAATAAGTTGACTGAAGAACTCAAATACAACCTGCTGATTATCGACAAAAGTGGCCTCACCCCGGACGGGATAAGCGTCTCAGCCTTATCCGAAGAGGGCTTCGAAGTAACCACCCTCCCCGACCACTCTGAGGCGCTGTCCAGATTAAGTGAGCTAAGACCCGACCTGATTATTCTCGGGGAAGAGCTGGCAGAAGATAGCTTTGAAACCTGCCGCCAGCTACGCCGGGCAGTTGACGTTCCGGTTCTCATGCTGGGCACCATAACCCGTTCCCGGGGCTGGGTAAGAGCGATAAACGCCGGCGCCGACCTCTACCTGGCAAAACCGGTAAGCCAGGCCGAGCTGACAGCCAGAATGAAGGCCATCCTGCGCCGCCGCCAGTGGGCCTGTGCCGGAAGATAACCCAAGCCAAGGAGGAAACAAAGGTGGAAAGAAACATAGACGGCGACAGCCAGAATCTAGGCAGAATAATCAAACGGCAGAGACTTCTCTCCGGACTAACGCTAAGGGAGCTTGCCAATAGCTCCGGGGTATCCTCGTCCCACATCGGCCGCATAGAGAGAGGAGAACGCTTCCCCTCCGCCCACGTCCTGCGCCACATCGCCCCCCACTTGGGCTTCGAGGAGGGCGAACTATTTGTCCTGGCCGGCTACTTTACCCCCCAGCCCCCCACAGCGGCCGAACGGCAAGCGGCCGATAATTTTACCCAGCTGGACCCCATTGTAGCCCGAGCCCTGTCACAGGAGCCTATCGAGATACAGCGTCTCGCGCTCGTCATCCTCACCCTTATAAAAAGCATCGCCAAATCAAAGGACTGATAAAAATGTCAAAGAACAATCGGCAAGACATTATCTTTATGCTGACCAAGGGCGAGGTCCTGGCCTGCGCCCGAGAACTAAAAATACCCGAGGAGCAGGTAGCCGATGAGACTATCGAGCTGGTGAAGGACAAAATCAACCGCGAATTCGGCCACTGGCCGGAGATAGTAAAAGAAGTCCTCACCCAAGTTAGCCAGTGCCCCCTGGGACTAACTTGCTTTCCTTCATGTTGCTGGTGGAAAGAGGGCAGATGCATATTTCCCCGGTAGGCTTGAGCAGCTGCCGCCAGTGATATGCTCTGCCCACACCTCCACCCCATGACGCCACCTGTCCACTAAAACCCGCCATGCTGTCCACTAGATAGCCGCTAAACCCCCGTTTTTAAACTCATTTCAGGCAAATAATTCATTTTGCTTAGATGACTGCTGGCATTTTTGTCGCTTTTATGGTACAATATAGGCAAACCCAGCCGGGGGTGTTACTGCAATATGGGGAACACCAGCTCCAAAAACAACGGTAAAGCTCTGGACCTCCTCCTGGAAAAAGTATACAGGGGTGGGGGCTACGATTTCCGCGATTACAAGCGCGGGACGGTAACCCGCCGCCTGCAGCGGCGGTTATACGCCACCGGGGCAACCAGCTACGAAGAATACGCGCACTTTCTGGAAAACCACCCGGAAGAATACCAGAACCTAGCCGATGACCTCACCATAAAGGTAAGCGGCTTCTTCCGCAGCAGTCACACCTTTCAGCAGGTAGCCAGGCTGGTACTACCCAGGCTGGTGGCACACAAAATAAAACGGGGAGAGCGCAGCTTAAGCCTCTGGAGCGCCGCCTGCGCCCGTGGCGAAGAGCCGTACTCCATAGCCATCCTGCTGGCCGATTTCCTGGGCAGCCAGCTGGCTGAATTTGAGATATCAATCCATGCCTCCGATATCAACCGCCAGGCCCTGGCCGAGGCGGAGGCAGCAATATACTCCCCAAAAGAGGTGGAGAGCCTCCCCCCACCCACCCTGGCCAATCACTTCAGCCGCAACGGCGAAGGCTATGCGGTCAACAGCAACATCAGGCAGATGGTCAGCTTCTCCCATTTCGACCTGACCTCAGCCACTCCCCCACCCTTCACCGCCATAGACTGCGCCTTCTGCTGCAACATCCTGATATACCTGCAGCGGCAGCTCCAGGAGAAGGTCTTAAGCCTGGTCTACGACTCGCTGGCCACCCCCGGCTATCTGGTTTTAGGCGAGGTGGAAACGCCCCCAGATACCCTTCGCCCCATGCTGGAGTGTATCAATAACAAGGCCAAGATATACAAAAAAGTATAGGAGGAAGGCAATGCTGGAAAGAGTAAAGCCAGCCAGTAAAATACCCTCACTGACTACCGCCAGGCGCCAGAAGGCAGAGGGAACACTGAATGAAAGCGATGATCAGCCTGAACTGAATCGGAGGACACGCTTACTCAACAGTCTGATATGGCTCCTTATGGGGGCATTAGGACTCTTCCTGGTTTATGTCCTCGCTACAGGGATGCAGTCATGGATATCCGGTCTTATTTCTTTTGTCGCCGCACTGATCGTCTCCGGCATAGGCTACTGGCTAGCCCGCTCCGGGAGATTCTACGCCGCCGTATACCTTTTCCTTAGCGGCTTCGTCGTTTTACTATTATTCGTAGTATTTATGGGTGGTAGAACTGCCTTCAGTATCTCTGAAGAGACAGGCCTGGGGTGGGGAGTAGTAGCAACAGCAGTAATGATATCGTTTGTACTGGCCTGTATGTCATGGCTCTTTGGAGAAAGCATAAACAACGCCTTTTCCACAATAAAAAAACGCTCCGCAGAACTCAAGGCCAGTCATGAGAAACTAAAAGCAACCAACGCCGAACTGCGGGCCACAGAAGAGGAACTCCAAGCCGCCAACGATAAACTCCTGGAAACACAGGAACAGCTAATCCGCTCGGAAAAGCTGGCGGCTATCGGCCAGTTGGCCAGCGGGGTTAGCCACGAGCTGCGCAACCCGCTGGGGGCAATCAAGAACGCCAGCTTCTACATACGAAGGCGGATAACCAATACCGACCTGCCGACCACGGAACCGCGGGTGCTAGAATTTCTCGATATCATAAACGAGGAGGTTAACTCGGCCAACAAGGTGATAGCCGACCTCCTCGGCTTCTCCCGGGTAGCCAAGCCAACGGTGGCCCCGGCCAACATCGCCGGGATAATTGAGGATGCTCTCAGGTACACCCCCATACCGGAAAACGTGGCGCTAATCAAGGAGATAAACCACAACCTGCCCATGGTGATGGTAGATAGCGACCAGATTAAGCAGGTATTCCTCAATATCGCCCTCAACGCCCTGCAGGCAATGCCGGAAAAAGGCGGCCGCCTTGAAATTCGGGCCGCCGACAAAGGCAAATTCGTCGAGGTGGAGTTCACCGACACCGGTAGCGGCATCCCCGACTCGATTAAAAAGAAGATATTTGACCCCCTCTTCACCACCAAGGCCAAGGGGGTTGGCCTCGGGCTATCGGTATGCAAAACCATCATGGAGCGGCATGAGGGTGACATCAAGATAAAGAGCGAGGAGGGGAGGGGGACTACCTTTACCCTCTCCCTACCCACCCGGAAGATTCTGGAAGCCAGCGCTATACAAGCTAAGAAGGGAAACGATGGACAAAATCAATGTCTTAGTGGTTGACGACCTCAAAAGCAGCCGGCTGACTCTGGGCGGGATACTGGAGGACGAAGGGCACAACGTAGTCCTCGCCGAGAACGGCTACCAGGCCATAGAGGCGGCCAAGCAGGTTCCCTTTGACCTCGTCTTCATGGACATAAAGATGCCGGGGATTAACGGGGTGCAGACCTTCCGTGAGGTAAAAAAGATCAATCCCCAGGCCGCGGTGATAATGATGACCGCCTATTCCGTTGAAGACCTGGTACGGGAAGCCCTGGAAGAGGGTGCTTACGCCGTGGTCTACAAGCCCTTTGACATGGAGCACGTGGTAAACATCATCGAGTCCGCCTTTCACCGCACGCTGATTCTGGTGGTGGACGACTACTTTGCCGACCGGGAAACCCTCAAGTCTATCCTTGAGGAAAGGGGCTACCAGGTGTTTGGCGCCGAAAACGGCAGCGGCGCCCTGGAGCAGGTCAAAGAAAAACACTTCGACATCATATTTCTGGATATCAGGCTACCCGATATCGATGGCGCCCAGATCTTCGAGGAGGTTAAGGAAATAGACCCGGGAGCCACCGTAATAATGATGACCGGCTACTCCGAGGAAGAGCTGATAAAGAGAGCCGTCTCCCACGGTGCCTACACCTGCATCTATAAACCGTTTGATGTGGAGAAGATACTAACCGTGGTCGGTGAGATTTCCCAGAAAATCCCGGTAAAGGAGTAACTAACCCATGCTCACGTCACCGAAAATACTGGTCACCGATGACGAGCTGAACACGCTTAAAACCCTGTCGGCCAACCTGGAAGACATGGGCTACCGGGTAGCCACGGCTACCAACGGCAAGGAAGCGCTGGCGCTAATCAGGAAACAAGGGTTCAACATCGTCATCGCCGATATTAAACTGCCCGATATCAGCGGGCTGGAGATACTGGAAACGGCCAAGGAACTTAACCCGGAGACGGCGGTAATCATGATAACCGGCCACGCCAGCATTGAAACGGCGGTCAACGCCATCAACGAAGGCGCCTACGCCTACATCCTCAAGCCGGTAACCATGAGTGAGCTGGAGACCACGCTCAAGAACGCCCTCAGGGAGCAGCGCCTGCTCAGTGAGAACCGGGAGCTGGTGGAAAGCCTGCAGCAGTCCAACAAACGCATGGAGGAAGCCAACCGGGCACTGGAACAGGTAAGCCAGGCAAAATCCGATTTCACCGCCAGAATGAGCCACGAACTGCGCACCCCCTTGAACTCCATCATCGGTTTCTCCGAGGTGCTGCTTTCCAAGAAAATGTCGCCGGCCGACCGGGCCACCCACGAGGAATTCCTCGGCTACATCCATATCAGCGCCGAGCACCTCCTCCACCTCATTGACAGCATACTAGACCTCTCCAAGATAGAAGCGGGTAAGCTCGCCCTGGAGCCCAGAGAGTTTGATTTCAGAGTCCTGCTCGAAGACGTCAAAATAACCGTTCTGCCCATGTTCAGCACCAAGAAACAGACCCTGACCATAGAAATAGGCGATGGCGTAAACACGATATTTGCCAATGAGCCCAAAATGAGGCAGATTTTCCTCAACCTCCTCTCCAACGCCCACAAGTTCACCCCCCGGGGAGGCAAGATAAATCTAGTCTGCCGGATAGAAGACCCTCACCTGCTCCAATGCTCGGTCATTGACAACGGTATCGGCATCAGCCCCCAGGATCAGCAAAAGATATTCGAGGAGTTCGGGCAGGCAAAAGAAAACCCCACCGATAATGCCAGGGGTGTGGGGCTGGGCCTGTCCATCGCCAAGAGGCTGATAGAGCTTCACGGAGGCAATATCTGGGTGATAAGCGAGCCGGGCGGCGGCAGTACCTTCACCTTTACCATTCCCCTCAACAGAAACGGGAGGGAGCCGGATGCCCAATAAGACGATACTACTGGTGGAAGATGACTTCATGAACATGAGACTGGCCCAGCACGTTCTGGAAGCCGAAGGGTATAGGGTGGTCAAGGCCACCACCGGCTGGGAGGCACTGGACCAGATTAAAACCGGCCTTCCCGACCTCATCCTGATGGATGTGCAGCTGCCTGATATCGACGGTATGGCGCTGGTCAGGATAATCAGGGCCAACGAGGCGGCCAGAGAGACCGTTATCCTGGCGCTGACGGCTTTCGCCATGAAAGGGGACCGGGAAAAAATACTAAAAACCGGCTGCAACGACTACATCTCCAAACCCATCAACGTCGAAAATTTCATCAGCACGGTAAGGAAATACCTTGATACAGGAAACTAAACAAAAAACAAAAAAGGTGCTGGTCATTGATGATGACGTCCTGCTGGCCAGGCTCATCGAGCACAACCTGAGCCTGATTGAGGTGGAGGTTCTCAAAGCCCACAACGGCTATGACGGCATCTCCATAGTTCGCAGCCAGCAGCCAGACCTGGTCATACTGGATATTGTCCTGCCCGATATAGACGGCTGGGAGGTCCTGCAGCGCGTCCGCCAGATATCCAAGGTCCCCATAATCATGCTAACCATCAAGGAAAGTGAAGACGACATCGTGCAGGCGCTCAACCACGGCGCCGATGACTACTGCACCAAGCCGGTGGGGATGGCCGAACTGGCCGCCCGGGTACAGGCCATCTTCCGCCGCGCCGAGCTGTACCAGGCCCGGGACCAGGTAGAATTCGCCGACCACCTGCTCAAGATAAATCTGTCCGAGCAGAGAGTCTTAAAGGACGGGAAAGAGGTAAGGCTAACGCCCACCGAATTCAACCTGGTACACTACCTGCTAACCAAAGCCGGTCGCTTCGTCAAACCCAAGGAAATCCTCAGCCAGGTGTGGGGGCAGGAATACGTTGATGACGTCGACCTTCTACGCACCTGCATCTGGCAACTACGCCGCAAGCTGGAACCAGACCCGGCGCAACCCCGGTATATACTCAACCGCCCCGGCTTCGGCTACATGTTCAACAGAAGGATATCCACCCAGAGCTAGACACATCCTCCCCCCTCCCCAAGCCAGCGCCGCCTACAAAAAGAGGCGGCGCTGATGCTTTTCTGACCCTTCCCTTATGAGCATCTTATCCTGATTTGATGAGTTTTTGACTGCGCGCGCACTATCCTATAAATAGATAAAAAAATCTCGCCGCAATAAGCGGCAAAATACGGGAAGGGAGACAGACCGATGAACGACAAGCAGAAAATCCTAGTTGCCGATGACGAACTCTACATCAGACTGCTGGTAAAGGATATCCTCGAACCAGAGTTCCACGTCCTGGAAGCCAGCAACGGTGAAGAAGCAGTAAGCACAACCCGCGCCGAGCAGCCCGACCTGGTCCTGATGGACATCTTGATGCCAAAGCTGGACGGCTATACCGCCTGCTACGCCATCAAGAACAACGAGCTAACCAAAGACACCCCCGTAGTAATGCTCACCGGCGTCGGTCACGAACTCAACAAACAGCTCAGCCAGGAGATGGGCGCTAACGCCTATATAACCAAACCATTCAACCCAGAGGACTTACTGGACAAAGTCAGGCAATATGCTCCGACCCTCTGCGTAGCCGCCTCCTAAACCAGGGCCTAACAGTTTCGGCGGGTGTCAAGCTAAACTCCCGCCAGCACCCCGAAAATACAGGTGAGTGGAAGGCCAAGCAGTAATGACCACAGAGACCAAGCGCAAAAATAGTCCGGATGGGTTAACCAGAGACAAATATTTTAGCCTTATTGAGCATGCCGCCGACGGCATGGCCATCATTCAGGACGGGGTTTTCAAAATGGTAAACACCGCCCTCACCCACATGTCCGGCTACGATAAAAAAGAACTGCTGGGCATGCCCTTTACCCAGCTACTCACCCCTCAATCCCAAAAACTGACCATGGAAAGATACCAGGCCAGGCTAGCCGGCAAAAAGGTGCGTCCCGTTTATGAGATTAAGGCAATAACCAAGGATGGGGCGATCCTGGATATTGAAATAAACGCCGCCCTGACCGAATACGAAGGACGCGTTGCCGATGAAGTAATTGTCAGGGATGTCACCGAGCGCAAACAGGTAGAAGAGGCGCTAAAGGAGAGCCAGGAATTCAACTCCAGCCTGCTGGAAAATTCACCGAACCCAATATTCGTTACTAATCCGGACACTTCAGTAAAATATGTAAATCCAGCGTTTGAAAAGCTAACCGATTTTACTTTAGCCGAAATTGCCGGCAGGAAAGCTCCGTACCCATGGTGGCCAGAAGAACGAAGGGAGGAAATGACTGCTACCTTTAAAAATGCCATGGTAACTGGCGGCAGAAGAAGCGAGCGGATCTTCCAGAAGAGGAACGGGGAGCGTTTTTGGGTGGCGCTAAACTCGGCACCGGTAATGCACAAGGGAGAGTTAATTTATTTTCTCATAGCCTGGCTGGATATCACCGAGCGCAAAAAGGCAGAAGATAAAATCAGAAAGACCGAACAGGAAAAAACGGCCATTCTCAACAGCATGAACGAACTGGTAGTCTACCAGGACACTGAACACCGGATTATATGGACAAACACAATTGCGGCAGAATCGGTTGGAATGATTCATGAGCAACTGGTGGGGCGGCATTGCTATGAGATATGGCCTCAGCGTGACAAACCCTGTGTAGGCTGCCCCGTGGCCAAAGCCCGCCAGACCGGCAAACCACAGGAGGCAGAAATAACCACCCCCGACGGCAGGGTATGGTTTATAAGGGGCTACCCGATGCGGGATGCAAATGGCGCCGTCATAGGCCTATTAGAGGTAGCGCTGGACATCACCGAGAGTAAGCAGGCAGAGGAGACGCTCAAACTTCAGAAAGCCTACTTCCAGCAGCTCTTTGATAACTCCCCTGAAGCCATTGTCCTGGTAGATAGCAACCAACAGATTGTCAACGCCAACAAGGGATTCGAGGCGCTTTTCGGGTACACCTTAAAGGAAATCAAAGGCCAGTCCATCAGCAAGGCTCTTATACCCGAAGACCGTGCCAAGGAAGCAATTGCTCTGGGCAAGTATATTAGCAATAACAAAGCACACCGCAAAGAGACAGTAAGAAAACGCAAGGACGGCAAACTGGTAGACGTTTCCTTACTGGGCTACCCCATTCGTTTTAGCGACAAAATAGTCGGAGCCTATATCATATACACAGACATCACCGAGCGCAAGCAGGCCAAGGAGGCGCTCCAGACCGAAAAGAACAAGCTCCAATCGGTAATAGACGCCATGGCCGATGGTCTCAGCATACAGGATAAAGACTTTAATATTATCTATCAGAATGGGCCGTCGCAGATGCCTTTTGGTGCCCACCTGGGAGAGAAATGCTATCGCGTTTACGCAGGTAGAGAAACGGCGTGCGAGGACTGCCCGGTAGAACAGGCCTTTAAGGACGGCAAGTCACGTACCGTGGAGAAAAAGCATGTATCGCCTTCGGGGGAGGTTTCCTTCTGGGAGAACACTGCCAATCCCATTAGAGACTCCAATGGGAATATTGTTTCCTGTCTTGAGATAACCAGGGACGTCACCGAGCGCAAAAAGGCCGGGCAGGCGCTGGCCGATGAAACCACCCGCCGGCGTATCCTCATCGACCAGTCCCTAGACGGGATAGTTGTCCTCGATGAGAACGCCAAAGTGTATGAGGCAAACCAGAAATTTGCCGAGATGCTCGGTTATACACCCGAGGAAGTCCGCGAGCTCCATACCTGGGACTGGGATACCCAATGGTCACGCGAGGAACTGCTCGAGATGGGAAGGAAGGTCGACGAAACCGGTTTCCAAGTGGAAACTTATCACCGCCGCAAGGACGGTACGACCATTGATGTTGAAATCAGCATCAACGGAGCCATGTGCTCGGGGCAGAAGCTCATCTTCTGCGTGTCCCGGGATATCACCGAGCGCAAACAGGCTGAGGAGACGCTCCAGACCGAAAAGAACAAACTGCAAACACTAATAGATGCCATGGAAGACGGCCTCAATATACTGGATAAAGACTATAACATTATCTTTCAGAATGAGCCGGTAAGGAGACTTTATGGTGACCGCACTGGAGAGAAATGCTACCGGGTCTACGAAGGTAGAGAAAAGATATGCGATGGCTGCCCGGTAGAAAAGGCATTTAAGGACGGCGAGTCCCACACCTCGGAGAGGAAGATAATAGCGCCTTCGGGGGAGGTTGCCTACTGGGAGAATACGGCCAGTCCCATTAAAGACGCCAATGGAAAGGTTGTTTCCTGCCTTGAGATTGTCCGGAATATCACCAAGCGCAAGCGGGTAGAACAGCTACAACATGGTGAAAATTATGTGCTTACCCTTTTAGGGCAGGAGGCAGAATTAAGCGAGCTGCTGGACGCTATTGTGCGTTTGGGGGAAGATAATGACCCTTCTATCAAAGGCTCTGTGCTGCTCTGGGATTCCTCAAAAGAACTGCTGTTTCAAGCATCCGCACCAAGCTTACCCGATGATTACAAAGAACTACTTGCAAATGGTGTACCTACCGGACCGAAAGCGGGTTCCTGTGGAACCGCAGCCTACCGGAAGGAGAGGGTAATCATCACGGATATTGCCAACAACCCTCTTTTTAAACCATTTGAGGAAGTCGTTAAGCGGGCAGTAAATAATGGCCTGCTCGCCGTCTGGTCGCAACCCATAATATCATCCGATGGAGAACTGCTCGGTACCATAGCCAACTATAGCAACAAGGTGGGTGAGCCGTCTGCCGACAACCTCATGGTGCTGGAGTGGTCAGCGCGAATTGCTGCCATCGCTATCGAGCGCAAGCAGGCAGAGGAAGCACTGCGGCAGTCCGAAAAGAAATACAAAAACCTGGCGGAAACCACCAGCGATATGATATGGGAAACCAACGAAAAAGGAACATTCACCTTCGTCAGCCCCAGGATTAAGGATATCCTGGGATATGAGGCCAGCGAAGTAATAGGCAAAACAAGGACGCTCGACCTTACAAAAAAAGCAGAAGCGCAGAAGTGGCTTAAACGCTTCAAGGAAATAAACGCTAAAAAGGAACCCTTCTTCGGCTTTGAAATCGCCCATCTCCACAAAAATGGCACTCCCGTCCTATTTGAAATCAGCGGCATCCCCACTTTCGACAACGCTGGAAATTTCAAGGGATATGTCGGGGTAAACAAGGACATCACCGAGCGGAAACGGATGGAAGAACAGCTCCGGGAAGAACGCGAGCAGCTGGATGCCCAGAACGAGGAACTCAGAACCATTAACGAAGAACTGCAGGCTACCGAGGAGGAACTACAGCACAGCCAGGAGAGGCTGGAGAGAATGTTTGAATCGGTCACCGATGGCATATCAGTTATTAACTTGAACGGCGTCATCACCAAAGTAAACCAGAGAACGGTGGAAATTCACGGCTTCGCTTCCGAAGATGAGATGTTAGGCAGAAACGCCTTTGACCTGGTCGCCCCCCGTGACCATGAAAGAATAGTAGCCGACATGCGCCAGGCGCTAAAAGAGGGGCTAATCACAGGCGGGGAATACACCATGCTCAGGGCAGACAGCTCCGAGTTCCCCGGCGAGCTCAGCACCAGCGTGCTCAAGAATGGCCTGGGCAAGGCGGTGGGCCACATTTCCACCGTCCGGGACATCACCGAGCGCAAGCAGGCGGAAGAGAGGGAGAAGCGGCTTGAGCAGGAGCTTAACCTCGCCGGGCGTCTGGCCTCAATCGGCCAGCTGGCCGCCGGCATCGCCCACGAAATAAATAACCCCCTCACCGGCGTCATCGGTTTCTCCCACCTTATGCTCAGCCGGGATATTCCTGAAGATATGAAGCAGGACCTCCAGGTGATTAACAGTGAAGCCCAGCGGGTGGCCAAGATTGTGGAAAACCTGCTTGTCTTCGCCCATCAGCGTAAAACGGGGCGGGAATACGTATTTATCAACGACATCATAACCAAGGTCCTGGAACTTCGCGCCTACGAGATGAAGGTGAATAACATTGAGGTTGAAACCCAGCTAGACCCCAACCTGCCCCTCACCATGGCGGACACAGGTCAGCTACAACAGGTATTCCTCAACATCGTCCTAAACGCCGAATACTCTATGAAGAAAGCACATCACAAGGGCAATCTGCTGGTAAAGACAGAACAGATAAACGGTAACATCCGGACCTCCTTGACCGATAACGGTTCCGGGATAAGCCGGGAAAACCTGGATAAGATATTCAACCCCTTCTTCACCACCAAAGAGGTAGGCAAGGGTACAGGCTTAGGCTTAAGCATCTGCCACGGTATCATCACCCAGCACAACGGCAGGATATACGCCCAGAGCGAATCAGGCAAGGGAGCTGCCTTCGTTATCGAATTACCCATAGCGGCCGAGCCCGCCCAGGCGGGCAAAGCCAAGGTAACCCAAAAAGAGTCGCAGAAGCCCCGGGGGGCCAAGATACTGGTGGTAGATGACGAGGCGGCCATTCTCACTTTTCTCCACCGCCTGCTAACCGAATGGGGACACAGAGTAGAAACGATAAACAACGCCGATGCCGCCCTGGAGCGGCTCAAGACGGAAAGGTACAGCCTTATCCTGCTGGACATCAAACTGCCAGGCATGAGCGGCATCGAGCTATACCGCCATATTGAAGAAATAGCCCCGGCGCTAACACGGAGGGTAATGTTCATTACCGGAGACATCATGGAAGGCGCCACCCGCGATTTTCTGGAAAAGGCGGGGGTATCGCACATCACCAAGCCCATAGACATAGAAGAGCTGAAGAAGGTGATGAATAATGCACTAAACCAGACACAGGTAGCAGCAAAAGCTTCAGGGTGATTAGCAAGATGGTTAAGAGCGCAACCAAGATTAAGAATATAGAGGAAGAAAAGGAAGAGCTGATCCACTCCCTGGAAATCAAGGTGCAGGAATTTACCATCCTTCACCAGATAGCCCAGACCGGCACCGAGGTGCTGGCGTTGGAGCAGGTCTTAAACAACGCCCTGGAAAAGGTAATGCGGTTAATGGCGGTAGAGAGCGGGGCGATACTGCTGGCCAACGAGCAAAAGGGAGAGTTAAGCACGATTACCCGCGGCGGGGTATCAACCAGATTCCTGGATAAGCTAAAGAAACTGCCCTCAAGCAACAACATCACCGGCCGGCTGATTCTATCCGGCATGCCGATGGTGATAGAGAATACTACCAAATACCCCCATCTGGCGGATAGCCTGGTGAGGGAGGAGGGGCTAAAGTCCATCGCCACTGTTCCCCTGCGGTCAAGCGGCCGGGTCATCGGCACCCTTATTATCGCCAGCCGCAACCTGCGCAGCTTCAACTCAGGGGAAATCCACCTGCTCAACACCATCGGCGAAGGACTGGGCCCGGCCCTCAAAAACGCCGAACTCTATGAGGCGCTGCGGGGGAAAAAAAACCAGCTGGACGAGCAGAACCGGGAACTGCGCCGGAGGCAGCAGAAACTGGTGGAGAAAACCAGGGAGGTAGAACAAGCCAGCCGGCTCAAGTCAGAATTCCTGGCCAACATGTCCCACGAGCTGCGCACCCCGCTCAATGTTATTATCGGCTTCTCCGAACTCATGCTAGACCGGGTGCCGGGACCGGTGAACAAGAAGCAGCAGCAGTCCCTTCAGGACGTCCTGAGCAGCGGCCGCCACCTGCTGGGCTTAATCGACCAGGTCCTCGACCTCTCCAAGATAGAATCGGGCCGGACGGAACTCAGGCTTGCCGAGGTATCTTTACCTGAGGTAATAGAGTCGTTAAAAAACACCATGCTGCCCATACTTAAACCAAGGCGGCAGGCCCTCAATGTCAGGATAGAAGAAGGCCTGCCCACAGTCAGCGCCGATAAAGCCAAACTGAGGCAGGTGTTCTTCAACCTGCTCAGCAACTCGTCCCGCTTCACCCCGGAGGGGGGCAGAATTGAGATTAAGGCGGTAAGCAACGGCACTCACTGTCAGGTCAGCGTAACCGACAACGGCATCGGCATCAAGAAGGAAGACCAGGAAAGAATTTTTGAGCCCTTCTGCCAGCTGGGCAACACCCCCATCAGGGGAAGCAGCGGCACCGGGCTGGGGCTGGTGGTGGTCAAACAAATCGTGGAAAAACACGGCGGACGAACCTGGGTAGAGAGCGAATATGGAAAAGGGAGCCGGTTCAGCTTTACCCTCCCCCTGTTTTCAAGGAAGGCGAAGAAACGATGACACACAAGGTACTTATTGTAGAAGACAACCCCATGAATATGAGATTGATTGAAATGATTCTCAAGTCAGACGACTATCTACTGCTCAAGGCAACCGACGGGGAAGAGGCGCTGGCTATCGCCGCCATAGACCATCCCGACCTGGTCTTAATGGATATCCGGCTGCCCAAGCTGAACGGCCTGGAAGTGGCCAAAAGGCTAAAACAAAACGTGCAGCTCAGTGATATCCCCATAATCGCCCTCACCGCCCACGCCATGAAAGGCGACATGGAAAAAGCCATTGAAGCCGGCTGTGACCGCTACGTATCCAAGCCTATTGATACCCGGCAACTACCCCGGCTGGTAGCCGATATGTTAGCAGCGCACCAGCGGAAATAAACTAAAACCAGGCCTAGATAAAGTTGCCCTTTTTCAGTGCCTCCCGCAGGTAGCCGATAAACTCCTCCGCCTTATCTTTAGGCGGCCTGGTGAACAGGCTAACACCGACAAAGAGAATAACGCAGACGATAAATCCCCACGTCCCCGGCCACCAGCCAATAGGCCTCCAGCCGGTTATCTGGAAAATCAAAACAACTATAGCCCCGGCGATACAGCTCACCATGGCGCCCAGCGCCGTCGCCCGCTTCCAGAAAAAGGCGCCGAATATAGTGGGCACCGCCATCAAAAGACCGGCCGAAGCGGCTGCGGAAAGGGGGGCAATCATAAAGGACAGCCCGGTCTTTCCCGCCGCCCACCAGGCAAAGACGAAGGCGATAACAGCCATAATGGGGATAACCCACTGCCCAACCCTCAGCTCCCCCTTCTCCGAAACCCTGCGGTTGATAAGCCCCTTGTGAATATCACGCGCCCACACTGAAGACAGGGTAAGCAGTATGGAATCAATAGTGGAGATAGCGGCGGCGGTGATGCCAATCATGACCACTATAGCCAGGCCGGTAGGTATCATGGTCAGAGACAGCAGTTTCGGCGTGGCCAGGTCGGCGTTCTCCAGACCGGGCACCAGCAGGGTGGCGCCGAATCCCCATAACACCGATATCAGGGTATAGATAAAGCCGAAGATAAGAAAACCGCCCAGCATCTGCTTCATGGCGGTAACCGACTTGGGGATAAAGAGCCGCTGGCTCACCTGGGGATTAGAGATTAAGAAGAAGAGCCAGGGCAGAGCCAGGCCGATAAACATGTTGATGTTCCAGGCCCCGCTGGCCGCCGGTACAGTCAGCAAACCAGGCGTGGCTTCCTCCAGCCTGCTGAAAAAGGAGCCGAAGCCGCCCAGCGCCGCCACCACCACCCCCAGCACCGCCGCCGAGGTGACAATCATAATCAGCGCCTGGAAGGCGTCGGTCCAGGCCACCGAGCGCAGGCCGGCGATGCTCGACCAGGCGATAGCGCAGACCACGGCGATGATAATACCGGCCACCACCGGTATCGCCCCCCCGCTAACCCCATACATCAGGTAGCCAACGCCCATCAGCTGCACAGCGCCGTAAGGAACCAGAAAGACGAGGGCTAATATAGCGGCGGTTGCCCCCACCCCCTTATTCTGGTAGCGATCGCTCAAAAGCTCCATGGGGGAAACGTAGCCGTATTTTCTGCCCACCAGCCAGAAGCGGGGCAGGAAGAAGACCATCATGAACATGCCACAGAGATAGGTTAGCTCAAAGCCCAGGGCGCCGACGCCGGTGAAATAGGTCAAACCAACCAGCCCCACCATCATAAAGGCGCTGTAGGTGGTAGCGCTGTAGCTCAGCGCCGAAACGAAGCCGCCCACCCGGCGGTTGGCCAGGAAAAACTCGCTCACCCCCACCCCCAGCTGCCGCCGGGCCATCAGGGCTATGCCCAGACCCACGGCGATATAGATAGCAATGCCCAACCAGACCCAGAAGGTAGCGCTCATTCTTCCACACCCCTCCACTTCAATAAGATAATAAAGGCGCTGATGATAGCCACCACCACCCAGATTGTCCAGAACAAAAAGGCGCCGCTCATCTTTTCCACGTTGGTAAGGACATACCAGGGGATGGCGATATCAAGCGCCAGCAGAAAGCCAAACCAAGTCCAGCCCCAGGCCAATTTACTCACTTTAAGCACCTCACCGGGTAGATATTTAACCGCCATTTTACCACAAATGGCTAATGGCGTCACCTCTTTCAGGGTGCCATGAGATAACCCGTTGTGAAACAGTGATAAAAAATGTAAGCGGGGGTGGAAAAGACCGCCGGCGGACTACTTTTCTCTAAAGACAACAATCAGCATCCCGGGACCCATATGCACCCCGAGGACCGGCCCTACCCTGGACATCCTTATCTTTTCCTTGGCAAAGACGGAACCAAGACGCTCCGCCAGGGTCTGCGCTTCCTCAGGCATGGTGTTGTAGACAACGGCCAGATCCTGGATACCGGCCGCATTTTCGGCAAAGTCAAACAGCTTATCCATACCCTTAGCCCGGTTGCGGGCTTGGCCGGCGGGCACTACCTCCCCATCCTTAAGCGATATTATCGGTTTTACATTCAAGATTGAGCCAAGGAGCGCCTTGGCCTTGCCGATGCGCCCACCCAGCAGCAGGTATTTAAGGGAATCAAACAGGGCCAGCAGGTGTATCTGGGGAATAGCCTTTTTCACCTCGGCCACAATCTTGTCCATGCTCTCCCCGGCTTTAGCCATCTCGGCGGCGGCAATAACTATCAAGCCCAGCCCCATAGTCAGTGTCTCTGAATCAATCACCTCCACCGGGCATTCCCCCTCCAGCATATCCCTGGCCATCAGCGCTGAATTACAGGTGCCACTCAATTTAGTAGAGATATGGATGGAAACAATGCCGTCGGCGTCTGCTGACAGCTTCCGGTAGACCTCAAGAAAATCCTGTGGTCCGGGCTGAGTAGTGCTAGGGTGGACAGGGTCATGTGTCAACCTCTCATAAAACTCATCCGCGCTGATGCTCACCCGGTCACGGTAGACCTCCTCGCCAAAACGCACGTACAGAGGCACCACGGCAACCCCCAGCTCCTTGGCCAGCTCTTCAGGCAGGTCAGCACTGCTATCGGTAACTATTTTTACCGGCATAACTCCCCCTTAAATTAATTGCCCTTTACGGGCTAATTGATGCATTATAAGAACCCCCACCCGCCCTGTCAACTCCTATTAAGTCTAGGTATAGGTATATGTTAAAATATGCGGAGAGAAAATGACCGCCGGCTGACTATGCTTTTCTAATGGCTACAAGCATTGCCCCTGGACCAGCGTGCGCCCCGAGTCCTGGCCCTACCCTGGCTATCCTTATCTTTTCCCTGTCAAATACGGAACCGATACGCTCAACCAGAGCTTGCGCTTCGTCGGGGGTGGTGTTGTAGACAACAGCCAGATCCTGAATATCGGCCACCTCTTTGACAAATTCAAACAGCTTATCCATACCCTTAGCCCGGGTGCGGACCTGACCCGCCGGCACCAGTTCTCCATCTTTCACAGTAAGCATCGGCTTTAAGTTCAATACTGAGCCCAGCAGTGCCTTCGCCTTGCCAATACGCCCGCCCCTTCTGAGGTATTCCAGGGTATCTAGAAGGAAAAGCAAAGATGATTCAGGAATGGCCTGTTTTACCCCTTCCACAATCTTGTCCATACTCTCTCCGGCTTTAGCCATCTCGGCGGCGGCTATAGCTATCAAGCCCACACTCATACTCAGTGTCTCTGAATCAACCACCTCAACAGGGCATCCCGTCTCCAGCATATCCTTGGCCATCAGCGCTGAATTATAGGTGCCGCTCAGTTTACCGGTGATATGGATGGAAACAATGCCGTCGGCGTCTGCTGACAGCTTCTGGTAGACCTCAAGAAAATCCTGTGGTCCGGGCTGAGTAGTATTGGGGTGGACAGGGTCATGTGTCAACCTCTCATAAAACTCATCCTCGCTGATGCTCACCCGGTCGCGGTAGACCTCCTCGCCAAAACGCACGTATACGGGCACCACGCTAATCCCCAGCTCCTCAGCCAGTTCCTTGGGCAGGTCGGCACCGCTATCGGTAACTATCTTTACCGGCATAATTCCCCCTTAAATTAATCGCCCTTTACGGGCTAATTGATGCATTATAATGGAGCCCTAATCTAGCCTGTCAATTCCTATTCAGTCTAGGTATGTGTTAAAATACGTCTTGAAGAGATGACAGCCGTCCTATCCCGGCAGGATATCCAGCGGCTACTCAAGAAAAAGCCGCCACTAATCGAAGGTTGCACTGATATAGAAAAGCAGCTGCAGCCCAACGGCGTTGACCTTACCCTGCGTGATATAGCGCTACTGCAGTCACCGGGACGGATAGCGGTGGAAGACAGCCAGCGGCTGGTCTCGGAGCTAGCGCCGCTGGTCTTTGACGGGCTGGGCTTTATAGACCTCATCCCCGGCGCCTATATTATCACCTACAACGAGGTTGTCCACCTGCCCCAGGACATCATGGCTTTAGGCAGACCCCGCTCCAGCCTGCTCCGCTGTGGCGTCACCGTGGGCACTGCGGTATGGGATGCCGGCTATTCCGGCCGCTCCCAATCCCTGATGGTAGTCTACAATCCCCTGGGGTTTCGCTTACAGCAGAACGCCCGGGTCGCCCAGCTTATCTTTATGCGGCTAAGCCAGAAGACAAAAGGATACCAGGGTGCTTACCAGGGGGAAAACATAGAGTAGTTTTTAGTTATCAACCCCACCCCCCAATTTTATCTATTCCCACCCACCACCCTTTAAGGAAAAGGGGGACTTCGTCCCCCTTAAACCCCCTAAATTTATGGCTTAACGCCCCTCTTAGACACCCCAGTAAGCAAGGGTTTAAGGGCAAAGCCCTAAAGGCGGGAGGGCGGGAAAGAAAAACACTGGTTAAACAAGGAGGGGGTGGGGGTGGAAAGCCCCCCAGTAAAGCAAGAAATCAGGAGCGCAGCTTCTATAGGGTAGGACGAAAAACAAACGTCAGCAAAGGTGGGGAGGGGAAGAAAAGGATAGCCCGTATACTAAACTACAATACTCAAAGCCAACGGCATTATCCGGAAAGAGGCGGGGCACTCCCCCAGCAGCTCGCCATCGGCATAAACCAGCATCGGCTCCGGGGACTCAATGGTGACGTGGGTTCCCTTTTTCATGCTGACCTTGGGGTGATTAACATGGGTTCCCTTATATACCGTAGGCAGCTCTTTAAGCAGTTCAAACTTACCCATATCACCGATAATGACCACATCCAGCAAATTATCGTTAAGCTTGGCCTCGGGAGCGATACGCATTCCCCCGCCGCAGTAGCCGCCGTTAGCCACAGCCACATTCAGCACCCGGCAATTCTCCACCTCGTCCCCCACCCTGACGACAACCGGTTTATTCTTATAGCTGACCAGAGTCCTTACCAGCCCGGCCAGATAAGGGATGGTGCCGCCGAAGAACTTGGGCAGGCGCTCGGTCTCTCTCACCACGGCAGCGTCAAAACCAACACCGGCTGCATTAATGAAAAATCGCTCCAGGGTCTGCCCTTTACTCTGGTACTCAACCACGCCGACATCGATAGACAGCCTCCGGGGACTGGTCAGGGCGGAGCAGGCGGTGGTGTAATCGCGGGAAATACCAACCGAACGGATAAAATCACCGCCGGTGCCGGTGCTGACAATGCCCAGCGCCGTGGTGGAGGCGTTGGTGGAACGGAGTATGCCGTTGGCAACCTCGTTCACCGTGCCGTCCCCACCCACCGCCACCAGGTAGCGGTAACCGTCGCTGGCGGCCAGGCGGGCCAGCTCTATGGCATGTCCCACGCCCTCGGTATACTCAAAGTCAAAAGGAAGACCGATGTGATTGAGAAGCCGGCTGATGACAGGCCATTTTCGGCGGGTGGAAGAGGCTCCAGCCACCGGATTAACGATTACCTTAGCGGGCAGCACTAACATCGCCCATATATTCCACTAATTTTACCCCGATGTCAAGTGTTTAGTTAGTCTAGGTAGCCTATCTGGGATGGCGGCCTTTCTCTGGTATCTAACTTTATGCCCGCCTCCCCGAACAGGTCTTCAAACGAGTCATCGTTATACTTACCAAAGCTGACAAAGCGGTCTATCTTGGCGTTGACCAGCATCTTGGCGCAGAGCACACACGGCGTATGGGTGCAGTAGATGGTACTCCCCTCCAGGCTAACGCCGTGGAGGCTGGCCTGCACGATTACATTCTGCTCGGCGTGGATGCCCCGGCATATTTCATGCCTCTCCCCGGAGGGTATATTCTTCTCGTCCCTCAGGCAGCCCAGCTCAAGGCAGTCTTTAAGACCGGCGGCGGCGCCGTTATAGCCGGTAGCCAGGATATGCTTATTCTTTACCGCCACCGCCCCCACATGGTGCCGGCGGCAGGTTGAGCGCTCGGCCACCACCGAGGCTATCTTCAAAAAATACTCGTCAACGTCAGGGCGGTTCACTTTTTCCATTTTAACGCAGAGACAATCCTTGCCGCTTCTTTTTTAAGGTCCTCCAGAGAGGATTCGTTGATGATAGTGAAATCGGCCATGGCAATCGGCCCGCCCTTGGCGATATTCTCTATCTCGGCCGTATCCCGGCTGGCCGCCTCCTCCGGGGTCAAACTCCGGTTCGACCGGCTGGACAGTCTGGCATACCTTGTCTTTGGCGATGACCATACCGCCACCAGGTAAAAATTATCCACATAGCATGACTTGAGGCAAGTATACTCCTCCCAGGAATAGAGCCCGTCAATGACCGCGTCAGAGCTTTTCAGGGCATGCTCAATCCGGGGCTGGTTAAGCTCAGCGTATACGGCTGGCCCCTGCTCTCTCCGGAGCAGCTCCCGGACCAGGCGCTCACTGGCCTCCTTGGGCTTTAAGCCCCGCCGCTTCATCTCCTCATCGGTCAGGTCGCCGAACCTGATTAAAACAAAGCCTTCCTGCTCAAATACTTTAGCAACCTCTGATTTACCGGCTCCGGTCATGCCCACAATTGAGACGACTTTCACGGGGTTTATTATAAAGCAAAGGATAACCCCATGACAATGATTTTGGGGGCTATTTCCCCCCACTCCGTTTTATATCTTTTCCCGCCCGCCACCCTT
>JAUVYB010000036.1 GCA_030603275.1 Deltaproteobacteria bacterium | reverse complement strand
CCACCCCCCACCCCTTTAACTCCCGATAAAAATATTTTTTCAAAAAAACCCCCGTCCCTCCCCCCCCTCTATTTTTTTCCTTAAATTTTTTAAAAACTCTTTTGCCCCCCCCCCCCCCCCCAAAAAAAAGGGGGGGGGGTGGGATAAAGTGAATCCAACTTGTTGGTGCAAGCTGGTTTATGCTAGTATTTAACTGATAGGACGGAGGTTAAAGTGGAACCCAAAATTGGTGTCTATATCTGTCATTGCGGCAGTAATATCGCGGGTACGGTTAATACCGAGGAGGTCGCCCAATTTGCCCGGGGTCTGGAGGGGGTGGTAGCCGCCCGTGACTATAAGTTCATGTGCTCCGACCCGGGGCAGGAGCTTATCAAGAAGGACATCAGGGAGCTAGGTCTCAACCGTATAGTGGTCGCCTCCTGCTCGCCGACCATGCACGAGCCGACCTTCCGCCGCGCCTGCCAGGAAGCAGGGGTAAACCCCTATCTCTTTGAGATGGCCAATATCCGCGAGCAGTGCTCCTGGGTGACCGAGGATAAAGAGGAAGCCACCGAGAAAGCCAGGGCGCTGGTCAGTGCCGCGGTGAGGCGAGTTTGCTATCATCAGCCGCTGGAGACCAGGGAGGTACAGGTCAATCCTAATACGCTGGTGGTAGGCGGGGGCATCGCCGGCATCCAGGCGGCGTTAAAAATCGCCGATTCCGAGCACAAGGTCTACCTGGTGGAGAAAGAACCCAGTATCGGGGGGCATATGGCGCAGCTGGACAAGACCTTCCCCACTCTGGACTGCTCGGCCTGCATCCTCACCCCCAAGATGACCCAGATTGGCTCCCACCCCTATATTGAGCTGCTTACCTACAGCGATGTGGAAGAGGTCTCCGGCTATATCGGCAACTTCAAGGTCAAAATCAGGAAAAAGGCGCGTTACGTAGACGAAGAGCTGTGCACCGGCTGCGGCCTGTGCCAGATCAAGTGCCCCTGGAAGGCGGACAGCGAGTTTGAAGCCGGTCTGAGCAAAAGAAAGGCCATCTATATCCCCTTCCCCCAGGCAGTGCCCAATATACCGGTCATTGATAAGGAACACTGCGCCTACTTCTTAAGCGGTAAGTGCCGTGCCTGCGAGAAGTTCTGCGAGGCCAAGGCTATAGATTTTGAGCAGGAGGACAAGGTGATTGAGGTGGAGGTTGGCTCCATCATCATGGCGACTGGTTTCCAGGTATTTGACCCAACTCCCATCTATGCCTATGGCTATAAAAGACTGGATAATGTCATCACCAGCCTTGAGTTTGAGCGGATGGTCAATTCCGCCGGCCCCACCGAGGGCAATATTGTGCTTAAAAATGGTGGAGAGCCGGATAGCATTGCCATTATCCACTGCGTGGGCAGCCGGGACGAGAAGTACCACGAGTACTGCTCCCGCGTCTGCTGTATGCAATCCATGAAGTTTGCCCATCTGATAAAGGAGCATACTAAAGCTCAGGTCTTTGAGTTCTACATTGATATACGGAGCTTCGGCAAGGGCTATGAGGAATTCTATAACCGCATTCTTAACGAAGGGACGGTCTTTATCCGGGGCCGCCCCGCCGAGATAACCGATATTGCCGAGACACCAGAAGAGGAAGGCAAGCTTATTGTCCAGTTTGAGGATACGCTGGTAGGACGGCAGAGCCGGTTGCCGGTGGATATGGTGATTCTCAGTTGTGCCCTGGAGCCGCAGCCGGACGTTGAGGCTACCGCCCGCCTGTTTAATATCAGCCGCAGCGCCGATGGCTTTTTCATGGAGAAGCACCCCAAGCTGGAACCGGTTTCGACCATGACCGACGGCATCTTTCTGGCTGGTTGCTGCCAGGGCCCCAAGGATATACCCGATACCGTAGCCCAGGCCTCAGCGGCGGCGGCTGAAGCACTGGCTATGATTAGCAAGGGAAGGGTGGAGATTGAAGCCGCCACGGCAGTGATTGATGAGAGAATCTGCTCCGGCTGCCAGGCTTGCCTGGAGGTCTGCCCCTATAGCGCTATTGAATTTGACGAAGAGAAGAAGGTGTGCCGGGTCAACCAGGCACTGTGCAAGGCCTGCGGCGCCTGCACCGCCGCCTGCTTCAGTGATGCTGTGAGCCTGGAGCACTTTACCAACGAGCAAATCGTGGCCGAGATGGAGGGGGCGCTGGCGTAGCGTTTCCTCTAGTACTCGCTGGAGACGAAGTCTTTAATCTGGGCGTAGCTGAAGACCGGCCCATCGCGGCAGACATAGAGATTGCCGATATTACACCTTCCGCACTTGCCGATGCCGCACTTCATCCTCTTCTCCAGCGTGGTGAGCATCTGCTCCGGCTTAAACCCCAGTTTTTCCAGCGCGGGGAAGGTAAACCGTATCATAATCGGCGGCCCGCAGACGATAGCCACTGATTCCCCGGCCGATGGGGCCACCTCCTCTAATATCTTGGGGACTACGCCTACTTTGCCTTTCCAGCCGTCATCGCCCCGGTCTACGGTAGTTACCATATTTACCGTCTTGTCCTTGTCCCATGCCTCCAGGTCATATTTAAAGCACAGGTCGGCGGGAGTGCGGGCACCGTAGACAATATCTATCTTTTTGTATTTATCCCTGTAGTCAAGGACATTCCAGATGAGTGACCTCAGCGGGGCCAGCCCGATGCCTCCGCCGACGAAGACCAGGTTCTTATCCTTTAAAGAGTCAATGGGGAAGCTATTGCCGTAGGGCCCTCTAAAGCCTATCTCGGCGCCAACCCCGAGCCGGTTCAAGGCATTGGTGACCTTGCCAACTCTCTGGGCAGCAAATTCTAGGTGGTCGCGCCGGGTAGGGCTGGAGGATATACAGAAGGTGGCTTCACCGGTACCGAGGACAGAGTACTGGGCAAATTGCCCCGACTGGAAGGTGAACTCCTTCCGCAGCTTCTCATCCTTAAAGTTAAAATGGTAAGTTCTTACGCCCGGTGTCTCCTCAACTATCTTCTCGATTACGGCGATATGGGGCAGGTAGACATTACCCTGAGCAAAGAATTCCTGGTTAGTATCAGCAACGGTCATTTTTTGGCCTCTGTCCTGGCTGGCACGCTCTCTATCACCTGGGTAATATCCCAGTTCACCGGGCACAGGCGGATGCACCGGCCGCAGCCGGTACAGGCGATAACATTAAAGGTCATCGGATAGAACTCATATTTGTGGCACACCTTCTGCCTTACCCGCCGCCATTTCTCTTGCCTGGGATTTTCCATGGGCATCTTGGTATAGTTGGGGAAGCCGCAGCTATCCCAACTCCGGAATCTCGTCCCCTCCTGTTTGACCATCTCATCGTTGATGTCAAAGCAGTAGCAGGTGGGGCAAAGCAGGGTGCAGATGCCGCAGCTTATACACTTGGCCGCGGTCTTTTCCCAGAACTCCTCGTCATCGAAGCTGGCTAGCAGCCTGTCCTTAATGCCCTCGGTATCCAGTTTTCGTGTAACCTTATTGTAAGCCGTCTCTTTGGCTTGTTTGGCTTTAGCCTCATCCTCTTTAGTTGCCCCTTTTAGGCCACTGGTTTTGGCGATTAGCTCCTTACCCTTAGCGGTAACTTCCTCAATCAGGAAATCGTCGCCGATATCGATAAGCATCAGGTCAACATTGGTTTGGTCGGTGGGACTGGTACCCATTGAGGTGCAGAAGCAGCTCTCACAGGGGTTGGTGCACCCCAGCCCGACTAATATGGCACTCTTCCTCCTGGAGAGGTAGTAGGGGTCTTCAAGGGCTTGCTCAAAGGTCATATCCAGTATGGCCATGGCTCTGGCATCGCAGGGGCGGACGCCGAAAATCAACCGTTTATGTTTATCCTTGGGCGGAGGCTCAATATTGTAGCCCTCCTTGCCCTTCTGGAAGCGGAACAACTCCTCCATTGGGGGCAGGAAGATGGCCTTGGGGGGAACGACCGTATTCCGGTACCAGTCCAGGAAGCTGATATCTTTGCCGTCCCACTCGGCCATCGCCGCCACCCCGCTCTCTTTTGACGGGGCGAACACGGCAAACTGCTGGCTCCACTGTTCGAGGAGCCCGGCTATATCCTTTTTGCCAACCTTTTTATCAGCCATTTTACTTAAATAAATCCTCGGCTTCTTCCTGCTCATAGTGGGCCATCAGCGGCAGGGCTTCCTTGTCCATGCCCGACTTGAAGCTGAAAAGCTCGTCCACTATGCCGTACATCTCTCGGGCCAGGCTTCTTAACGGGATATTCACCGGGCAGACGCGCTCGCACTCACCGCAGTCGGTGCACCTCCCGGCGACATGGATATTTCTTATTATCTGGAAGATGAGGTTGTCCTGCCAGCGCGGCACCGGCATTACCCACTGCGGCTCGGTCTCCTCGACGAAGCAGCGCTGGCAGAAACAGGCGGGACAGGCATTACGGCAGGCGTAGCACCTTATGCAACGGCTGAATTCATTCTGCCAGAACTCCCACCTTTCTGCCGGGAGCGCTTCTTTCAGCTTGGCTATATTTTGCCCGCTAACCTCTAGTTCAGGCGCCGGCGGCCCGGGCTCACCGAGAAGAATGTCATATTCCTGCGGGGTGGGCAGCTCACAGGCAAGGCAGTGGTCAAACAGGGTCTGGTTGATGGCAAATTCCTTTTTCTGGCCGTCAACCGTTACGGTTACTTTATCTCCATCCCGGGAGATATCATCCAACTCATCCCTGTCTTTGCCCGCCAGCCGTTCTATTTTGACCAGGTCAATGAGTCCCGGGCAGGGGACAGCCAGGATGACCACGTCCTCCCTGACTATCTTATTATCCTGTATCAGGCTGATGATAGAGCGGCTGTCACAACCTTTAGCCACGATGCCCACCCGCCCCTTTATCCCGGTCAGGAAATCGGCCAGATTATTGACGATAAAGGGATTGATTATCAGGCGCTCGGTATCGTTTTTATCCCTGGTTATCAGGGGGGTGGCGGTGAATTTAAGGCTCCCCGGCTCAAAGCCGATAATCCAGTCAACCTTGTTCTGCTCCAGTAGTGCTTTAGCTTCCTGCCTTAGTTTTTGTTCCATCTAACTTTCTTTCGGAAAACAGCTGGTTGGGGCCAACCTCTTTTAAACCTTTGGTCACCTCAGTCACAACCTCGGCGAATTTCCCTCCCTCTGAAGCCGAGACCCAGCTTGCCTGAAGCCTCTCCGGCTCAACGCCCAGATATTCCAGGAATTTCTTGGTGATGGCTATCCGGCGGCGGGCGCGGTAATTACCCGTCAGGTAGTGGCAATCACCGGGGTGGCAACCCGAAACCAGCACCCCGTCAAAACCAAGACGCAGAGCCTTGATGATAAGCAGAGAGTCAACCCTGCTGGAGCAGGGGACCTTGATTGCCCTGATGTTAGCCGGATATTTCTTGCGGCTGGTTCCGGCTAAATCGGCACCGGCATAGCTGCACCACCTGCAGAGAAAACCGAGTAATTTTGGTTCCCATTCTGATTGCTGCGCCATTAGTACCTCTAAAGAAGTCAGGCCGTGAGTAATTGTATCATAGGGGGGAAGTTAGCATCAAGCTCAAAGACGCCTGATTGATTTCTCGGCTATAGCATTGCTATACTACTTCTGAATAGTTTATGAAAACCAGCGACTTTGATTACCACCTCCCCCCTGAGCTTATTGCCCAGACCCCGGTTGAGCCGAGAGACCACTCCCGGCTTATGGTTCTGAAGCGCAGCCAGGGTTCAGTAGAGCACCGCCGCTTTTTTGAAATAACTGACTACTTGCGTGCCGGAGATGTCTTGGTGTTTAATGACAGCCGTGTTATCCCCGCCCGGATTAAAGGCAGGAAAGCTGATACCGGGGGTAGGGTGGAGCTGCTGTTACTGCGTCGGCTGGATACCGCCGTCTGGGAGACACTGGTAAAACCGGGAAAACGGGTTGATATTGGCACCAGGCTTGAGATAACCGGTGATTCTGCCAGCAATATTAAGGTCTGGGCTGAAATAACCGGACTGGGGGAAGATGGAGTAAAGGTGGCGCGTTTTTCAGATGAAAAACTGTTGCTGCAGCTGGGCAAGGTGCCGCTGCCCCCATATATACACACGCCGCTGGTTGATGCCGAACGCTATCAGACAGTCTATGCCCGAGTCCTGGGTAGCGCTGCCGCCCCCACCGCCGGGCTGCATTTTACCCCCCAGTTGCTTAAGGTGATAGAAGACAAAGGGGTTCACCTGCTGTTTGTTACCCTCCACATAGGGTTGGATACATTCCGGCCGGTTAGGGAGGAGGATCCGCTGAAGCACCCCATCCATAAGGAATACGGCATATTGACTCAAGAGGTAGCCACTGAGTTATCTAAGGCTAAGCGAGAGGGGCGACGAATCATTTGCGCCGGCACGACTACAGTAAGAATCGTCGAGCAGGCAGCTCAGGCCAGCCGGATCTCTCTCTTAGCGCCCTTTGAGGGTTGGGTAAGCCTGCTGGCTTTACCCGGATACCGGTTCCGCCTTGTTGATGCCATGCTCACCAATTTTCATTTGCCCCGGTCAACGCTGCTGATGCTGGTGGCCGCCTTTGCCGGCCGGGACTTTATTATTAGCGCCTATGAAGAAGCTATAGCTCAGAAATATCGTTTCTACAGCTTCGGCGATGCCATGCTAATCCTGTAGGGCTATAATAAAAAGCGGGACCCCTAAATCGTGGGAGCCCCGCAAACTATCGGGTCAGGTCTCTATACTTATCCCAGAATAGCCTCCGCCTCCGCCCGGTAGGCATCCATCAGGTAGGGTATCCCGGTGACCTTGGCACACTCTTCGGTCAGGGACATAAGCTCCCGCCGGGTAATCGCCGGCACGCTGAAGCACCTGGCCCCCGCCATTAGCTGCTGCAGGCCTACTTTAAGCTTATCAACATAGCTGTAGATTCCAACCGCACCTAGAGGAATGCCCTTCATTTCATCAGCGCCTACAATATTCTTAACGTCTTCGTAGTTGACGAAAATCTCCTCCGGTGTTGCGCCGAACTGGCCGACTGTATTGGGCAGCCTGTCGTCTTTGAGCCATTGCTCAATGTTCTTGCCCACCATACCCGGAATCATCAATGCCCGCCCCATACAGACCGCCCTGGTGAAGGGAGAGCCGAGAGCCAGCGCCTTGAATATGCCGTCCTCACTGCTGAAGCCGCCGGCAAAGGCGATATCAGGTACTCGCTCACCCTTGTCAGTCAGCTTCTGGCAGAACTCACGGGCGGCAGAATGCAGGTAGAGGCTGGGCATACCCCATTCTTCCATCATCCGCCAGGGGCTCATGCCGGTGCCGCCGGGGGCTCCGTCTATGGTCAGTAAATCAATTTTAGCCTTGGAACTCCACTTGATAGCCATGGCCAGCTCCCGCAGTCCATAGGCTCCGGTTTTCAGGGTAATGCGCTTGAACCCGAGTTCTCTTAAACGGTTTACTTCTTTATAAAAACCTTCTTCGTCAATAAAACCAAGACGGCTGTGCCGTTCAAATTCCTTTAGAGAGCCATTCTGAAATGCCGCCTGAACAACGGGGTTTGACGGGTCGGGGGTAACGATATAGCCGCGTTTCTGGAGTTCCAACGCCCGTTCCAGGCTATTAACCTTAATCTCACCGCCGATGCACTTGGCGCCCTGTCCCCATTTCAGCTCGATAGTCTCCAGTCCATGCTTTTTTCTGACGTACTCGTCAACACCCAGTCGGGTATCCTCCACATTCATCTGGACCAGAATTTCACCATATCCCTGATGATAGCGCCGATAGATTTCAATACGCCGGTCCATATCCGGGGCTGCAACAACCTTGCCCTTGGCATCACGCTCCAGCCGCGGATCGATACCGCAAACGTTCTCACCACAGACCAGGGTAATACCGCTGATAGCAGCGCCAACGGCAAAATGGTCCCAGTTCTTGCGGGCTATCTCCGTGGAACCCAGAGCCCCGGTAAAGACGGGGGCCTTCATTTTAACCTTGATATCCCAGCCGTACTCAGTCTCAGTATTTACCGCCGGGAAGATGGCCGTATCAGGGTCACCGGTAACACCAGCCGGTAGTCCTTCAGCTCCTAAGGCGTATCCCTGTATGTTAAGGTGAGAGTAATCAATGGGATAGTCCTTGTCACCGCCGGAGGTGACCTCGCCGAATGGACCGGGGTAGATTAATTCCCGGCCGCGGAAGGTTGCCTTAAACACCTCACAATTTCCGGTGCACCCGTCAATACAACGAGTACAGATACCACTCATCGGCGATACATTTCGGGAACGATTGGCGGTTTTAGTAGCCTCATTGGCATTTGGTCGTTGCAGATTCATCCTCTGATACTCCTTTGATTTATATTTTTACTGGAATGCCTTTTTCTTTGAGGTAACGCTTGGCCTCAGGAATTGAAATCTCACCAAAGTGGAAGATGGAAGCCGCCAAAACAGCCGCCGCCTTCCCCTCGGTTACCGCCTGATAAAGATGCTCCAGTTTACCGGCTCCACCGGAAGCGGTAACCGGTATGGCCACTGCCTCAGCCACCGCTCTGGTCATCTCAAGGTCGTAACCCTTTTTTGTCCCGTCGGCATCCTTACCGGTGAGCAATATCTCCCCACCACCCAACTCCTCCACCTGCTTTGCCCAGCTGGCAATATCCATACCAGTTGGCTCGGTGCCGCTCTTGACCACAACCTCAAGTCGGGGAAGATTGCTGCCTGGCGGGTTCTTCCTGCCATCTATAGCCACCACCAGTCTCTCACTACCAAACTGTCTGGCAGCTTCTTTAATAAGCTCCGGGGTCTTCACCGCTGAGGTATTTATGGAAATCTTGTCCACACCGAGCTTGATTAGGGCCTCCATATCCTTAATGCTGCTGATACCGCCACCTACGGCAAAGGGGATGGTGACTACTTCGCAGACCCTTTTTACCCATTCCAATCTCGTCTTTCTATTCTCCACGGTAGCGAAAATGTCCAGGAAAACAAGCTCATCAGCCCCCTCTCGGCAATAAGCCTGGGCTGCCTCCACCGGGTCACGGGCATCCCTCAGGTTAACAAATTTCACCCCTTTGACCACCCTCCCATCCTTAATATCCAGGCAGGGTATAATTTTCACTTGTTTCATATTGTTATTTCCCTAAATTAAACTTGATTGGATTTGGATAGTTGATGAATATGCTTTAGGCAACAGGCAACCGTTTGCCTATTCTACCCGAACTAGCTTATTTTATCAAGCCAGTTCTTTACAAAGCCGGATTTTCTGGCTAGAATAAGGAGACTCAAGCGGGAGTAACTCAGCTGGTAGAGTCCCTGCCTTCCAAAATTTGTCATAAAATGGCTTTTCCCCGCTTCAAAAAAGACAAAAGAATACAGGTTATGTCCATGCTTTCCTCTGGTTAGGGGGGTTGACATTTTGTTGATTATGGTTTACATTTTGCT
>JAUVYB010000035.1 GCA_030603275.1 Deltaproteobacteria bacterium | reverse complement strand
CCCCCCCCCCCCCCCCCCCCACCCGCCACCCCCCCCCCCCCCCGGGCGGCCGGGGCCCACCGGGGCGGGGTTTAGCCCAGTTTTTAGCGAGAGTATTCTTTCCCACCCTCCCACCCTACAGAGGTTGGAACCTCTATTAACATCTCTTAAAAGGGAGGATAAGAGCAAAACTTAAAGGGTGGGGGGAAAAGGGGAGAGCAGTTTAATGGGGTGTTTAAGAGGGGGCTTTGCCCCTTCTTCTAAAAAATATTTCCCCTTCCCCTTAGCAAGGGGAAGGGGATAAAGGGGATGGGGTCACTAATAAATAAATGAGGCGCAGAGAAACCGGCATTCTGGGCGAAAAACTAGCCAGTGACTACCTCAAAAAACGCGGCTACCGCATCCGGGAAGCCAACTATCGTTGTACCGAGGGCGAGATTGACCTCGTCGCCCAGCATAAAGACTACCTAGTCTTTATCGAGGTGAGGACAAAGAGGAGCCTGGCCTTCGGCACCCCGGAGGAGTCGATTACGGCGGCCAAGAGAGAAAAACTGAGGACGTTAGCCGCCCAATACCTTCAGACCCATGATAACATCCCCCAGCTCTGGAGAATCGATGTCGTTGCCATTGAGCTGGACTCTAAAAGCAAGCCGTCACGGATTGAGCTGATTGAGAACGCGGTGGGTGAGGCTTAAAGCCTGTTAGCTTTAACTATAAATCCGGCTGTGCTAGAATTTAGCTATGATGTTAGAACAGAGGCGGCGCATTATTGACGCCAACCTGAACCGTGCCGGCGAAGGACTTCACCTTCTGGAAGAGCTGGCCCGGCTGGCGCTTGATGACGCCGAGCTGACCCAACAGCTAAAGACCATGCGCCATGAGATAGTCAGGGGCGATCTGGCCTTTAATAAGGAGCTTATCCAGTCACGCGATGCGGCAGACGATGTCGGCATCGATATTGAAGTTTTGGGGGAGGGGAAAGAGAAAGAGCTGCCTATTATAGTAGTGTCTAACGCCCGCCGGGTGCAGGAGGCGCTGAGGGTCCTGGAGGAGATGGCTAAAATTCCGGGCACTACCCCCAGGATGGAGCCCGATAAGTTCAAAAAAGCCCGCTTTGACCTCTACACCATAGAGCAGAAACTGCTTTCCCGATTGCTGCGGCGGGACAAGGCGGGGCGGTTAAGTGGGCTCTATGCCATTATCGACAGCCAAAAACTGGGCGGACGCGGCCACCTTGAGGTGGCCGGCCAGATAATCCGGGGTGGGGCTAAAGCCATTCAATTGCGCCATAAACTCGATAGCAGGGATGGGTTGCTGTCTATTGCTCAAAAGCTAAAAGATTTATGCTCTGAGAACGGGGTACTTTTCATCGTAAACGACTACCTTGATATAGCCCTGGCTGTTGGCGCCGATGGGCTGCACCTGGGGCAGAAGGATTTGCCCGTAGCGACGGCTCGCAGGCTGCTGCCGATTGATATGATACTGGGCTGTTCGGTGACTAGCCTGAAGCAGGCTAAGGCGGCGGAGGCGGGTGGGGCTGATTACATTGCCGTGGGCTCGATGTACCCGACATTGTCTAAAGAAACGGCAAAGGTGGTTGGACCGGATATGTTGCGGCGGGTGAAGGGGGTGGTGGGTGTGCCCCTGGTTGCTATCGGGGGGATTAATAGGGATAACGCGGGGGAGGTTGCCGCCGCCGGGGCTGATGGAGTGGCGGTGATTAGTGCTATACTGCGGGCGGAGGACGCGGAGGAAGCAGCCCGACAGGTAATAAAGGCTTTTGAGGCGGGAAAATGAGTGGACCGACTGATAATCTGGAAGTGATTGCCAAGAATATACGGGGGGACCTGGAGGCTAAAGACACCGCCAGGGAAAGAGTTCTGCCCCTGTGCCGCGAGACTATCCGGCACTGTGCCAATGCTATCCGGGCGGTTCACCGCCAGCAGTTTGACCAGGCTAAGGAACTGCTTGAGTTGGCCCGCAAGCGGTTGACCGAGGTTGAGCAGAATGCCTCCGGCTATGGCGAGCTCGGCTATGCCGGTTTTGTCAGGGACGCCCGCAAGGAGTTTGCCGAGGGTAGTATCACCCTGGCGCTGGTCACAGGTAAGCGCCTGCCCGGCCCCGATGAGCTGGGCATCGATGCCGCCGCCTATTTGAACGGGATGGGCGAGGCCGCCGGCGAGCTGAGGCGGTATATACTGGATAGCATGAGGGGTGGCAGCCTGTCCCAGGGGGAAGAGCTGCTGGGGGCAATGGATGATATCTATAATGCACTTGTTTCCATGGACTTTCCCGATGCCATAACCGGCGGTCTGCGCCGTACTACCGACATGGTCCGAGGGGTGCTGGAGAGAACGCGCAGCGACCTGACCCTGGTTATGGGGCAGAAGGGGCTGGTGGATAAGCTGACCGATTATTCTGCTGAGAAATAGGCGGTAAACCCCGTCTTTTCACGCAGGTGAAATGACCTGTTTTTCTTGACCGCAATAGATGCGTGTGTTAATATAATTTGATTGGACAAACTGCACCTTTCGATACCCCCCCACTGAAAGCTAAGAAGGCAAAGGAGGGCAAATTGGAGCCGAAAATTGGCGTGTATGTCTGTCACTGTGGGACCAATATCGCGGGTACGGTGGATGTGGAGGCAGTTGCCGAATTTGCGGCTACGTTACCCAATGTAGTTATAGCACGTAACTATATGTATATGTGCTCTGACCCGGGGCAGGAACTTATCCGGCAGGATATCAAGGAGATGGGGTTAAACCGTGTAGTGGTGGCGTCTTGCTCACCGACACTTCACGAGCGAACCTACCGGCGGGTCTGCCAGGAATCGGGCTTGAACCCCTATTTATTTGAAATGGCTAATATCAGGGAGCACTGCTCCTGGGTGACCGAGGACAAGGCTGCCGCTACCGAGAAAGCCAAGGCGCTGGTGAGCGCCGCCGTAAGACGGGTTTACTACCAGGAGCCGCTGGAGACCAGGGAGGTCCCGGTCAACCCCAACACTCTGGTGGTGGGAGGGGGCGTGGCCGGCATTCAGGCCGCACTGGAGATTGCCGATTCCAAGCATAAGGTCTACCTAGTAGAGAAGGATCCCAGCGTTGGCGGGCATATGATACAGCTGGATAAGACCTTCCCCACCCTGGACTGTTCCGCCTGTATTCTCACCCCTAAAATGAGCCTGGTGGGCGCCCATCCCTATATTGATCTGATGTCCTATTCCGAGGTGGAGGATGTTTCCGGCTATGTGGGCAACTTCAAGGTCAAGATAAATAAGAAGGCCCGGTATGTGGATGTAGACAAGTGCACCGGCTGCGGCGAGTGCTCTGCCGTATGCCCCGTTACCGTGCCCAACGAGTTTGACCTGGGCCTGGGCAACCGGAAGGCCATTTACCGGCCTTTCCCTCAGGCTGTGCCCAACGCCTTTACTATCGATAAGCGGGGTTATCCACCCTGCAGGGTGGCCTGCCCGGCCGGAGTTAACGCCCAGGGGTATATAGCCCTTATCTCTCAGGGTAAGTTCAAGGAAGCCCTTGAAGTGCTGCGGCGAACCATGCCCTTTGCCGGAGTCTGCGGGCGGGTATGCACCCACCCCTGTGAGACCGAGTGCGAGCGGGGCAAGGTTGACCAGCCGGTATCCATACGTTCCTTAAAGCGGTTCATGGCTGATTACGAGATGAGCGTGGGCCGGGAGAAGGCCACTCCCATCGAGAGGACCAAAGAGGACAAGGTAGCCGTTATCGGCTCCGGCCCGGCGGGACTGGCAGCAGCCTACGATTTGATAAGGGAGGGCTACCCGGTAACCGTTTTCGAGGCGGCCCCTAAACCCGGCGGCCTGCTGCGCTACGGGATTCCGGGCTACCGCCTGCCCGAGAAGGCACTGGACAACGACATCAGTTATATCCAGGAGCTGGGGGTGGAGATAAAGACCAACAGCCCGGTGAAGAACTTTAAGGATATCTTCGACCAGGGCTACGAGGCGATATTCCTGGCCAGCGGAGCCTGGGTAAGCCAGAAGATGGGTATCCCCGACGAAGACGCCAAGGGCGTGTTTCACGCACTTGATTTTCTAAATAAGGTGAATTCGGGAACCAAGGTTGACCTGGGCAAGCGGGTGGCCGTTATCGGCGGCGGTAACGCCGCCATAGATGCCGCCAGAGTGGCCAAGCGTTTCGGGGCGGAGGAGGTGGTCATTGTCTACCGGCGCTCCCGTGCCGAGATGCCTGCGGACAGTGACGAGGTGAATGAGGCCGAGCGGGAAGGGATAAAGCTGAACATCCTGGCGGCGCCGGTTAAGGTCCTGGCCAGGGACAACAAGGTAACCGGCATCCAGTGTATCCGCATGGAGCTGGGCGAACCCGACGCCAGCGGCCGCAGGCGCCCGATGCCGATTAAGGGCTCGGAATTTGATATGGACGTTGATAGCGTGATTATGGCCGTCGGGCAGGGGGTGGATAAGACAGCCCTTCCCAAGGAGCTGGAGTACACCAGCTGGGGGACGCTGCAGGTCGACCAGGTAACCCTGCAGACCAATATCGAGGGCGTTTTCGCCGGCGGTGATGTGGTTTCCGGTCCGTCCGATGTTATTGCCGCCGTTGCCGCCGGTAAGGAAGCTGCCACCTCTATAGACCGCCACCTGAGAGGGGTTGACCTTAAGGAGGGGAGGCCCAAGGCGGTTAAAATGGTGAAGGATATATCCAAGAAGGGGGTGGAGTGCAAAGAGCGGCCGACGATGCCGACCCTTGACGCGAGTAAGCGTGAGGGCTTTACCGAAGTTGAGCTGGGGCTTGACGAAAAGACGGCTATAGAGGAAGCCCAGCGCTGCCTGAACTGCGGGGTGTGCTCGGAGTGCATGGAGTGCGTTAAGGCCTGCCAGGCCAATTCAATCTTCCAGGATATGGAGGATGAGACGGTGGAGGTGGATGTGGGCAATATCATCGTTGCCACCGGCTATGACTCCTTTGACCCGACCCCGATCTATAACTACGGCTATGGACGCCTGGATAACGTGCTCACCGCATTGGAGTTTGAGAGGATGATTAACGCTTCGGGGCCGACAGCCGGTGAGGTAACGCTTAAGGACGGCTCCCACCCCAAGACGGTGGGTATTATCCACTGCGTGGGCAGCCGCGACGAGAAATATCACGAGTACTGCTCCCAGGTGTGCTGCATGTACTCTATGAAGCTGAGTCACCTGATAAGGGAGCATGTTCCCGGAACCGAGGTTACCGAGTTCTATATCGACCTCAGGTGCGTGGGTAAGAACTTTGAGGAGTTCTATAACAGGGTTCTGGAAGAGGGGACGACCTTTGTCCGCGGACGCCCGGCCGAGGTGACCAATATCGCCGAGAGCCCCGAGGAGGAAGGCAAGCTGATTATTATCGGGGAGGACACACTGGTGGGCCGGCAGCGCCGGGTCCCGGTGGATATGGTGGTGCTGAGCACGGCGCTACAGCCCAGGGCCGACGTCGAAGAGGTTGGCCGGATGTTCTCTATCAGCCGCAGCGCCGACGGGTTCTTCCTGGAGAAGCACCCCAAGCTTGACCCGGTAGCTACCATGAACGACGGCATTTTCGTGGTGGGCTGCTGCCAGTCGCCCAAGGATATTCCCCAGACGGTGGCGCAGGCTTCGGCGGCGGCGGCCAGGGCCCTGGCTACCATAAGCGCCGGCTCGATTGAGGTTGAGGCGGCCACCTCGGTCATCGTTGAGGAGCTCTGTTCCGGGTGCAAGACCTGCAGCGACCTCTGCCCGTACAGCGCCATCTCCTTTGACGAGGAGAAGAAGGTTTCTGTTATCAATGATGCCCTCTGCAAGGGCTGCGGTGTGTGCGTGGCTGCCTGTCCCAGCGGCGCCATTATCGGGCGGCACTTTACCACCGAGCAGCTTATGGCTGAGATTGAAGGGGCATTGGTATAAATCTGTTATAAAATAGACCCTGTTATAAAATAGACCAGGGACCCAGAGAAAAGGAGGAGTGTAAATGGCTGAGACAATGGTCGAGGCTCCGGCGGCTAAGACAAGCTTTATTGACGAGGTTTGTTCCGTCCCCGGCGGTGAGGCTATCCATTCCTGTATTCAGTGCGGTATTTGCACCGGCTCCTGTCCTACCGCCAACAACTGGGATTACCCGCCGCGGCAGGTTATCGCCATGGTGCGGGCCGGTTTCAGGGAAGAGCTGCTATCCAGTAACTCCATGTGGTTCTGCGCCTCCTGCTATACCTGCACGGTGCGTTGTCCCAGGGATATTAAGCCGGCTGATATTATGCATGCCCTAGAGGTGCTGGCATTCCGCAGCGGCCTGAGCACCAAGCAGAGCCGGACGCCGGTGATGTATCAGTGCTTTGTTGATTCGGCCAGGGGCAACGGCCGGGTGTATGAGCTGGGTATGATGATTAAGCTCTTCTTGAAGACCAATCCCTTTTCCGCAATCAAGCTGGCGCCGGTGGGGCTGGGCCTTTTCCTGCACGGGCGTATGCCGCTAAGACCGACACGGATAAAGGGGATGAAGGAATTTAAGGCTATTATGGATAAAGCCAAGAAGCTGGGGGGTGCCAAATGAAACACTATTCCTATTACCCCGGTTGCTCGGCAGAGGCGACGGCCAGCCCTCTTGGTATTTCTGTGCCGCCGGTGGCCAGGGCACTGGATATCGACCTGGCTGAGCTTGAGGACTGGAATTGCTGCGGCTCCACTCCGTATAATTCGGTGAACAAGCTGGAGGCGGGCGCCATGGCCGCCCGAAATCTGGCCCTGGCCGAGAAGACGGGGCTTGACCTGGTGACCCCCTGTTCCAACTGCTATGTTGTTCTGTCATCGGTCAATACCCACCTTAAAGAGCTGCCTGATTTCCGGGAGAATGTGAACGAGGCGCTGGCGGCGGGTAATTTGACTTACGGCGGCGGGGTTAAGGTGCGGCACCTGGCCGAGGTCCTGTATACCGATATCACCCCGGAGGGCCTCAGCGGCAAGGTAACCAACCCCCTTAAGGGGCTGAAGGTGGCGTCATACTACGGCTGCCAGCTGGTGCGCCCCAACGGCTTTGACGACCCGGAATCACCGCACTCGTTGGACGAGCTGGTGACCAGCCTGGGGGCCGAGGCCGTCCCCTGGGAATTGAAAGCCCGCTGCTGCGGCAGCTCGCTGATTATGCCCGAACCGGATGTGGCTCTGGGGCTGATTAACAAGCTGCTAAAGAACGCCCAGGAGCGCGGTGCGCAGTGCCTGGTGACCCCCTGCCCACTGTGCCAGATCAACCTCGACGCCTACCAGAGCCAGGTAAACTCCAAGTTCAATACCAGCTATAACCTGCCCGTCCTCTTCGTCACCCAGTTGATAGGCGTTGCCCTGGGTATACCGGCTAAAGAGCTGGCTTTATCGAAGAACATCGTTTCACCGATGCGGGTCTTGGCCCCTTATCTTTAGGCGGCTGCCGGTAAGATAATACGATAAGATAATCATGTCAGATAGATTATCCTTCCGCTGGAGCTATATCATAGCCCCGGTGATTGTATTTCTCCTTTCCCTAATCCTTTTTGCCTTCTTTTATCACATGCTTCCCGCCGAGGTCGCCGTACACTTTGACATGGACGGTAACCCCGACAACTGGCTTGGCCCGGAGATGACCGGGGTCACGCTGCTGGCGCCGCAGCTGCTCTTTGTTCTGCTGGCCTGGGGCATTGCCTGGGGGACAACCCGGCTCGACAGGCGGTCCGGCTGGGCCAGTAGCGGCGGGGTGAGGGCGGGACGGGTAGTATCATTCATGGGTAATATCCTGGCGCTACCCCAGCTTATACTCCTCTTTGCAATGCTGGATATTTTGAGCTACAATTCATACCAAATACACATCCTGCCGATGTGGCTGTTTTTGATAGTTGTCCTGGGACTGGCGACTATAGCCCTGATGGTGCTGGGTGTAGTTATTTTCTTAAAAGCCAGGCAGTCCATGAGAGGGGAAAATCCCCCTTAGTCCCCCTTTATGAAAGGGGGAAACCGGACAGGGGAAGCAAAACACTGGTTAAAAGCAGGGTGGGGGGATAAGGGGAGGCAAAAACGGGGAGTTTAAGAGGGGCGAAGCCCCTCTTCTAAAAAAATCTTCCCCTTCCCCTTGTTAAGGGGAAGGGGATACAGGGGATGGGGTTAATCAATAACCTCTAAGGAGTATGCTGTGACCGAACCGGCAAAAGCCAAGGTTGAAATGGAAAAGCTCGTATCTCTATGCCGGCGGCGCGGCTTCATCTTCCCCAGCAGTGAAATCTACGGCGGGCTGTCCAGCTGCTGGGACTACGGGCCACTGGGGGTGGAGCTAAAGAGAAATATCAAAGACGCCTGGTGGCGGGCGATGGTCCAGCAGCGCGACGACATGGCGGGGATGGACTCCAGCATCCTGATGCACCCCCAGATATGGCAGGCCAGCGGGCACGTTGAGGGATTTTCCGACCCCCTGGTGGAGTGCAAGGGCTGTCATTTGCGCTGGCGCAGTGATGAACTGGAGGGTGATAAGTGCCCCGACTGCGGCGGCGAACTGACCGAGCCCCGCATGTTTAATTTAATGTTTAAGACCTTTATCGGGCCGGTTGAGGACGAAGCCAGCGTGGTCTACCTGCGCCCGGAGACGGCCCAGGGCATGTTCGTCAACTTTGAAAATGTGTTAAACACCACAAGGAAGCGGCTGCCATTCGGCATCGCCCAGATAGGTAAGTCCTTCCGCAACGAGGTCACCACCGGCAACTTTATCTTCCGCTCCCGCGAGTTCGAGCAGATGGAGATCGAGTACTTCGTCAAGCCGGGGATGGACAAGAAGTGGTTCGACTACTGGGTTGAGGAGCGCGTCAACTGGTACGTGAGCCTGGGGATTAAGCGGGAAAATCTTAAGCTCCGCCCGCACGATAAGGAGGAACTGGCCCACTACGCCCGGGAGTGCTCCGACATCAACTACCTGTTCCCCATGGGCTGGGCCGAGCTGGAGGGTATCGCCAACCGGGGTGACTTTGACCTGGTGCAGCACGCTAACTCCAGCGGCAAGGGCCTGAGCTACTATGATGAAGAGAGCAAAGAACATATTGTTCCCTATATTATCGAGCCATCGGCCGGGGTTGACCGCACCTTTTTAGCTCTCCTCTGCGACGCCTATGACGAGGATGAAGCCGAGGGCGAAAAAAGGGTGCTGCTTCACCTCCACCCCGACCTGGCGCCAATCAAGGCGGCGGTGCTGCCCTTGAGCCGTAAAGAGCACCTTGCCTCGTTTGCCAGAGAGATTTACGCCGACCTGCGCAAGCAGTGGATGGTGCAGTACGACGATGCTCAAAGTATAGGGCGGCGCTACCGGCGACAGGACGAAATCGGCACGCCCTTCTGCGTCACCGTTGACTTCGAGTCGCTGGAGGATAAGCAGGTCACCATCAGGGAGCGCGACAGCCTGCGGCAGATACGGGTCCCCATAGATAGCTTAAAGGCAACGCTCCGGGCCAAGCTGGGCGGGGAGGATTTGTTTGTCCTGCCCGAGGGTGGGAAGATTTGGAAGGAGTAGGGGGAGTTTTAGAGGGCGTTTTCTTTCCCACCCAGACCCACCCTATAGAAGTGAGACATATATAAATTTCGTCGGTGGGGGGGGGGGGGGGAAGATGGGGTCATACCTTTTTAAGGGGGGGTGGGGTAGGAGATTATGAAGAGGGGAGGCCGTGTGGGGGGGGGGG
>JAUVYB010000039.1 GCA_030603275.1 Deltaproteobacteria bacterium | reverse complement strand
GTGTTGTCAATCAGCGAAATGGGACACTTTTTAAACCGAACACTTTGGCATGATCAGGCGGCATTAACAAGCTCCCTGATGCCCCGGTTGTAGTCTCTGCGGCGATTAATCGTTTGTATTTGCACCTCCTTTCGACGCTCCAGGATCTCCTCTCTCCTGCCATATAAGACATCGGCAGGCGTCACGTTACCGAGTGCCTTGTGGTAACGGCGGTAGTTGTAGTAGTCGACGAAGTCGGCAATTGCCCGTTCCAGCTGGCTGGGTAGCTCATAGGGTAGTTGGTTCACTTCCCTCTTGATGCTCTGGTGGTAGCGCTCCAGCTTTCCGTTGGTCTGGGGATGGAAGGGCGCCGCCAGAATATGTCCGATGCCCACCAGCTGCAGATAGTCCCGGAAGGACCTGGAGACGTAGCCAGCGCCGTTGTCCGAGAGCAGTTTGGTACGGTCCTCGACAGGTACATCGGTCATGCCGGTAGTGTCCACCGCTTCCTGTACCACCTCGATCAGGGAGTTAGCCGACATGTCTTTCTGCAGCTTCCAGGCCAGGATGAAACGGGAGTAGTCGTCCATCACGGTCACCAGGTAATAGTAGCCCCAGCCGATCACCCGGAAGTAGGAAGCGTCGGTAGCCCACATCTGGTGCGGCCGCGTGGTCTTGGTATGGTATTCCTTCCCTGCCACGAGCTGCACCTCCTGACGTTTTATCAGCCCTTCCCTTCTTAGAATGCGGTATACCGTCGACTCGGATACGGCAAAGCCGGCGTTGTCTGTGATCCAGGCGGCCAGTTGCCGGCTACTGAACTCAGGATACTCCCGGGCTACCGCCAGTATCTTGCCTTCTTCTTCGGGAGTGATCCGGTTCCACGGCCTTCCCCTGTCTCCTGAGTGGGACTCCAGTCCATCACACCGTTGCCACTGCCGCCACCGATAGTAGCTGCTTTTCGGTATCCCCAGCGCCATGAGCGCCTGCCGTTTGCCCCTGGACTTGTTTTCTACCTGGGCCAGGATAATAGCTTTGTCCCTGGCACTCATGCGCCGTCGCGGCTCAATGGAGGAATAGCCGTTTTTTTGAGACGGTATACATCCAGGGACAGGTCAGCCACCAGGTGTTTGAGGTCGGCGCTCTCCCGCTTTATCTCGTTTATCTCCTGGCGCGTGGCATCCCTGACGGTATCCCGGGTAAGCCGCTCCTTCCCAGCCTCCATGAAGTCCTTGGTCCAGGCGTAGTAGGCTCCCGGCTTGATGCCTTCCCGGCGACAGAGTTCATTGACTGCCACTTCCCGACGGAACCCCTCCAGCACGATACGGACTTTCTCCTCAGGGGTGTACTTCCGCCTGGTTATTACTCTAACCTGCTGCATGAAGCCCCTGGTTTGCTGGGTTCTGGCCTCGGCAGCATTAGCTTTATCTTTGTTTTCCTGGGACACAACTCGCTCCTTTCACTGTTTAGTCAGTCTACTACCTCTAAAGGAGCTCGTGCCACCCATCAAGAGTGTACGGTTTTAGTGGCCCTATTTGTGTCCCATTATCGCTGACGGTCTACATATAATGTGCCCGAAAGCGAACGCCGTCAAGCGGAGCATAATCAAAACTATGTTGTCATGTCAAGCGATAAAGAAACAGATCAGTACAACGTGCCTTGGAATACGGATGTGGCGCTCTGGGAGACGCTACGAATTACAGATTGCACAATTCTGACTTTTGTGTGATATGGCTATATCCTAAAGAGTCAAGAGGAAATTTTACTAAATAACTAATATCCGCGTATTTCCTAAGAATAGCTGAAGGAGCGTAAGTACTGCTTATAGAACGCCTAATGGTGGGGTATCTGGTGGGGGATGAGCGAATGGGGCTTCTCCTGGCCGTGGGCTTCCATCAGTTGTTCGTCACCCATGATTTCCCGCGGGTTGCCGTCAGCGACGATTTTCCCCTCGTCTATCAAAATGACACGCTCACATACCTCCAAGACAAGCTCAAGGTCGTGAGATGCGACCAGGATGGTCTCGGCTGATGACTGCAAAAGGCGAATCAAGCGCCGCCGGGAGCGGATGTCCAGATTGGCACTGGGTTCATCATACATCACCAGCTCCGGGCGCATCGCCAGTACGCTGGCGATTGACACTATACGCTTCTCACCTTCTGAGAGGTGATGTACCGGTCTCTCGGCAAGCCGACTGGCCCCCACGGTTGATAACGCCTCTGCCGCTCTAGCCTCCACCTCTTCCCTAGGGAGCCCCATGTTCTGGAGCCCGAAGGCGACATCCTCTCTCACCGATGGGCAGAAAAGCTGGTCATCCGGATTCTGGAAGACCAGGGCCACCTGGGGGTTGAACTTGCCGAAGGCAACGGGTTTGCCCAGCAGGAAGACCTCTCCAGCACTGGGCTTCAACATGCCGCAGATAACCAGGAAAAGGGTGGTCTTGCCGGCACCATTAGGGCCGATTAGCCCCATCCTCTGCCCCGGCATCACCTCGATAGCTATATCCTTCAAAACGTTTGGGGTGTCCGGATAGGAGAACCAGACCCCGTTGGCGGTGAGCACCGGCTCGGCGGTTTCAGGTTGTAATGTCCTCGCTTCTAATATTTCGTCCATCTTCCAATCACTGTAGTATAGTGGCAATATTGTGTCCGAGCAAGATATCCCCGGCGACAAGGGCGGCGGCGGCGAGGACAATGGCCCCCAGAATGAGTGCGTTTCTGGGGTGGGCTTGATATTCCCCCTGCGGGCGGGAAGACTGGCCGTAGCCCCGTAGAATCATTGCCTTATATACCCATTCCGAGCGCTCATAGCTGCGCACCAGCAGGCTGCCGCTCAGCCAGGCGAATGTTCTCAGCCCACTGGGGCTGAAATGGTGCTGGCGAAAGCCACGGAGTTTCATCGAGGTTAACATTCGGCTCAGGTCCTGCCCCAGCTCATTAAGGTAGCGGAAGGTAAGCAGGGCCATATCGGCTATGATGAGCGGTAGCCCCAGCGCCCTCATGGCCTTGATGCTGTTCAGGAGTGGTGTCGTGCCGAGCAGGGTGATGCCGACGGTGACGATGCAGACAAACCTGACGGCAATCAGAAGCGCCGCCAGCAGCCCCTCCTGATGCAGCACCAGGGGGCCGAGGCTGGCTATTACCTGCTCCCCGGAAAGGAAGGGCAGGGTGAGCACTATCATCAGGATGATGAAAGAGGGAAAGCGCAGCCACCTCAGTATGAAGCGGGCGGGTAGCCCGGAGATAATATAGATGGCGGCGGTTACCAGCACCATCGCCAGCAGCATACGGAGGTCCCGTATAAAGGAGAAAGCAAAGACTAGAATAATAAGGCCGACCAGCTTGTAGCGGGCGTCCCAGCGGTGTAGGGCTGAGTTAAGGCTGGCGTATTCGTCTATTCCTAGCTTCATAGGCTGCTCAGCATGGCGGGCCGTACCCGCCGCAGAAAGATAACCAGAAAGGCGGTTATGACGCCCTCGATAAGCATGAGGGGCAGGTGGGCGATGATTAGGATGAATATGGCAGCCTGCTCTACCGCCGCGTTCAAATCAGCCGGCAGGCTGGTGAGCAAAATAGCCACGAACATGGCTACTGAAAGCCCTAAAGCTACGAAACCAGATAAAAAGCCAAAAGCGCCGTTCCAGCGGGGGCTTTCTCTGTTCCCCAGTCTGCGTAGGCGAAAGATATAGGCGGCTATGATGGCCGGCAGCCCCATTATGATGGCGTTTACTCCCAGGGTGGTAAGCCCGCCGTGGCCGAACATTACCGCCTGAAAGAATAACCCGATGAGAATAGCCGGAAAGGCGTAATAACCGAGGAGAGCGCCCATAAGGCCGTTCAGCACTAGGTGAACGCTGGTGGGGGGAATCGGTATATGAATCAGCGAGACGACGAAAAAGGCCGCCGTCATCAGGGAGGCTTTGGGAATGTCCTGGCGCGGGTCTTCCTTCTGACTTATCTTCCGCAGGGAATACCAGGTGACGGCGGCGGTGGCGGCATATCCGGCTAAGGTTACTGGTACGGGGAGAATGCCGTCGGGGATGTGCATCAGACCTGCCGCCTCCGCCGGAAATAGAACGCTGTGCCTATGCTCCCCCAGATAACGCAGGCAGCCATCAGCGCAACCTGGAGGTAGCTATAGCCGCCGATACCACCGCTGGTGGCGGTGCCTTCGCCGACGGGGATGTGCACCATGCCGCCGTGCCCGGCGAGGCGTACCTGGACATCCCAGATACCGGGTCTGGAAGTATCGGGGGTGAAGCTGAAGCGGCCCTTGTCGTCGCAGGCGCCGGTAAGCCAGGGGGTGGTGGGGTCGTCGGGGGCGTAGACCGTCACCTGGGCACCAGCCATAGGGGTACCGGTATCATACCTGGCTACAATCGTAATCTCTATATCGCTGGTGTACTGGATATTAACCCCATGAGCCAGCGCTTCCGCCGGCAGGAGCAGGCTCAACACCAGCACCCCGATAACAGCGGCTATAGCTCTCCATTTGTTACGCATTTCGTGCTCCTCTGGCCAGGGGGAACTATCGGATTAGGCGGTCACTCTGGCCGGAATCAGTGGCAGCCGCAGTGGCAGTGGCCCTCTCCAACATGCCCCAGGTGCATCTCAGCCATATTTATCACGTCTTTACCCTGAGCACCACCGGCGAAAGGCTCAAAGCCGATGGCGGCCAGGTTGAGCTCGTCATCTAACGGCGTATCGGCGTCGCCGAAGATATGGTCGAAGTGGAAGGTCATCTCCAGATCGGCCGTGCCGCCGTCGGACAGAATGCCCTTGCGCTCATCACCAACGTATTCACCACACTGGTATTCGCACTCTTCTTCAACATTAATAACGAAATCTACAATCTGCCCGTCCTTCTGGGCGGTACCAATCATTACCAGGGAATGGCCGGCGGCTGGGCCTGAATCCGCCCTGGCCATCTTCCAGGAGATGGCGTTGTAGTGACCAACCGGCGCCTCTAAAACCTTACCCACCAGTATCGGCGGAGCGTCGGCGCCGCCCTCCGCTAGGTCAATGGTGTATGCTCCGTTGAGGCCGACAGTGTACTCGCCGCTGATGTCACCATCCAACTGGGGGTCATAGGGGGGGTCGGTCTGGTAGGCCGCGATATCGGCCAGGGTTATATACACATGGTCGAACTGGATGCTCCAGCCGTCCTTGGAGACAAATCCCTGGCGCACAAAGTCCTCTCCGTTGGCGTAAAACTCGAGTGTCCCCGTCGCCCCACCTCCGGGACAGCCGGCCAAGACCATGACCAGAATCAGCAGGGGAATGGCAGTAAAAATGACCTTCTTTTTCATAAGACCTCCTTTATTTAGTTTTTATAGAGTCGCCTCCAGGACGGACACCGCCGGCATCGCCCAGCTCAGTATCCGGCGTGGTTGCGCTAGTTCAGGGAGAGATTCCGATATCCTTCCTCGCCGGGGCCTTCCTGACCTGTTTGCCTCTGGTAATAGATATCCAGCAGCATCTCGGCGAATTCTTTCACTCCGTCCATGCTGGACCACCCGAGCACCGGCCTGAAACCGCAGGGGGTATCGGTCGCCTTCCACAGGGTAGCTGTGCCGGTTTGTCTGGACACATCTAATCTGAAACGGGTCATCTTAAACCTCCAGGCTCTTTTGCAAAAGAGCGCAATTGCGATTGGTCGCATTCTAATGGCAAAAAAATATATTGGTTTTCTAACTGGTCTTTCTACGGCACTCTTTGCAGAGTCCGCTCATAATCACGTGCTTGAAATCGATATGAAAGCCGTATTTCGCCCCGATTGACCTCTCCACCGGGGCGAAAATGTCTTCATCGCAGTCTATAGACTTGCCGCATTTACGGCATACCAGGTGATGGTGATGTCCTTCTTCGGGGTGATGATAGATAAACTGGTTGCCCAGCTCGCTTTTGTACACGCAGCCGGTCTTTTCCAGGAGCTCCAGAGTGCGGTATATGGTTGACTTATGTACCCCCGGCATTCTCTCCTGGACATAGGTGATGATTTTCTCGATAGTGAGGTGGGCCTCATCGTCATGGATAATGTCCATGATTAGTTTACGCTGCGGGGTCAGTTTAAATCCCTTTTCCTTGAATGTAACAACGCAACTCATTGTTATTGCACCTGGTCGTAATTATAATTCACGCGGTTTGTGTTGTCAATACCACATGAAACTAAAATAGAGACCTTCATCTTGCTTGGAAAAGTTAACGCGAGTGCTTAGACCGCATTTACTCATCTTGTTAAGCTAAGGCTCCACAACTCTCAGGCAGGTAACACTAGCAGTACACGACTAGCGAATTATGCCCTTGACTGGGTATCCGAAAAGAGCTTAAGCCAGTTTGGTTTGTTGATTTTGGTGACACCCTGATTAAAAGTAAACGGCACACGTATCTAGGCTAAACAATTACCAAGAGCGTTACTTACTGCACGAAAACTTGTTTTGTTGCCCCATTACACAAGATAGCGGAAAGTTCAACGCTTATCACTGGGATTCTGGGCACTTGAACTAGGCGAGCGGCTGGCAAGGCGAACTGGGCACCCAACCATTTTCTGGGGAGAATAACCACCAGATGATGACAGGAGTGATGCTATGTTACGGGGACCAGAAAGGCAGGAGGCGAACTAGTCCAAGTCCAAAGTAACAGAGGCCAATGTACTTGAGGAATTTCCCTGCCCACAAGGCTGGCAGGAACTTTTGGAGTGGCATCCTTGCTCCCCCAGCC